>NZ_JBHXPF010000011.1:144435-150215 GCF_042718715.1 Streptomyces sp. NPDC058576 | reverse complement strand
GGGCCGCACCCCTTTCCGGGTGCGGCCCACCGGCCTTCGTACGTCACCACCCGCCGGCCATTGCCCGGCCCCGTGCCGCACACACATACTTGGCGGGCGACGACGCGGGCCACGTACGTACGACGGGGGAACAGCATGACCGAGAGCACCAGCGGGCAGTCCGGCACGGCCCTCGCCGAGGACCCGGCCCGTACGGTCATGGTCGCGGTCGAGGACCTGCACCGCTCGTACGGGAGCGGAGCGGCGGCCGTGCACGCCCTGCGCGGCGTCTCGTTCGAGATCCCCCGCGGTGAGCTGGTCGCGCTCAAGGGCCGCTCCGGCTCCGGCAAGACCACCCTGCTCAACCTGGTCGGCGGGCTGGACGCCCCTGACGGCGGCCGGATCACCGTCGACGGCACCGAGCTGGGCGGGCTCGGCGAGAAGGGCCTCCTGGAGCTGCGCCGGGACCGGGTCGGTTTCATCTTCCAGTCCTTCGGCCTCATCCCGATCCTGACCGCCGCCGAGAACGTCGGCGTACCGCTCCGGCTGCGCAAGGCCGATCCGGCCGAGCGTGACGAGCGGGTCGCCCTGCTGCTCTCCCTCGTCGGCCTCGCCGACCACGCGGAACAGCGCCCCGGCGAGCTCTCCGGCGGCCAGCAGCAGCGCGTCGCCATCGCCCGCGCCCTCGCCAACCGGCCCGCCCTCCTGATCGCCGACGAGCCCACGGGCCAGCTCGACGCCGAGACCGGCCTCGCCGTGATGGAACTGCTCCGCGCGGTCGTCCGCAGCGAGAACGTCACCGCCCTCGTCGCCACCCACGACCCCCAGCTGCTGGGCCTGGCCGACCGGGTCCTGGAGCTGAGCGACGGCCACATCGTCGAACAGGCCTGAGCCCCGGCCCCGCCCTCTTCACGGCCTCCGCCGGGCATCAGAGTTCCGTCAATACGCCCCTCACCTGCGCTCCCGGGACCGAACCGCGCCCGGGAGCGGAGTAGCGTCGAGGGCGGCAGCCCGCACCGGGCGCCACCGGACCTCGGCACGACAGGGCCGGACGGAAGAAGACAATGGGGCCATGGGACGCGGCACACTCCGGATCTACCTGGGCGCGGCACCGGGCGTCGGCAAGACGTACGCGATGCTCTCCGAGGCCCACCGCAGGGTCGAGCGCGGCACCGACTGCGTGGTGGCCTTCGTGGAGCACCACGCCAGGCCGCGCACCGAGGTGCTGCTGCACGGCCTGGAGCAGGTCCGGCGCAGCGAGATCAGCTACCGCGGCACCGCGTTCACCGAGATGGACGTGGACGCGGTGCTGGAGCGCGCCCCGGCGGTGGCCCTGGTCGACGAGCTGGCCCACACCAATGTCCCCGGCTCGCGGAACGCCAAGCGCTGGCAGGACGTCGAGGAGCTGCTGAAGGCCGGGATCGATGTCATATCCACGGTGAACATCCAGCATCTGGAGTCCCTGGGCGATGTCGTGGAGTCGATCACGGGGGTACGGCAGCGGGAGACGGTCCCGGACGAGGTGGTGCGCCGGGCCGACCAGATCGAGCTGGTCGACATGTCGCCCCAGGCGCTGCGCCGGCGCATGGCGCACGGCAACATCTACCAGCCCGACAAGATGGACGCGGCCCTCTCGAACTACTTCCGCCCCGGCAACCTCACCGCGTTGCGGGAACTGGCGCTGTTGTGGACCGCGGACCGGGTCGACGAGTACCTCCAGCAGTACCGGGGCGAGCACAACATCCGCTCCACCTGGCAGGCCCGCGAACGCATCGTCGTCGGGCTCACCGGCGGGCCCGAGGGCCGCACCCTCATCCGCCGCGCCTCCCGGATGGCGGCCAAGGGCTCCGGCAGCGAGATCCTCGCCGTCTACATCGCCCGCAGCGACGGACTGACCTCCGCCTCCCCGAAGGAGCTGGCGCTCCAGCGCACCCTGGTCGAGGACCTCGGCGGCAGCTTCCACCACGTCATCGGCGACGACATACCCGCCGCCCTTCTGGAGTTCGCCCGCGGCGTCAACTCCACCCAGATCGTGCTGGGCTCCAGCCGCCGCAAGACCTGGCAGTACATCTACGGCCCCGGGGTCGGCGCGACCGTCGCCCGCGAATCGGGGCCCGACCTCGACGTCCACATCGTCACCCACGAAGAGGTCGCCAAGGGCCGCGGCCTGCCCATCGCCCGCGGCGCCCGGCTCGGCCGCGCCCGGATCCTCTGGGGCTGGCTCGTCGGCGTCGTCGGCCCCGTCCTGCTCGCGGTGGTGCTGCGCAGCATGGAGGACGCTCCCGGCCTCGCCAACGACGTCCTGCTCTTCCTCTTCCTGACGGTCGTCGCCGCCCTGCTCGGCGGACTGAGACCCGCGCTGGCCTCGGCGGCCGTCGGCTGCATGCTGCTGAACTACTGGTTCACCCCGCCCACCCACACCCTGACCGTCCAGGACCCCGAGAACCTCGTCGCCATCGTGATCTTCTTCGCGGTGGCGGTGGCGGTCTCCTCCGTGGTCGACCTCGCGGCCCGGCGCACCCACCAGGCCGCCCGGCTGCGCGCCGAGTCGGAGATCCTCTCCTTCCTCGCGGGCAGCGTGCTGCGCGGCGAGACCGCCCTGGACGCCCTGCTGGAACGGGTCCGGGAGACCTTTGCCATGGAGTCCGTCGCCCTGCTGGAGCGCAGCAGCGACGTCGAGCCGTGGACCTGCGCCGGATTCGTCGGACCGGCCCCCGTCACGCGCCCCGACGACGCCGACGTGGACATGCCGGTCGGCGACAACATGGCCCTCGCGCTGTCCGGCCGGGTGCTGCCCGCCGAGGACCGCCGGGTGCTCGGCGCGTTCGCCGCGCAGGCCGCCGTCGTCCTGGATCGCCAGCGCCTGGTCTGGGAGGCCGAGCAGGCCCGCAGGCTCGCCGAAGGCAACCGGATCAGGACCGCCCTGCTCGCCGCCGTCAGCCACGACCTGCGCACCCCCCTGGCCGCCATCAAGGCCGCCGTCAGCTCGCTGCGCTCCGACGACGTCGCCTGGTCCGCGGAGGACGAGGCGGAGCTCCTGGAAGGCATCGAGGACGGCGCCGACCGGCTGGACCACCTGGTCGGCAACCTGCTGGACATGTCCCGCCTCCAGACCGGCACCGTGACCCCCCTGATCCGCGAGATCGACCTCGACGAGGTGGTCCCCATGGCGCTCGGCGGCGTCCCGGAGGGCAGCGTCGACCTGGACATCCCCGAGACGCTGCCGATGGTCGCCGTCGACCCCGGGCTCCTGGAGCGGGTGGTCGCCAACATCGTCGAGAACGCTGTCAAGTACAACCCGGGCCAGGAGCCCGTCGCCGTGGCCGCCAGCGCCCTCGGCGGCCGGGTCGAGCTACGGGTCGTGGACCGCGGCCGGGGCGTCCCCGACGAGGCCAAGGAACGGATCTTCGAGCCCTTCCAGCGGTACGGGGACGCCCCGCGCGGCGCGGGCGTGGGCCTCGGCCTCGCCGTCTCCCGGGGCTTCGCCGAGGCCATGGGCGGCACCCTGGACGCCGAGGACACCCCCGGCGGCGGGCTGACCATGGTCCTGACCCTCGCCGCGGCGCAGACCGGGCCCCGGGCCGACGCCGAGCTGCCGGCCCGGGTCACCTCGTGACACACCCCCGGGCGCATGCCGCCCGCCCCCACGCACTTCCTTCCCCCTCCCCGTACAGCAGAAAGGCAGGTCCGCGATGACCAGGGTGCTTGTGGTCGACGACGAGCCGCAGATCGTCCGCGCCCTCGTGATCAACCTGAAGGCCCGCCAGTACGAGGTCGACGCCGCGCCCGACGGGGCGACCGCCCTCCAGCTCGCCGCCGCCCGCCACCCCGACGTGGTCCTCCTCGACCTCGGGCTGCCCGACATGGACGGGGTCGAGGTGATCAGGGGCCTGCGCGGCTGGACCCGGGTCCCGATCCTCGTCCTCTCCGCGCGCCAGACCTCCGACGAGAAGGTGGAGGCCCTGGACGCCGGGGCGGACGACTACGTCACCAAACCGTTCGGCATGGACGAGCTGCTGGCCCGGCTCCGCGCCTCCGTACGCCGGGCCGAACCGGTCGGCCAGGAAGGCGGCGCCGAGGACATCGCCCTCGTCGAGACCGCCGGCTTCACCGTCGACCTGGCGGCGAAGAAGGTGCACCGGGCCGGCCGCGACGTACGCCTCACCCCCACCGAATGGCACCTGCTGGAGGTCCTCGTCCGCAACGCCGGCCGCCTGGTCAGCCAGAAACAGCTCCTCCAGGAGGTCTGGGGCCCCTCCTACGGCACCGAGACCAACTATCTGCGCGTCTACATGGCTCAACTGCGCCGCAAGCTGGAGACGGACCCCTCGCACCCCCGCCACTTCGTCACCGAACCGGGCATGGGTTACCGCTTCGAGCGCGACTGACACGCACCGATTCACGCTTTCGAGTGGTCGCCGCGTGCCTGCGTGTACCTCCCCCGGGACCGGTACTCTTCGGGTATGAGTGCTGTTCCCCGATCCGACAAAGCCGGGAAGGCGGCGAAGCCTTCCGGGCGCTTCCGCCGTATGCTCGACCGGCTCTCCAGTTCCCAGGAGGACCTGGAGTCACAGGCGCTGCGGGAGGACGCACAGGCAACCGGATGCACCCGGATCTCCGAGTGCTCCGACCGGCAGATCGTGAAGGTGACTGGTACGTTGCGGACCGTCACCCTCCGCCCCCGGGCCGGAGTGCCCGCCCTGGAGGCGGAGCTCTTCGATGGCACCGAGCCGCTGGACGTGGTCTGGCTCGGCCGTCGCTCCATCGTCGGCATAGAGCCCGGCCGCAGGATCATCGCCTCGGGGCGGGTCGCCATGAGCCACGGCCGCCGGGTGCTGTTCAACCCCACATACGAACTCCGACCGCTCGGCAAGGAGTAGCCGGTGACGTCTCTCGACAAGCCGACGTCCGACACGGACCAGCCCCACCGCACCGACCCGCAGCACGCCGGCGGGAGGCACGCGGCCCAGCAGGACGCCGAGGCGAAAGCCGTCACCGAGGCCGCTCTCTTCGAGGCCTTCGGCGGGGTGCGCGGCATGGTGGAGACAGTCCTCCCCGGGCTGCTCTTCGTCACGATCTTCACCATCAACAAGAACCTGCAGATCTCGGCCATCGCGGCCCTGGCCGTGTCCCTGGCCCTCGTCGTCGTCCGGCTGATCCGCCGGGACACCGTCAAGCACGCCTTCAGCGGCGTCTTCGGGGTGGCCTTCGGTGTCGTCTTCGCGATGATGACGGGCAATGCCAAGGACTTCTACCTGCCGGGCATGCTCTACACCCTGGGCCTCTCGGTGGCCTACATCGCCACCGCCGCCGCCGGCGTACCGCTGATCGGCCTGATCCTCGGCCCGGTCTTCAAGGAGAACCTCTCCTGGCGGACCCGTAACCCGGGCCGGAAGAAGGCCTACACCAAGGCCAGTTACGCCTGGGGCTTCATCCTGCTGGCCAAGTGCGCGATCCTCTTCCCGCTCTACTGGTGGGCCGACACCACCCAGTTCGGCTGGGTGCTCATCGCGCTGAAGATCCCGCCGTTCCTGCTCGCGGTCTACCTGACCTGGGTCTTCCTCGCGAAGGCTCCGCCGCCCATCGACGTCTTCGCCGAGATGGAGGCCGAGGAACAGGCCGAGAAGGAGCGCAAGGCGCAGGCCGCCGCGGCCCTCCGCGACCCGGAGGCCTGATCCGGTGGAACCTCGTGCACGAGGAGGGGCCCGCCCGCACGATGGCTCCCCGCCCCAACCCGAAAAGTCGATCGCGCGCGCAGGTATAAAACGCACCACACCCGACCAACAGAAGCAGAACCACAA
>NZ_JBHXPF010000011.1:0-144425 GCF_042718715.1 Streptomyces sp. NPDC058576 | reverse complement strand
GGCCCGGACCGCTGAGCGGTCCGGGCCCCTCCTCGTTCCGGCGTTCCCGCGGTCAGTCGTCCTCCGGACCCCGCCGGACCGACAGCAGGTCCTCCAGCTGCTCCTCGCGCGCCTGCGCGGCCACGAACAGCAGCTCGTCCCCGGCCTCCAGGGACTCCTCGGGGCTCGGCGTCAAAACCCGCGTACCCCGGATGATCGTCACCAGCGAGGTGTCCTCGGGCCAGGCCACATCCCCGACGCGGGTACCGGCCAGCGCCGACTCCGGCGGGAGGGTCAGCTCCACCAGGTTGGCGTCGCCGTGGCTGAAGCGCAGCAGCCGGACCAGATCACCGACGCTCACCGCCTCCTCGACCAGGGCCGACATCAGACGCGGCGTCGAGACGGCGACGTCCACGCCCCAGGACTCGTTGAACAGCCACTCGTTCTTCGGGTTGTTCACCCGGGCCACCACGCGCGGCACGCCGTACTCGGTCTTGGCGAGCAGCGAGACGACCAGGTTGACCTTGTCGTCCCCGGTCGCGGCGATCACCACGTTGCACCGCTGCAGCGCCGCCTCGTCGAGCGACGTGATCTCACAGGCGTCCGCGAGCAGCCACTCGGCCATCGGGACCCGCTCGACCGAGATGGCGGTCGGAGCCTTGTCGATCAGCAGCACCTCGTGCCCGTTCTCCAGCAGCTCGGCGGCGATGGAACGGCCCACCGCGCCCGCCCCGGCAATCGACACACGCATCAGTGACCGTCCTCCTCGGGACCCTGGGCGAAGGCCTCTTCGACCTTGGCGATCTCGTCCGTACGCATCATCACGTGGACCAGGTCGCCCTCCTGGAGAACGGTCTGCGAGGTCGGCAGTATGGCCTCGCCCAACCGGGTGAGGAAGGCCACACGGACTCCCGTCTCCTCCTGGAGCGTGCTGATCTTGTGCCCGATCCAGGACGGCGTCGTGTGCACCTCGGCGAGCTGCACACCCCCGCTCGGGTCGCGCCACAGCGGCTCCGCGCCCGACGGCAGCAGCCGCCGCAGCATCTGGTCCGACGTCCAGCGCACCGTCGCCACGGTGGGGATGCCGAGGCGCTGGTAGACCTCGGCGCGCCGGGGGTCGTAGATGCGCGCCGCGACGTTCTCGATGGAGAACATCTCGCGGGCCACCCGGGCCGCGATGATGTTGGAGTTGTCGCCGCTGCTCACCGCGGCGAAGGCCCCGGCGTCCTCGATCCCCGCCTCGCGGAGGGTGTCCTGGTCGAAGCCGACCCCGGTGACCCGGCGGCCGCCGAATCCGGACCCGAGGCGACGGAACGCCGTGGGGTCCTGGTCGATCACCGCGACGGTGTGCCCCTGCTGCTCCAGGGTCTGTGCGAGAGCGGCACCGACGCGCCCGCAGCCCATGATGACGATGTGCACTGTGCGCCTACCCCGCCGTCCTGGTCATCCGGCTGACCTGCGAAAACACGCTGCTCACACTTCTCTCTCAGCTTGCTGGGCAAACAACGGGGCGCACACCCGCGGTGCGGCCCGGGGTCGAGCTTATGCGCCGGGGAGGTCCCTGCCGCATCCGAGTCGCCGTATCGGCGCGCACTCCGGTAAAGGAAAAGCAAAACAGGGCCGACGCGCGCAAGGATCGCGTTAAGGAATGGTGGGGCAATTGCCTCCGACCGCAGGAGATTGCGGGGCCACGTCGAAAGGGTGTGCGTTCCGGCCACGGGCTCCGCTTACGATCCTCTGCGTGTCCAAACTGACCGACCTGCCCAAACGGATCCTGATCGGCCGGGCGCTGCGCAGCGACAAGCTCGGGGAAACCCTGCTCCCCAAGCGCATCGCGCTCCCCGTCTTCGCGTCCGACCCGTTGTCCTCGGTGGCGTACGCACCCGGAGAAGTCCTCCTCGTGCTGTCCATCGCGGGGGTGTCGGCGTACCACTTCAGCCCCTGGATCGCCGTCGCGGTCGTCGTCCTCATGTTCACGGTCGTCGCCTCCTACCGGCAGAACGTGCACGCCTACCCGAGCGGCGGCGGCGACTACGAGGTCGCGACCACCAACCTCGGCCCCAAGTCCGGACTGACCGTCGCCAGCGCCCTCCTCGTCGACTACGTCCTCACCGTCGCCGTGTCGATCTCCTCCGGGGTCGAGAACCTCGGCTCCGCGATCCCGTTCGTCATCGAGCACAAGACGTTCTGCGCCATAGGCGCCATCATCCTGCTCACGCTGATGAACCTGCGCGGCGTCAAGGAGAGCGGGAAGCTCTTCGCCATCCCCACCTATCTCTTCGTGGTCGGCGTCTTCCTCATGATCCTGTGGGGCGCCTTCCGCGGACTGATCCTCGGCGAAGCGATGCACGCCCCCACCTCCGACCTGGAGATCAGGCCCGAACACGAGGGGTTGGCCGGCTTCGCGCTCGTCTTCCTCCTCCTGCGGGCCTTCTCCTCCGGCTGCGCCGCCCTCACCGGGGTCGAGGCGATCAGCAACGGGGTGCCCGCGTTCCGGAAGCCGAAGAGCAAGAACGCCGCGACGACGCTCGCCATGATGGGCCTGTTCGCCGTCACCATGTTCTGCGGCATCATCGGCCTGGCCCTGGCCACCGACGTCAAGATGGCCGAGAACCCGGCGGTCGACCTGATCCGCGACGGCGTCCCGGTCGGCGCGGACTTCACCCAGGACCCGGTCATCGCCCAGGTCGCCGAGGCGGTCTTCGGCCACGGCTCCTTCCTCTTCATCGTCCTCGCGGCCGCCACCGCCCTGGTCCTCTTCCTCGCCGCGAACACCGCGTACAACGGTTTCCCGCTGCTCGGCTCGATCCTCGCCCAGGACCGCTATCTGCCGCGCCAGCTCCACACCCGCGGCGACCGCCTCGCGTTCTCCAACGGCATCGTCCTGCTGGCGGGCGCGGCGATCCTGCTCGTCTGGCTCTACGGCGCCGACTCCACGAAGCTGATCCAGCTCTACATCGTCGGGGTGTTCGTCTCCTTCACCCTGAGCCAGACCGGCATGGTGCGGCACTGGAACCGCCTGCTGGTCGACGAACGGGACCAGGCCAAGCGCCGCCACATGATCCGCTCCCGGGCCATCAACGCCTTCGGCGCCTTCTTCTGCGGCATGGTCCTGGTGATCGTCCTCGCCACCAAGTTCACGCACGGCGCCTGGGTGGCCCTGCTCGGCATGGTCATCTTCTACGGCACGATGACCGCGATCCGGAAGCACTACGACCGGGTCGCCGCCGAGATCGCCGCCGACGAGACCCCCGCCGACGAGAGCGTGCGTCCCTCCCGCGTCCACGCGATCGTCCTCGTCTCCAAACTCCACCGCCCCACGCTGCGCGCCCTCGCCTACGCCAAACTGATCCGCGCCGACCACCTGGAGGCGCTCTCCATCAGCGTCGACCCGGACGAGACGAAGGCGCTGCGCGAGGACTGGGAGCGACGCGGCATCAACGTCCCCCTCAAGATCCTCGACTCGCCCTACCGCGAGGTGACCCGCCCGGTCATCGAGTACGTGAAGGGCCTGCGCCGGCAGAGTCCGCGCGACGTGATCAGCGTCTACATCCCCGAGTACGTGGTCGGGCACTGGTACGAGCACCTGCTGCACAACCAGAGCGCCCTGCGACTGAAGGGCCGGCTGCTCTTCACACCGGGCGTCATGGTGACCTCCGTCCCGTACCAGCTCCAGTCCTCCGAGGCGGCGAAGAAGCGGGCCCGCAGGCGCGCCGACTGGAACGCTCCGGGGTCGGTCCGCCGGGGCCCGGTGGAGCGTCGGAACAAGGAGCCGAACCGCAAGGGGTGAGCCCGGACGGGGGAGTGGGCGGGAGAGCGTGGGACCGGTCCTGGTAACCACCCCGACCGGGCCCACGTAGACTGGTGGGCTGTTGTCCGGCAGCATGCCCGACCGCTCATCCCCTTCCTCACTGGAGCCTCCCCTCATGCAGAACGAACCCACGTCGTCGCTGGTCGGGGAGGAGTACGAGGTCGAGGTCGGGCCCGTCGCACACGGCGGCCACTGCATCGCCCGCACCGCGGAGAACCAGGTCCTCTTCGTCCGCCACACGCTCCCCGGCGAGAAGATCATCGCCAGGGTCACCGACGGCGACACGGACTCCCGCTTCCTGCGGGCCGACGCCGTACGGATCATCGAGCCGTCCAAGGACCGCGTCGATGCGCCCTGCCCGTACGCCGGTCCCGGCATGTGCGGCGGCTGCGACTGGCAGCACGCCAAGCCGGGCGCGCAGCGCCGCCTCAAGGGCGAGGTCATCGCCGAGCAGCTTCAGCGCCTGGCGGGCCTGACCCCCGAGGAGGCCGGCTGGGACGGCACGGTCATGCCGGCCGAGGGCGACAAGCTCCCGCCGGGCGAGGTGCCCGCATGGCGCACCCGGGTCCAGTACGCCGTCGACGCGGAGGGCCGCGCGGGCCTGCGCAAGCACCGCTCGCACGACGTCCAGCCGATCGACCACTGCCTGATCGCCGCGCCGGGCGTCTCGGAGCTCGGCGTCGAGAAGCGCGAGTGGCCCCAGATCGCCGCGGTGGAGGCCATCACCGCCACCGGCTCGAACGACCGCCAGGTCATCCTCACCCCGAAGCCCGGCGGCCGCCTCCCCCTGGTCGAGCTGGACAAGCCGGTCTCCGTGCTCCGCGTCGACGAGAAGGACGGCGGCGTCCACCGCGTCCACGGCCGCGCCTTCGTCCGCGAACGCGCCGACGACCGCACCTACCGCGTCGGCTCCGGCGGCTTCTGGCAGGTCCACCCGCAGGCGGCCAACACCCTGGTCCGCGCGGTCATGCAGGGCCTGCTGCCCCGCAAGAACGACACGGCCCTCGACCTCTACTGCGGCGTCGGCCTTTTCGCCGGCGCCATCGGCCAGCGCCTCGGCGAGAAGGGCGCGGTCCTCGGCATCGAGTCCGGCAAGCGCGCGGTCGAGGACGCCCGCCACAACCTGAAGGACCTGGACCGGGTCCGCATCGAACACGGCAAGGTCGACCAGGTCCTGCCCCGGACGGGCATCACGGAGTGCGACCTGATCGTCCTGGACCCGCCCCGCGCGGGAGCGGGCAAGCAGGTCGTCAAGCACCTGTCGGGCCTGGGCGCCCGCAAGATCGCCTACGTGGCCTGCGACCCGGCTGCGCTGGCACGGGACCTGGCGTACTTCCGGGAGGGCGGGTACAGGGTGCGGACGTTGCGGGCGTTCGATCTGTTTCCGATGACGCATCATGTGGAGTGCGTGGCGATCCTGGAGCCTGTTGCAAAGGGGCTCTGAACTGCAGTTTTCTCGGGTTCTCAGGCGCGACGGGACGCTCGACATGTTTCCCACCGGACACGACATAGAGCACGCGGCCGTCCAGGCACACTGCTCTGACCTGCGGCTTCACCCAAGAGTGCAGGGTCAAGCGGTCTGCGGCGGCCTTCGCTGGCAATGGCGCATGACGGGCTCGACGCTCATCTGACGCTCGTTCTTATGGTGCGTCAGATGAGCTTCGAACCCACGCCGGAGTACGGGTCGTCGCGTCATCATGGAGGAGAGGCTTCCTGGCCGCCGCCAGCCATCTGGCCGCCCGGGTGGCCAGGTCGGTTTAGCCGTCCTGGTCCCGGTCGGTGCGGTCAGGGCGCTGAGATACATTCGCCTTCGGACTGCGCATCGCCTGCGTCTCCTCCGGGTTGCGCTGTTGAGGCCCTGGCGATGTTCTCAAAGACTGCGGTCACCGGCCGGACGGACCTTCAGGTTGGGTCTCGCCAGGGCTCGGCCAGTGTTGTCCATGTTCGTGCCATCCTGCGGCTGTGGAGAGCCCGGTCCGCGACCGCTCAGCCGGATCAGATATCGGAGAGCGCCGCCGCCAGCGACTGGAACCAGGCGCCGTGGGAGAACGGTTCCGGCGGGCCGACCTCCATGCCGAGCTCGGCGGCAGCCAGGGCGTAGTCCCCCTCGTCCAGAGGGAGGGCGAGCAACTCGTGCAGTTCCCCCACGAGGCGGGCGACCAACTGCGGGTTTGTGGTAGCGGCGTAGTCGGCGACTGCGGCGTCGTGGCTGCGAAACTCGTCGACGATGTCCTGCGAGAACCAGCCCCCCAGCAGTTGCGCGGTCTCCGGAAAGCGGGCGTGCCACTCCCAGTGCGTCTGCGGGGACGATGGCTCGGGGGCGTCGCCCTCCTCGATGCTCCTCTTCAGGTGGTCGGCTAGCAGCATCAGCCAGTCACCGATGTCCGACTGGGGCTTTCCGGTGTCCGGGATCGAGTAGAACTCACCCAGCTCCTGTCGGATGCGGCCTGGAGGATTGCGGCTGTACTCGCGCAGCTGTCGCTCCGCCTCTGCGATGGCCGAGGGGCGGGTACGCCAGGTATGGCGGAGATACGCGTCCAGGGCGCGACTGCGCCGCTCCGGGGCGTCGTCGGCCGGTTGACCCAGATACGCGCGCATCACCTGGTCCAGCTCGCCATACCGCCGGTCGTGTTCGAGGGGTTTCATGGACATGTGCGTGTGACCCCTACAGGTAGAACGGGACGGTCGTGTGGACGACGAAGCCGAGCGGACTCGTCGCCTCGCGGCGCAGCACCACGCGCGCCGCGGGCACGTCGACGGGGCCGCGGGCCGGCCAGCAGGTCGCCCTCCAGCTGGACCCGGCCCACGGGCTCCTCACGGGACGGCCAGGCTGCCTCGAGGGTGAGGCGGACCCGGGTGTTCTGGGCGAGCCAGCGGTGGACGGCCTGTTCGTTGGCGGTCACCACCTGCTGGGCGGCCCACTGGGCGGTCTCCCGGTCGGGATAGGAGGCGGATCGGGATAGGGGGGCATCCTCTCAAATTGCCTCGTCAGGAGCCGAGCTCCCACGGGTGGCAGGCGGTTCAGTAGTCGGCGAAGTTCCAGAACATGCCTACCTCGGTGTCCGAGACGACGATCAGGCCGTAGTCCTCGGAGTACACGCTCAACGGGCTGTACGCCCAGCCCGACGATGTGAAGTCGAGCGTGCCGCTCACGTGACCGGGCTTATTGACGTTGGTGTGGAAACTGGCGGAGTCCCCGTAGCGCGTGAGGATCGTGCGCGCCATCGCCCGAAGCTCCGTCTCGCTTTCGGCGAAGCGACTCAGGTTGGACAGGGTGCAGCCGTCGTCGGTAAGGGCGAGGAGCAGGTTCTCGGCGCTGTCTCGATCGATCTCCTGGAGGCGGCTCGCGATGTACTCCGGCGGGTGGGCGACGAAGGGGTAGGTGGGGGACGCCTCGCGCTCCGAGTTCTGAGCCGCGTCATCGAGACCGGTCCAACCGCGGGGGTCCGGGGTCCGTGCCATCAGAGCGAGGACGTCGAGGACCCAGTTCTCGTGGCGACGCGGGCCCGTGGCGTCGTACGGGTACGCGTCCTCGTACAAGTGGCGTACCGCGGCTTCCCAGGACGTCTGGTCGTCGGACATGTGGTGCTGGCCTTTCTCGGCTTTCGCTAGGGCTTGGAGGGCATCGACGTCATGACAGTGAACGGAGGGTTGCGGCTGCTGTCGTAGCGGATACGCGTGTCGACACCGCTCACGCCGTACGCCTTGGCATTCAGACTGCCCTGCTTGTACCCGGACAGAGGGGCGTTGGGGTCCACCGGCTGCTTACTCACTATGCGGCCACTGGTCTCGCCGCTGGGCACCGTGTCGTAGAACGACTTGACGTCGCCGTTGGAGGCGGGCGGAGGCCCCTTGATCCATGCCTCGATGGCGGCCTTGTTCGTGTTGAGGTTGCGCTCGGTCAATTCCTCGGCGCGCTGGTAGCTCGGGAAGGCGGAGGAGCCGCTGGGCATCGGCTTGCCGTGGGGCCAGGACGCTGTCGGGCCGCCCGACTGCTGGTCACGCAGGCGCTGCGCCAACTGCTCGTCCGTCTTTCCGACGTGCTTGTCCAAAGTATGGCCATTCTCCATATATTCGTTGGCAGCGAGATTCAGGTCGTAGTTGCCGTTCGAATCAACCTTCAGCCAGACCTTCGAGTCCTTGAATTCCTCCAGGGCCCGGGTACCGAAGCCGTGCGCACGGGCGACGCCGGCCTCGAACTTAGGGGCGCTGCGGTACGCCTCGCCCAGCGGCCCGTCCAGCGCCCTCATGCGGGTGGTCAGACCGTCCAGGATGCCGGTGTATTTGGCGACGATCCCGTTCAGCTTGCCGGTGTCGAGGTTCAGTACCGTCTTGACGTCGAACGACAGGAGCAGGCCGGCGCCGCTGCCGAGGAGAGATGTGGCGGCACCGAGCGCGCTCTTCAGGTTTTTGGGCTTGGCCAGGTCCTCGATGATGTCCTTGGCGGCTTTCCACATGGCGCGGTCGAGCTCGTCCTTGACGTCGCGGTTCAGGGCGACGGCGGCTTCCGCGTACTCGCGCAGGATGGTGGCGATGTCATCGGCCGTGTCTTTCACTACGGCCAGGACGGGCTGACTCCCTGTGGGGACGCGTGGCGTGCCCGGACCGGAGTTTGCGGTCTGCGCCCACTGGTAGCCGTGCCGACGCTGCCCCCAGGCCGTTCCTCCCCAAAGGGCGCTGCAGAAGGTCCGCATCGCGGCCTCCCGCTCGGCCTGCTGGTGGTTGGTGATGGCACCGACAGCCTGGGTGAGTTGGTCCGCCCCCAGCGATGCAGTGACGGACACTCTCATCCAGCTGCGGCAGAGCGAGTTGAGATAGTGCTGTTCCGGATAGGCGTAAACGTCTGCGGAGTCCGTGCGGGCATCGGGTCACGTATCTGCCCAATTCGAAGCATGGCCCCTCGGCGGCAGAGGTGATAAAGGTGCGCGTGTGCGTGACACCCGATGCCTGTGAAGTCGTGTTCGTGTTGGTAGGGTTGGTCGGCTTGCAACACAGGTTCAAACGTGGGGGACCGGCATGGGTGATGAGCCCAAACTCGCCTATACCTCGTCGCAGTTGAAAAAACTGGCGGACGATCTGGATGACATGCGCGAGTATGTCGGCAAGCAGTTCAAGCGCATGGACGAGATCGTCGACGGCATCGAGACCGGCTGGCAGGGCCCCACTGCCACGTCCTATCGATCGCTCCACCGCGGCGCCGCGGAGGATGCCGTTCGCATTGGGCTGACCATTCAATTCCTGGCGGAGGCAATTCGTCTGAGCGAAGGCGGCTTCACGGACCAGGAGCTCGAGACCCTTGAACAGTTCCGCAGAGTCCAGGTCGACGTCGACATAGAAGCAGCCGCGGACGCCTTGTCAACTCCGTCGCACCAGCCGCCGCGCAGTCGCCTGCAAGACCTCTGAAGCACAGAGAGTGTCCCCTCGACACGGTCCGAGCTCCTCCACAATGCCGTCTCCGGACGTGATCGGCCGGGTGTGACCGCCTGTGCCGCGCACCGGCCATGCGCAACCCTTCGCGGCTGAGTTCCTCCAGCGGTTCAGCTTCACCCAGCGTTGCGCGCACCTTGCCCGTCGGCTCTTGCTGCACCAGCTCGACGCATGGGGCGTGCCGCACGGCAGCGAGGCATCCGGCGCCACCGCGCTGCTCGTCGCGGAACTCGCAGCCAACGCCGCCCCGCACGGCCGTGTTCCGGCCGGTACATCGAGGTCGCCGCTGGGGTCCTCGGTCGGACCCTGTTTCCCGCGCGTTGCCCCGGCCCTACGTGCCGATCCGGCGCAGGCGAGGAGCGTCGCGTCGTTGGTGCGGGTTGTCCAGGCGGGCCGCGAGGTGGTCGACGTAGTCCTGGAGTCCGGCGTGGCCGGGGCGCCTCGGGCGGCTTCCCCGAAACAGCGTTGCGCAGCTAGGAGAAGACGGCGCGTGTCATGGTCCGGGTCGGACGGACGACGTTCGGTCAGGGCGGTGCGAGCACATCAGGACGAGGTCACCGGTCTCCTGCGGCGTCGCGATGGCGATGCAGGCCGCGCCGGGACAGGACGCCCAGAGAGCTCGGGCCCGCCGCCGTGGGTCGCTAGCTGGGTGTCGTGACCATCCTGCACCAGGAAGGGACGAGGTTTCCCGCGCAGGCCCACGGAGGTACGGACACCGTCTCGCCCAACGAGGTGGGACGCATCTACTCTCCCTCGACTCCGAGGAGAAGCGGTTCATCGTGAACCATGTGGGACTGCACCTGTAGCCGGCCCCTTGAGCCGGCTACGAAGGGCGCCTGACCTCCGGGTGCCCCGTCTCCCGGTCAGCAGACGGCGAGGAGGTCCTCGGCCGCGGTGTGCCGGAGGTCGATGGAGCTGTCGTCCTCACCGCACTCGGCCAGCCAGTAGTCGCATTCGTGGGGGATCTGCTTCAAGAAGAGGCCGGGGGCCGGAGAGGGGCTGGCGGGGTGGGTGCTGAAGGAATTCAGGGGTGTGGTCAGGCCGCTTCCTACACACTTGAGATAGCTCTCCTTCAATGTCCAGATCTGGATCAGGCGCCGGGCCCGTTCCGCGGGCGGTGCGGCGGCGACGTAGGCGTGTTCGTCCGGAGTGAAGCGGTGGGCGATGTCGCGGGTCCCCGCGTCGACGTGCTCGATGTCCACGCCGATCCGCTTGCCGCTCGTCGCGCACACCACCCACCTGCCGGAGTGCGACAGGCTGAAGTGCAGGTCGGGGCGGTGGGCCAGGTACGGCTTGCCGAATCTGTTGCGGGACAGGGGCAGCTCGTCCTCCCGCAGTCCGTGGTGGACGAGGAGGGCGTAGCGCAGCAGGACCCCTGCGGCCAGGCACCGCTTGCGGTCGTCCGGGAAGTGGTAGTTGTCCGCGCGTGCCCGCCGGTCGGCCGGTACGGCCCGCCGGAAGCGGGCCGTACCGGTGTCCGGGAGCCGGTCGATGTCGAAGACCAGGACCGTCGACATCGAGTCACCGGCGCCCGGGAGCGGTCGAGGGCGCCGGGAGAGTGAAGTCGGGCGAGGCGGATGCGAGTTGCCAGCGGGTGTGGATCCGGGACTCCATGAGTCCGGCCATCTCCGCCCGGTGCGCGTCGTGGAAGAAGTGTCCGCCGACGTACTCGAACACCTCCAGCGGCGCGTCGGTGTACTCCGCCCAGGGGCCCGAGGTGACCGCGTCCTCCCGGCCCTGCATGAGGACGATCGGACACCGCAGCTTCTCCCTCGCCGTGTCCACGTAACCGCCCATCAGCCGCAGGTCCGCCTCGATGACCGGTGCGATGTACTTCACGAAACCGGCATCCCGCAGGATCTCCTCGCCGACGCCCCCGTAACGTCGCAGCACGTCGTTGAAGCCCGCCGTCGAGTCGAGGTCCCGTACCCGGGTGAAACGGGAGCCGCTCGGCGCCGAGGAGCCCGAACCGAAGTACACCAGCGGGGGGTTGTCCAGGCGCTCCTGGCAGAGCTTCGCGACCTCGTAGCCGATGATGCTGCCCATGCTGTGGCCCCAGACGGCGTACGGGCCCCGGAACACGTCGGCGAACTCGGCGAAGATCTCTCCCGCCAGCAGTTCCACCGAGGAGGGCATCGGGGTGCGCAGCCGGCGCTCCCGGAAAGGGTACTCGACGATGCGCAGGTCGATGCCGTCCTGGAAGGTGTGCCGCCACTTTCCGTAGTAGAGGGCGCCCGCACCGGCGTGCGGAAAGCACACCAGGGGGATCTGTCGCACATCGCTCATCAGGAACTCCTCATGCTGGTCTCGTGTCGTGCCGAGCGATCCCGCACGAGGCGGCGGGCTTCCTCGGCCAGAATGCTGCTGATCTTCTCGGGCCCGTCCGCCCAGCGGGACATGACGAACAGCTCCAGGCGGCCGTCGCCGGTCCTCGCCGCGCAGAAGCAGTCGGCGTAGCCGTCCGCCCCCTCGGTCCCCGACGGCTGGTCCAGCGCCGCTTCCCAGGCCGCGTCGTACTCCCCCTCCGCCTGACCGGCGAAGTTGAACACGCACGAGGCCCGGCCTCCCAGCCCCTTCGTCGCCGCCACCGCCTCGTGGTGGGCGAGGCGGGAGCGCACGTCGTGGCCGAGGTCCAGGAATCCGATGTGGTGTCTGCCCAGGGCACGGATCTTGTCCTGGACGGCAACGGCCAGACCGTCGTCGTAGCCACTGCCGTCCACCGGGACCACGAGCGGCAGGCTGTCCAGCGCCATCCCGATGACCTCACCGAAGTCCTCGTCCCCGAAGCTGCGGGCGCGGACCACGAGCTCCGCCGAGACCTCGTCCACGGAGAGCAGCCTGGCCACCGTCCGCGCATACAGGTGCAGTGCCAGCGAGAACGGCTCGGCCTCCGTGCCGTCCGCGTCCCGGAACCCGTCGAGATCCACGACGTGGCGGACCCGGTGCGTCGGACCGCCCGCATACGGGGCCGACCTCTCCAGGATCGTCCTGCCCGCGCGGGCGTACCGCCGGAGGTCGAACTTCTCGATGATCCCGGCGGCCGTGATGTTCACGGGGCCCTGGCGGATGCGGCGTTGCAGGTGCCGGAAGCTCTTCGCTGCGGGCATCGCCCGGCCGGTGCCGGACACCAGCTCCTCGTACCGCCTCAGCAGGTCCGTCCTGAGGGTCTGGCCGGAAGCCGCGTCGAAGATCGAGTGGTCGAAGCGGAACAGCAGTTCGTGGGCCCTCTCGTGGTACGTGAGGAGTGCGACCTCGTAGAGGGGCTTGTCCAGGAAGTCGGTGGCCGGGCTCCACTCCCGGCCGACGATCCGGGCCCGTGCCCGTTTCTGCTGCGCGGGGGGCAGCCCGGACAGGTCGGCCCTCGGCAGCGCGATGCTCGTCGGGGCCTCGAACTCCTTCCACCGCAGCCTGCCGAAGGAACGCGTCAGAAAGCTCCGCAGGAGTCCATGCCGTCCGATCACGTCGCGCAGCGCGCGCTCCAGGGCGTCGGCATCAACGGGCTCGTCGAACTCCAGCACGTAGAGCTGGAGTCCACTGCCGCTCGCGAAGTGGTGCTTCTGCATGGCGGTCACCGGATAGGTCCACTTCACCGGTTGTCCGGCGAGAGCGGTGCGCAACTGCCGGGTGTGCGCGTCGAGTGTGCGGAAGACGTCGGCCAGGTCGGGGGCGGGGTCGTCGGCGGGGTTGTCGGTGGTGACTTCCGGTGCCCCGGCCTCCGACGTTTCCGCGGGGGTCGCCCCGGTGGCCGCTGCGGGCTCTCCCTCGGGCTCCTCCCGCGTGCGCGCGGCGAGGAAGCGTGCCAGGGCTTCGATGCTGGAGTGGTTGTAGACCTCTCCGGCGAGGACCTTGTGGCCGTGCTCCTCCAGCACGCTGAGGAAGCGGACCAGTCGGACCGAGTCCAGACCGATGTCGAAGATGTCGTCCCTCGTGTCGATGTCGTCGAAGCCGAGCAGATCCGTCAGTTCCCGTCGCATGAGCGTGGTGACGTCCTGCTGCCCCTGCTGCGGGCCATCGCCCGCCGACGAGCCGCTTTCCTCCCCGGGCTGCGGAGGCACCGGCCGCAGAGCCGTGATCTCCATGCCGTGATACGCGACCGGGATGCCGGAGTCGCACAGCCGTGCCAGCAGCCGCAGCGCGGAGAAGCCGTCGTCGACGACATGCGCGAAGGAGTAGAGCCTCGTCACCGCCCCCGTCTGCCGGAGCGCGGCGTCGATCAGCTCGTTCTCGGCGAACCAGCGGGTGACCCCCGCGTCCCAGCCGTGCCGGTCGAGTTCGGGCCGGGACAGGATCTTCAGACCGGCCCCCCGCCGGCCGGCCGCGTCGCGCAGCGCCCCGGCGAGCTCTCGCCGTTCGGCGTGCCCGAATCCCTCCCCCTCTCGGGTGTGCGGTGTGTCCCACAGGACGATCTCGTCGATCCCGTCCAGCTCGTGCAACCGTGCGGCCGCGGTCGACGTCACCGTGGACCAGGTCGCTCCGGTGACACCCTCCGCGACCGTGATCCGCCCCGTGCCCTCATGGGCCCGCGCGGGCAAGCCGTCCGTGCCGATGGGCAGCAGGTGGACTGCCCGGTCCAGCGGGCCGGAGGCCAGCGCCGCCAGCACCCGCCCCGTGTCGCCGGACCGGCACAGGACCGCCGTCCGTCCGGTGCGGGCTCCCGGGGGCTCCTGGTGGCCGGGCAGCGGAGCCATCACCGGTGTGAAGCGTTCGCCCCCGGTGTAGCGGACCGCGGCCTCCTGGGCACCGTCGCGCCGCAGTTCGCGGCGCAGGCCCTCGCGCCACGCCGCCCGTCCTCCGCGGCCGGTGAGCGGCGCGTCGCAGCGCAGCACCCGGGTCCGCAATCCGGGCACCTCGTGGTTCAGGCCGATGATCCGGGGCAGGAAGTCGGGCCGGTTCCGCAGGTGGTCGCCGCTGTCCAGGAGCAGCAGCTCCGTCACTCCGGGGTTCCGCATCCCGGGCGCGGCCGCGCACAGGTCGCGTGCGAGGCGCACGGCGGCGGCGTGGTCCTCACGATGGATGAGGAAGGAGTCACCGGCGAGGGCGTTCGTGTCCAGGTCGTCGAGGAGCTGCCGCAGGTCCTCCGGACGGTCGGCGCGGACGACGGCTCCCGAGGCGCCGTCGAACCGGTATGCCGCTCCGAACGTGACGTACAGGGTCCGCCAGTGGGGCAGTTCCTCCAGCACCCGCCGCAGCTTCGGGGCGTTGTCGGTGAAGACCACCGGCAGCCGCGGCTTCTCCCTCTTGCTCAGCCGGGGGAGCAGGGTCCGCGACCAGGTCAGGGCGAGTGCGGGGCCCGGGGCCGCGGAGGCGGCGGACAGGGAGGCCGTGACGCTGTTCGTGCCCGGTCTTCCCTCCGCCACGCCGGGACTCGCGCCCCCTCCGGCCGGGTGGCCGGCGTGGTCGCCGACGTCCGCGAGCATCCGGTGGAACTCGGTCACGTCGACCGGGTACTCGGTCCTGTCGAAGGGGTAGAGCGGCAGCTGGAGCTTGCGGTGCGGGTGCGCGCTGTGGAACGCCCTCCAGTTCAGCGCCACCCCGGCCTCCCACAACCTGCCCACCACGCGGGCCAGATGCGCGTCGTCGCCGAGCGTCTCCATGCGGTGGCGCAGCATGTTGACGGCGGTGACGTCTCTGCCGCTCGCGCGGCCGATGGTCCGTACGAAGGACGACAGCGTCTTGCCGGGGCCCACCTCCACGAAGAGGGAATCCCCCCGGGCCAGCACCGTCTCGACACTTTCCTCGAACAGCACCGTCCGCCGGATGTGGGCGCAGTAGTACTCGGGGTCCATGGCCTCCTGCGGCGTGATCCACGTGCCGGTCACGTTCGACACGTACGGAATCCTCGGCGGACCGAACGTCACCTGCCGCGCCACCTCGCGGAACCCGTCCAGCATGCTGTCCATGTACGGGGAGTGGGCCGCGTGCGCGAGGTCCTTGACGCGGTTGAACTCGATTCCGCGCTCCGTGCACCGCTCCTCGAACTCCCGTACGTCCGCGATCGATCCGGAGACCGTGCAGTCCTGCGGGCTGTTGACCGTGGCGATCACCAGGCCGTCGGGCAGCAGCGCGGCGACCGTGCCCCGCGCCGCCTTCACCGAGGTCATCGCGCCTTCGGGAGTGGCCGCCATGAGGCCTCCCCTGGCCTGCACGAGGCGGATGCCGTCCGCCAGGGAGAACACCCCGGCGACGCAGGCGGCGGCCAGTTCGCCGGTGCTGTGGCCGATCATTCCCTTGGGCGTGACGCCCCACCCGATCAGGGTCCTGGCCACGGAGTACTCCAGCATGAACAGAACGATCTGAGCCGTCTCCATGGAGTTCAGCCGCTTCTCCGTGGAGGCGTCGTCGCCGAAGAAGACCTCGCGGGGCACCGGGTTGCCCGAGGACTCCGCCAGGGAGAAGCACTCGTCGAGGTGAGCGCGGAAGTCCTCCTCGTGCGCGTAGAGGTCGCGGGCCATGCCGAGGTGCTGGGAGCCCGTGCCGGTGAAGAGGAAGTGGACGCTGCTGCGGGTGGCGCGCCCCAGGTGCGCCGGTCGCTCGTCGGCGTCCAGGGACTCCCGCAGGCGCGCGGTGAGCCGGCCGACGTCGTCGAAGTCCGCGGCGTAGCGGTAGGGGAGCTGCCGCTGGCGGTTCTGGAGGGTCCAGGCGAGGTCGCCGCCGTCGGTGTCCGGATGTGCGGCGAGGTGCTCGGCGACGTCTCCCTTGAGCCGTACGAGTGCGTCGGGAGAGGCGGCGGACAGGACGAAGGTGTGGTGGCGCCGGGCGGCGGAGGTGGGGGCCGGGCGCTTCGGGCGGGGGGCTTCCTCCAGGACCACATGGGCGTTGGTGCCGCCGATCCCGAACGCGCTCACGCCCACCCGTACCGGCAGCGCGTGCTGGGCGGGAGACTGCTTGCGCCGCAGTTCCTCCTGCTGTCCCACCACGTAGAAGGGGCTGCCGTCGAGGCTGATGACGGGGTTGAGTTCCTCGAAGTGGAGGCTTTCCGGGACCGTGCCGCTCTCGACGATCTTGCACGCCTTGATGAGCGAAGCCACTCCCGCCGCGGTGTCCAGGTGGCCGATGTTCGACTTCAGCGAGCCGATGCCGACGGTGCCCGCGGGGCCGGGGCCGAATGCCTTGCGCAGCGCCTCGACCTCGATGGGGTCCCCGAGAACTGTTCCGGTTCCGTGCGTCTCGACGTACGACAGCTGGGCCGGGGTCACCTTGGCGACGCGGTGCGCCTTGCGGATGACCTCGGCCTGGCCCTCGATGCTCGGCGCGGCGTAACCGACCTTGCGGTTGCCGTCGTTGTTGGTCGCCGAGCCCTTGATCAGCGCGTAGATGCGGTCCCCGTCCCGCAGGGCGGTCTCCAGGCGCTTGAGCACGACGGCTCCCGCGCCGTTGCCCTCCACCGTGCCCGCCGCCGACTTGTCGAACGCCCGGCAGCGGCCGTCGGGGGAGTGGATCATGTTGGGCTGGTAGCGGTAGCCGCGCCGGTGCGGGAGCGTCAGGCCGCTCCCGCCGGCCACGGCAATCTGACAGGCGCCGGTCCACAGATACCGGCAGGCCATGTCGACGGCGACCAGCGAGGTCGAGCAGCCGGTGTGCAGCGCGAGCGCGGGTCCCTTGAGGCCGAGGGCGTAGGCGATCCGCGTGGCGGCGAAGTCCTTGTCGTTGAGCTGCATTCCGGCGAACAGCATCCCGGACCGGGACAGGGCCGTGCGCAGGGTGTGCGATTCCCAGGGCACGTTGTTCGTCGCTCCCAGGAAGAGCCCGATGGACTCACTGCGCCCCTCCGCCGAGTATCCGGCGTCCTCCAGGGCGTGGTAGACCTCCTCGTGCAAGGCCCTGACCTGCGGATCCAGCATCGACGCGTCCGCAGGGGTGTAGTTGAAGAACGTGGAGTCGAAGCTCTCCAGGCGCGGGAAGACGCCCCGGGCCGGGACGTAGTTCCCGTCCGCGAGGTCCTCCGGGGAGACTCCCGCCGCGATCAGTTCCCCGTCGGTGAAGCGGGACACCGCGTCGACTCCCTCGACGAGGTTGCTCCAGAAGTCGTCGAGGTTCTCGGCACCCGGGAACCGCCCCGCCATCCCGATGACTGCCAGCTCCAGCCCGGTGTGGCCGCGCTCGGATTCCTTGTGCTCAGGCACTGTCGTGTTCCTCTTCCCGCTTCTCGCTCAGTCTTCTCGTCCTGCTGCGTCATTCGTCGTCGAAGTCGAACTGGGTCAGCAATCGGCCCGCGTTCAGCGCCTCTTCCTCCTCGCGCTCCTCGGCGGACGCCTCCTGGGGGCTGCCGACGGGGCCCCCTTCGTCCGGGCCCGGGGCGTCGAGGGCGGTGGCCAGGGCGGAGAGCGAGGTGTGCTCGAAGAACAGGGGCACGGGCACCTCGCGGCCCAGCCGCTTGCGCAGCCGGTTGCTGAGGGTCACCAGGTTCAGCGAGTTCAGCCCGAGGTCGAAGAAGTTGCGGTCGCTGTCGAGGGCGACGCCCGGCAGGAGGTCCGCCACGAGGGCGAACAGCGTCCGCTCCGTCTCGGTCGCGGGACCACGGGGCATCGTGCGCCCGGCGGCGGCCGGGGCCGGCGGACGCACCGTCTCCAGGAGGCGGCGGTCGACCTTGCCGTTCTTGGTGAGGGGGAACTTCTCGACGGGCACCAGCACCGCCGGCACCAGATATCCGGCGACCACAGCGGTGAGCGCCTCCCGGACGGCCTCGGGCCTCAGCGCACCGCCCGGGCCGTCAGGGCCGCTCGCGCCCTCGGACAGGTAGTACCCGCGCAGGCTCTTCGCCCCGTTCTCCTCGACCGCGAGGACAGCGGCTCCGGCCACCCCGTCGACCGACGCGAGTGCGGACTCGACCTCCCCCAGCTCGACCCGGAAGCCGTTGATCTTGACCTGGTCGTCGGTGCGTCCCAGGTACTCCAGGACGCCGTCGGGCAGTGCGCGGACCAGGTCACCGGTGCGGTAGAGGCGCTCGCCCGGCAGGGCGGGGACGGTGACGAACTTCTCACGGTTCAGCTCCGGCCGCTCGCGGTAGCCGGGCGAAAGCCCCTCGCCGCCGAGACACAGTTCGCCGACGGCCCCCGGCGGCAGGGGATTGAGCCCGTTGTCCACGACGTGCGCGGAGGTGTGGTTCAGGGCCTGCCCGATGGGGATGCGCTCCCTGTCCAGGTCACCGGCGGTGATGCGGTGGACCACGGAGAAGACGGTGTTCTCCGTGGGGCCGTAGCCATTGCTGACCCGGATGCCCGGGCAGGCTTCGAGCAGCTTGGCCGTGTGGTGCTTGGGGACCGCGCTGCCTCCGACGAGGAGGTGCTCGAGCGGGCGGAAGATCTCCGGGCCCCGGTCGCACAGTTGCTGGAACAGGGGCGCGGTCAGCCACAGGGAACGCACCCGGTGACGGGTGAGCAGAGCGTGCAACCGGCCGCCGTCGAGGACGTCCACCTCATCGGGCAGGATCAGCTTCCCGCCGAACAGCAGGGTCCCCCAGATCTCGAAGGTGCAGGCGTCGAAGGCGGGCGAGCTGGTCATCAGGACGACCTGGTCGTCGCCGAACGCGAAGTACGTCTGGTCGGTGAAGAGCCGCTGGACGTTCCGGTGCGTGATGTGGCAGCCCTTGGGCCGCCCGGTCGAGCCCGAGGTGTACATCAGGTAGGCGATGTCGTCGCTCGTTCCCGAGGCCCGGGTGAACTCTGCTTCGCTCTGGTGGAGTTCATCGACGCGGACGGCTTCCACGCCGTCCGGGACCAGTGCGGCGAAAGCGCCCACGGTGCACAGATGGCGTACGTCCGCGTCGTCGAGGACCTGGGCGATCCGGGGGGCCGCGTCCTTGGTGTCGACGGGTACGTAGTGGTTGCCGTTCTTCAGCACGCCGAGCATCGCCGCGATCAGCTCGGGGCGGCGGTCGGACAGCACGCCGACGCCCGTGCCGGGGGCTACGCCGCGTTCGCGCAGCCGGCGGGCCACGGCGTCCGACCAGCGGTCGAGCTGACGGTAGGTGAACTCCGCGTCCCGCCACACCAGGGCGGTCCGTTCGCCGTGGGCCGAGACGACCGCGTCGAAGTGGTCGACCAGGGACGGCTTCGCGGCGAGCGGCGTCACAGCCGCGGGAGCGGCCGTGGCCGGCTCCGCGATCCCGATCCGGCGGACCAGGACCTCCGGGTCGCCGACGGCCGCCGCCAGCACGCGGACCAGGGCGGCCTGCAGCGTGTCCAGTACCTCCGGGGCGTACAGACGGGCGTTGTAGGAGAAGGTCACCCCGAACTCCGCGAGCGGGGTGACCACCACGTGGAAGTCGTAGTCGGTCCGCTCGAAGACCTCGACGTTCTCCAGCCGCAGGCCCTCGTCGCCCGCGCCGAAGTCCTGGAGCTTCTCGATCAGCGGGTAGTTCTCGAAGGCGACCACGTGGTCGAGCAGGGCGTTCCTGAGCGGCGTGGCCGCCTGCACCTCGTGCAGCGGAAAGTGCTGGTGCGGGACCGCTCTGCGGTATCCGTCCTGCACGCTGCGGCACAGGTCGGCGAAGGAGGTGTCCCGCGCGGTCCGCACCCGGACCGGCTGGGTGTTCACGAAGAGGCCGACCATGTCGCCGACGCCGTCCAGGTCGATGTCCCGGCCGGAGACCACGCTCCCGAAGACGACGTCGTCGGTGTAGTGGAACTTCTGCAGGACGACGCCCCAGGCGGCCTGGAACACCGCGCTCTGCGTCACGCGGCTCTCCCGAGCGAAGCGCTTCAGCCCGTCGTACAGCTCGTCCGGCAGCACGAACCGGTGGGTGGCGGCTCGGAATCCGTCGGCGGTGCGCACGGCGGGCGGCCCGGCGGGCCGCTCGTAGCCGTCGAGTTCGTCCGTCCAGAACCGGCGGGCCTCTTCCGTGCCCTGCCGCCCGGCCCACTCCACGTAGTCGCTGTAGGGGCGTACCTGCGGGTGCCGGGCGGCCGTGCCCGTGCGGACGAGGGAGTCGTAGTGGCCGAACAGGGCTCCGAACAGGGGGCCCAGCGACCATCCGTCCAGAATGATGTGGTGGAAGGTGAGGACGAGGTGCCACCGCCGGGGGCCGGTGCGGATCAGCGTGGCGCGCAGGAGCACGTCCTTGCTCAGGTCGAAGCCCCGGGCGCGGTCGGCCTCCTTGAACGCGGCGAGCGCGTGCGCGGGGTCGGGGGACGCCGCGTGGTCGAGGACGTCGAGCGGGGGCGTCCATTCCTTCATCACGACCTGGTACGGGTGGTCGGTGTTCCGGAAGGAGAAGACCGAGCGGAGGATGTCGTACTGGCGCGACAGGGCGGCCAGCGCCTCGCGCAGGTGACCGGAGTCGATGTCGCCGGCTCCGGTGAAGTCGAACTGCTCGACGTAGGCGTCCGACGCGCCGTCGGCCACGTAGGTGAACAGCATTCCCTTCTGCATCGCGGCGAGGCCCGATATCGACTCGATATTGTTCTTTTCAACCATGAGTGAGTACGTGTCCCGTTCGGAGTCCCAGTGCCCTGAGGGCTCGGTGCCTAGATGTCGTCGAGGAGGTCGGCCAGAATGTCGTCGACCACGTGCCGGTCGATCGAGGGGGCGTGCACGACGGGCCCGTCCGTGTCCGTCAGCACCTCGCTGACCTGGTGGAAGGAGGCCCGGATCGCCTCGGCGACGGCGGGCCCGGTGCCGTTCCGCGTCCACGCGCGCGGATGGCGGACCTCGACGACCACCTTGTCGCCCGTCCGGTGCGCTGTGATGTCCAGGACGCACGGCGAGCGGTGGGCCGCGTCGGTGGTCAGGTCCCTGGCCAGGTGCGTGACGCCGACGTGGCCTTCGGTCTGGTCGCCCAGGTAGTTGAAGCTCACCTGCGGGCGTACCCGCGCCAGGGTCGCGTCGTCCCGCCCGCCGAACCGCAGCAGCGGGCCGAAGCCGACGCCCTTCGCGGGGAGGCGGGCGAAGGAGTCCCGTACCGAGGCGACGGTCTCCCGGACGTCGTCCGCCACGTCCACCAGATGCGGGAAGGTGCTGGTGAACCAGCCCACCGTACGGCTGAGGTCGTGCTCGTGGGCGAGGGGTTCGCGGCCGTGCCCCTCCATGGTCAGCAGGACCTGGTTCCGGCCGCACACGGTGCTCAACGCCCGGGCCACCACGGCGACCAGCACGTCGGCGGGGCCGGCGCCGTGGCTGCGGCGCGCGGCGTCGAAGAGCGATGCGCCGTCCGCCGTCGTCACCGTCAGCCGCAGCAGTTCGGCGTCGCTCTCGCCGCGTACGAGCCACTCGTCGTCCGTCTCGAACAGCGGCCCGGTGTGCTCCGCCCGCCGTGCGAGTTCCTTCCAGTAGGGGAGCTGCGCGTGGAAACCGCCCTCCTCGGTGTGCCGCCGCAGCTCCGCGGTCCACGCGGGGAAAGGCATGGTCTTCGGGGGAAGGACGGAGCCGGGGTCGGACAGGCAGGTGAGCAGGTCCTCCACCAGGATTCCCCACGACACCACGTCGACGGCCATGTGGTGCACGGCGAGGGCGAGTTGCCGCCGCTGCTTGCCCAGCCCGGTAGCGAGGGCGACGACGGCGCCGCCCTGGACGTCCACCTGGGCCTGGAGATCGGCGAGGTACCCGGGCAGGTCCGCCTCGGCCAGGTCCGCCGGAGCCTCCCGTACATGGAGCAGCCCCGCAGCGTCGACGTCCCTGATGCGCAGACCGCCGAGGGCGTCGATCTCGATCCGCAGCATGTCGTGGTAGCGCACCAACCGTTGGACGGCCGACGCCAGCCGCTCGGTCGGACAGGGGGCGTCGAGCGTGATCAGCAGGCTCTGGTTGTACACCTGTGCGTGGTTCTCGGGAACGGCGAGGAAGTCCTGCTGCACGGGACCCGGCAGGACCGGACCGGACAGCGGCTCCTGGGGGTGGCCGGGGCCGTGGGAGGCGGCCGGGGCGGTGTCCGCCGCCCGCTGGGCGAGCAGACGCGTCGTCTGGTGCTCCAGCAGGTCCATGGCCCGCACTTCGATGCCGTGCTCCTTCAACTTGGCCACGATCTGCATGGCCTTGATGGAGTCGCCGCCCAGTTCGAAGAAGTTCGCGTCGATGTCGTCGACCGGGACGCCGAGCACGTGTGACCACGCGGCCGCCATCCGCTGCTGGAGTTCGCCCACCGGGCGGGCCGTCGATCCACCCCGGGTGGCCACGGGCTCCGGGAGGGCCGCGACATCGACCTTGCCGTTCTTGTTCAGCGGCACCTTGTCCGTCGCCACGACTAGCGGCGGCACCATGTAGTCGGGCAGCCTGCGCCGCAGCGCGGAGCGCAGCCGTGAGCCGTCCCGCTCGGCCTCGTCGGAGTACCGCACCCACAGGCACAGTGTCCTGCCGCCGGCGCCGGACGCGTGAACGCCGGCGTGGGCCCACCCGACGTACGGCTCGGCGAGGGCGGCGGCCTCGATCTCGGCCGGTTCGATGCGGTAGCCGCGCAGTTTGACCTGCTGGTCGACGCGGCCGTGGTAGTAGAGCAGGCCGTTGCTCCGGAACGTGGCGAGGTCGCCGGTCCGGTAGAGCCGCTCACCGGCGAACTCGGTTGAGGTGACGAACCGTTCCTCGGTCAGTTCGGCGCGGTTGAGGTAGCCGTCGGCGAGGCCGGAGCCGCCGATGTACAGCTCGCCTACCGTGCCGATCGGCACCGGTCGCATCCGGTCGTCGAGAACCCGCAGCGAGGTGCCGGTGATCGCGTTGCCGATCGGGATCGCGTCGTGGTCGTCGAGCGTGTCGAAGACGTGCACGGCGGCGAACACCGTGGTCTCCGTGGGGCCGTAACCGTTGGCGATGCGGCCGGGACCCAGCAGGTCGAAGGCCTTGCGGATGTGCGTGGGAGAGGCGGCCTCGCCCCCGCAGATCACCCGGCGCACCCCGGTGAGGGCGTCGGGTGCGTAGTCGACCAGCGTGTTGAACATCGACATGGTGATGAAGAACCGGGTCACCCCGTGCCGCCGGATGGTCTCCCCGAGCCGGTGCACGTCCAGCACGGACTCCCGGTCCGTGACGACGAGCGAGGCCCCGTTCACCAGCGCCGCGTACATGTCGTAGACGGAGCCGTCGAACGAGTAGTCCGAGAGCAACAGGAAGGTGTCGCTGGGGTCGGCGTCGGCGAAGGCGGCCCGGTGCGCCACCCTGAGCACGCCCCGCTGCCGGATCAGGGCGCCTTTGGGGGCCCCGGTGGTGCCGGAGGTGTACATGATGTAGACCGGATCGTCCGCGCCACCGGGCAGGCCCGGGTCGGCGGTGCCGCCGTCCGAACCCGGCGCGGCCCTTCCGTAGTCCTGCACGTCGGTGAGGGCCAGGATCCGCAGGCCCTCGGACGCGACGCCGGCTGCCGCCGGCAGGCGGGCTGCGGACGCGAGCAGGACCCCCGCTCCGGAGTCCTCGACGATCAGCCGCAGCCGGTCGGCGGGGAAGCCGGTGTTGAGCGGGACGTAGTGGCAGCGCGCCTTCAGTACGCCCAGGATTGCGGCAACCATGTCGAAGGAACGGTCCATCAGCAGGGCGACCGGGGATCCGGGAGCCGAGCCCTGCTGGATCAGTCCGTGGGCGATCCGATTCGCGCGGGCGTTGAGTTCGCCGTACGAGAGGCGGCCCTCGCCGAACGAGCCGCCGTCCGCGTGGCTTTCGCCGCTGATCAGTGCGGCCTTGTCCGGGTCGGCCGACGCCCGGTCCTCGAAGAGGCGGACGATGTCCCGCCTCCCGACGGGTCCGGCCGGGCCCTCGGCGATCCGCCGCAGCAGCTCCTGCTCCCGCGCGGGGACGAGCGCGAGCCCGTCGAGCCGGTCGCCGTCCTCGGCGGTGATCACGGAACGCAGCAGCTGCTCGTAGCGCTCGGCCCAGAGCGCGATCGTCTCCGGCCGGAACAGGGAGGTGGCGTACTCCCACATCAGGACGAGTCCGTCGTCCGTCTCGCGGGTGCTGAGCGTCAGGTCGTACTTGGCGCTGCCGTCGTCGTACGGTACGAGTCGCTCGCCGCGCATGCCCATGTCGGCGTTCTGATGGACGAAGCAGACGTCGAACAGCGGTCGCCGCCCGGGTTCGCGCGGCGGGGCGAGGTCCTCGACGATGAGTTCCAGCGGGTAGTCCTGGTGCGCGAACGCGTCGAGCACGGTCGACTTCAGCGCGCGGAAGAACGCGTCGATCCCGGTCTGAGGGCCGGCGGAGAGGCGCAGCGGCAGCGTGTTGACGAACATGCCGATGAGACTCTGGTACGTCAGGTCGGGGCGGCCCATGACCGGCGCGCCGATCACCATGTCGCGCTGCCCGCAGACCCGGGACAGCAATTGCTGGAACACCCCGAGGAACAGCATGTACGGGGTGATGTCGTGCGCGGCCGCCCAGCGCTTCGCGGCGTCGAGCAGCGGACCGTCCAGGGTGGTGAACAGCTTCGCGCCCCGGGCCGTGATGGTGTCGCTCCTGCGCAGATCGGTGGGGAGGCGCAGGACGGGCGGCTCCTCGGCGAACACGCCGGCCCAGTGCTTCCGCTGGGCCGTCAGGGCGCCGCGCTCCTGACGGCTCAGCAGCTCGCCCCAGGCGGTGCGATAGCTCTTCGGCAGCGGAGGCAGCGGCGTTCCCTCCGCGACGGCGGCCAGTTCACGGAACAGGACGCCCATGGACGCGCCGTCGGTGACGATGTGGTGCATGTCGATCGCCAGGCACGTCACGCCGTCGTCGAAGGCGAAGCACGCGGCACGCAGCAGGGGTGCGGTGTCCAGCCGGAACGGGCGGACGAAGTCCCGCATCTGCGCGCGGGCCAGGCTCTCGTGGCTCTCGCCCGGTCCGGGCGCGGCGAGCCGCCGCGTTTCCACGGAGACCGGGGCGTTCGGGTGGACCCGCTGGAAGGGGACGCCGTCGGCGGTGTGGAACGTCGCGCGGAGACTGTCGTGCCGGGCGACGAGCACCCGTAGCCCCGCCTCCAGGGCGGCCGCGTCCAGGGTGTCGCGGCGCACCACGAGACCGCCCTCGTTGTAGGCCACCGACTCCTCGTCGCGCCGGCTCGCGAAGAACACGCTGCGCTGGGCGGCGGTGAGGGGCAGTTCGTACGCCTCCGGCTCCGGACCTCCGGGGACTTCCGGTGCGACGGGGAGGGGCTCGGGGTCGCCCAGGACGGACCGGACGAGGGCGTCGGTCAACCCGTGCTCCCGGACCACCGCTTCGGCGAAGTCGTCGAAGACCCGGTCGGCCAGCAGCGTGGCGGGAGGTATCTCCAGGGCGAACACGGCGTTGAGGGTCTGGGTGATGCGCAGCGAGGAGATGGAGTCCCCGCCCAGGGCGAAGAAGTCGTCCGTGCCCCGGACCACCGGGTAGCCCAGGACGTCGGACCAGACCCGGGCGAGTGCTCGGCGGGCGGGGGCGGGGTCCTCCTCGCCGTGCAGGCGCGACGGCTCCGACAGCGGGTTCGGGTCCTCCGCGTCCGGCGGCTCGGCGGCGTCGACGAGCGCGGGGCGGGTGCTCTCGTCCCACAGCCGTACGTGGTGGAAGAGCTGGGCCGGCAGGGGGACCCGGCGGGCGTCGGCGTCCTGGTGCAGGGCGGCGAACGGCCGCGGCCGGGCGGCGAACCAGCCGGTGACGGCGTCCGCGAGGTGGCGGTACGGCTCCGGGAGCGGCGTGGCGGCGGGGCCGCGCAGGACGCGGAACCGCTCGGTCTGCCCGTCCCGGTCGTTCGTCCGGGTCCCGCAGCCCGGGGTGGTCCTGCCGCCTCCCTCGTACGCCCGTGTCACCTGGCTGAGTCCCTCGCGCAGCCCCGCGCGGCTGTCGCACAGAACGACCGCCCGCACCGGCTGGTGTTCGCGGCCGGTCTGCACGGTGAAGCAGACGTCGTCGAGTCGGTACTCCGGATTCCGGTCCAGGTGGGCCAGGTGCCGTGCCGCGGTCTCGGCGAGGAGTTCCTCGTTGCGTGCGGAGAGCGGGAAGAGGAAGCCGCCCGACGGCTGCGGGCGGGGAGCGGCGGCGGGTGCCTCCTCCAGCACGACGTGACAGTTGGTCCCGCTGAGACTGAAGCTGCTCACCCCTGCCCTGCGCGGCGTCGTGGACTCCCAGGCGCTCGTGCGGTCCTGGACGTAGACGGGGGACCGCGGGAGGTCCAGGAGGTCGTTGGGAACGTCGAAGTGGAGCGAGCCGGGGATGACCCCCCGGTCGAGGCAGAGGAAGACCTTGATCAGCGAAGCCAGGCCGGCCGCGCCGACCAAGTGCCCGATGTTGGTCTTGACCGAACCCAGCCCGCAGAACTGCTTCTTCGCGGTGAACTCGGCGAACGCACCGGTGAGCCCCTTGATCTCGATGGGGTCGCCCAGGGCGGTGCCGGTGCCGTGCGCCTCGATGTAGGACAGCGTCTCCGGCGGGATGCCTGCCCGCTTCCAAGCCTTGACCAGCAGCTCCTTCTGCGCCTTGGCACTGGGGGCGGTCAGGCCGTTGCTGCGGCCGTCGTTGTTGACGGCGCTGCCGAGGACCACGCCGTAGACGTGGTCGCCGTCGGCGACGGCGCGCGACAGGGGCTTGATGTACACCCCGGCCACGCCCTCGCTCCACACGGTGCCGTTCGCGCCGCTGTCGAAGGCCCGCACCCGGCAGTCGCCGGACTCCGCGCCGTCTCCGATGCTCGTCGGTGCGAGCAGCAGGTTGACGGCCGCGACGAACGCGGTGTCGCAGTCGCCCTGCCGCAGCGCTTTCACGGCCGTGTCCAGGGCGACCAGCCCGGACGAGCAGCCGGTGTCGACGACGGTGGCCGGCCCCCTCAGGTTCAGGTGGTAGGCGAGGCGGCTGGCGAGGATGCCGGACCAGGAGCCGGTGAAGGCGGAGAAGTCCCGTTGCGAGAGGAACTGGAGGTAGGAGGTGCTCATCCGGTGGGTGTGGTCGTTACCGACGAAGATGCCGACGTTCGCCCCGTACAGCCCGCTCTTGGTGTACCCGGCATCCTCCGCCGTCTCGATCAGGACCTCCATCAGGTTCCGGTGGTACGGGTCGATCTCCGTGGCGACCTGCGGCGGGATGCCGAAGTACTCGGGGTCGAAGAGGTCGATCCGCTCCAGGTAGCCGCCCCTGCGGAGCCGGGACGCGGTGTCCACCCTGCGCAGGTCCTCCTCCCGCGCCTTGGGGAAGTCCCCGATGTGCTCGCGGCCTTCGAGGAGATTGGCCCAGAACGCCTCCTTGTCCGGTGCTCCGGGGAAGCGGCAGGCCATGCCCACGACGGCGACCGGCTCGTCGCCGTCGCGGGCCTGCTGCGGAGTGCCGATCGCCTTGATGAACTCCTTGGCCAGGCCGACGTCCAGGCGGTCGTCCTTGACCTGGAGGAGAAGGAACTTGAGCAGTTCCTTCTTGACGTCGGCCTTCGTGCCGTCCGGTGGTGTCGCCATGCTCAATTCCCCCCGCTGACTTCGGACTCGGCGAAGAGGCTGGTCAGTTCGGCATCGCCGATCTCGTCCAGGGCCTCCAGGAGCGAGGCGTTCTCCAGGGCGTCCGGCCCGGCCTTCTCGCCCTCGTCCGCCGAAGGCAGTTGTTCGTCGATGTAGCCCGCGAGGTCGGCGACCGTGGCGTACGAGAACAGGTCGGCGATGTCGACCGCTCCCGGGAACGCCTCGTCGACCAGCGCGAGCAGCTGCGCCGTCACGAGCGAGTTGCCGCCCAGGTCCTGGAAGCTGGTGTGGGCATCGACCTCGGCGAGGCCGAGGACCGCCCCGTAGATCCCGCCCACCCGCACTTCGGTGGGCGTCGGGTCCGACTGGCCGGTGAGACGCGCCTCGGCCCCGTCGCGGCCCTGGGCCTCCGCCGCCACGGCGGCGTTCTCCAGCGCCGCCGACAGTTCAGCGCCGAGCCGGAAGGGCAGTTCGCCGAGGTGGTCCTTCAGGACCGGCGGGTTGATATCCGACGGGACCACACCGGATGCCGGGTGCGCCACGAAGTGGGCCAGCCACGACAGCCCCCGCTCGACCGACACCGCCACGAAGGGGGCGTCGTGCGTGCCCAGACCGTAGGCGGCGGCCATGCCGACCTCGGTCCACGACGGCCAGTTGACGGACAGCGCCCGGATCCCCTCGGACCGCGCCCGGGCGGCGAGGGAGTCCATGAAGGCGTTGGCGGCGCAGTAGTCGCCCTGACCGCGCCCGCCGGTGAGCGCCGTGATCGACGAGAAGAACACCAGGAACGCGTCCTGGTGCTGCCGGGCCAGGTCCAGGAGCGCGACGCTGCCGTCGACCTTGGCGGCGAGTACGTCCCGGAAGACGGCGGCCTCCTTGGTGGCGAGGAATCCGTCGCCCGCGATGCCCGCGGCGTGCACGACGCCGGTGAGCACCACGCCCTCGGCGCGGAGCCGGTCGCCGAGGTCGCGGACCTCCTGCGCCCGGGAGACGTCGCAGAGCACGTGCTCCGCGCCGGCCAGCCCGCTGATCCGGGCGGCTGCCTCCCCGGTCGGCGGGCGGCGGCCGGCGAGCAGGATCCGGGTGGCCCCCTGCCGCGCCATCTCTTGGGCGAGGGCGAGGCCGAGGCCGCCCGTGCCGCCGGTGATCAGGAAGGTTCCGTCCCGGTACAGGGTGTCGTCCGGGGTCTCGTTCGTCTCGGCCCGCCGCAGTTCCCGTACGTACGTCGCGGAGCCGCGCAGGGCCCTGGGCAGCGGACCTGCCGCGCCGAGGCTCTCGCGGACCGCGCGGGCGAGGTCCGTACCGGTGCCCGCATCGAGAACGTCCACCGCGAGGTGTTCCTGTCCGATCACCAGCGCGAGCGCCGACGTGGCAGCGGCGTACGGGTCGGCCCCCGGAGTCCCGACGCCGACGTCCCAGATGTCCCGGCCGAGCACTCGCAGGCCCAGGGCGGGCTTGACCCGGTGGGTCAACAGGCCCTGGTAGAGGGCGAACAGGGCGTCCACGCCCCGCGCCCGGCGCTCCTCGTGGGAGGCGCCCCCGTCCGCCGTGAGGTCGGTGGCGAACAGGATGCCCTGGACCCCCTCGGCGCGCAGCCGCTCGCACAGCAGGCGGATGCCGGCCTCGTCGGGGGCGAAGGCGTCCCGCGCCGCGTCGGTGGTCCCGGTCAGATAGGCCGGCACCGCGCGGTGGCCCTGGGCGGTCACTTCGGCGACGAGGCCGCGGCCCTCCTCCGTCCCGGAGGCGAGCACGGCCCACACCGCGGAGTCGGAGGCCGGCTGTTCGGCCGCGGGTGCGGGGACCCAGACGGTCTCCAGGTAGCGGCGCGGGCCGTCCAGGCTGAAGCGCTCCCAGTCGACCTTCTTGACGGTGTAGTCGGTGATCCGGGCGAAGACCCGCCCGTCCGCACCGGTCAGATCCACGTCGTAGGTGATCGTCTCGCCGGCGCGGCTGTCGTCGCGCACGGTGCGGATCGTCGTGTGGAAGGTCGCCGGCATGGGCCCGTACAGCTCGAACCGCTTGTACATGTACGGCAGGAACGTCTGCCCGCTGTTCTGCGAGATGAGGTTCACCGCGTTGTCCAGCTTGGCCGGGTGCAGGCCGTAGACGGCAGTCTCGTCGTCCGTGCCGGCTGGGAGCCCCAGCAGGGCGGTGGCCCGCCCGTCGGGCGCGCTGCGCCACAGGGCGCGCACCGAGTCCCAGCGCGGGCCGAACTGGAAGACCCCCGTGTCGGTCTCGGTCGGGTACGGGTCGAGGACCTCGGTGGCGGCGCGCTTGGCCGCGTCGAGGTCCGGTGAGGCCGTCGGGACGGACCCGGCCGAAGCGCCGACCCGGCCCTCCACGTGCCGGAGCCACTCGTCGCCGCGCCGGCTCTCCACCCGGAACGCATAGGCGTCCCCGGCGCGGTCGAGCACCGTGCGCACGGTGGCGGACGTGCCGTCCTCCACGGCGAGCGGGGTGAGGAAGAAGACGTTCTCGAAACGCATCGCCCCGCTGCCGGCCACCGCCACGTAGGCGGCGCGGGCCATCTCCAGGTAGGTCGTGCCCGGGACCACCGGACGGTGGTCGATGCGGTGGTCGGCGAGCACCCAGTGGGTCTGCGCGGACAGGGAGTTCTCGAAGACCGCCGAGTCGGCGGTGCGGGTGGTCTCGACACCGAGCAGCGGATGCTCGGGACCGCGGCCGAAGCCCCGGACCTGCGTCTTCATCGGCTTGGCCCAGTGCCGGGTGCGCTCGAAGGGGTACGTGGGCAGGGGCACCCGGCGGCGGGCCTCGTCCGCGTAGAGACGGCCGAAGTCGACGGCCGCGCCCCGGACGTAGGCGGTGGCGGCGGACGCGAGAGTGGCCGGTTCGCCGTGTGCGCGGTGCTCGGCGAGCGCGGCGTTCGCCTCGTCCGAGAGGCGTCGGGCCTCCCGGGCGGTGAGGTCGCCCGGCTCCCGCGAGGTCTTCTTGTCGCTGACGACGGCGTGCACGCCGTGGAAGACGCCCCGCTGCTCGTCGGTCCCGGGGCCGTGTCGGCGCAGCCGGTCGAGGGACTCCGCGAGTTCCGCCTTGCCCGACGCGACGATCAGTACCCGGTGCTCGTAGTGGCCCCGGCCGAGCGCGGAGGTGTAGCAGATGTCGGCGAGGGACCAGGGGCACTCGCCCGCGAGCATCTGCGCGTAACCGTCGAGGAGTTCACCGAGGGCGGTTTCGGACATCGCGCTGAGGGTGAAGGGGTAGCGGCTGCGGCGGGCGGGCTCGCTCGCGTACTTCGGAGCCTCTTCGAGGACCATGTGACAGTTGGTCCTGATGAAACCGAAGGAGCTGATCCCGGCGCGACGGGGGCCGCCCCCGCTCTCCCAGTGCGTGAGCCGGTCGTTGACGTACAGCGGGCTGTTGGTGAAGTCGATGTACGGGTTGGGCACGCTGAAGTTGGCCGACGGGGCGAGGGTGGCGGTCTCCAGGGACTTCACCACCTTGGCGATGGACGCCGCGCCGGACGCCGCCACCAGGTGGCCCGCCGTCGTCTTGAGCGAGCCGATGCCGCAGAACTGCTTGCGGGAGGTGTGCTTGCGGAACGCGTTGGTGAGGCCCTTGATCTCGATCGGGTCGCCGAGCACCGTGCCGGTGCCGTGCGCCTCCACATAGGAGAGCGTCTCCGGGGCGATGTCCGCCTTGGCCCACGCGTCGAGGATCACCTTCTCCTGCATCAGCGCGTCGGGGGCGGTGATGCTGGTGGAGGCGCCGTCGTTGTTGACGGCGGAGGACTTGATGACCGCGCGGATGTGGTCGCGGTCGGCCAGCGCGCGGCGCAGCGGCTTCAGCAGGACGATGCCCGCGCCCTCGCCCCACAGCGTTCCGTTGGCTTCGGCGTCGAAGGTGCGGACGAGGTCGTCGTGGGATTCGACGCTGCCCAGCGACATGCTGGCCAGGAACTCGGCCTTCACCTCGCCGCCCTGGGAGAGGTTGATACCGCCGGCCAGCGCCATGTCGCACTCGCCCAGCAGCAGCGATTGGATCGCCTGGTGGATGCAGACCGCCCCCGCCGAGCAGGCGGTGTCGGTCATCAGCGAAGGGCCTTTGAGGTCGAGCTGGTAGGAGATCCGGCTGGCCACCAGCCCCTCCCAGGAGCCCGCCAGCTGCATCGGGTGGTTCTCCGAGAGCATCCGGTAGTACGAGTGGTTCGTCTGGTCCCTGCCGAGGAAGACGCCTGTCCGTGAGCCCCGGACGCTGTCGCCGCCGTAACCGGCGTTCTCCAGCGCCTCCTGGGCCACCTCCAGGGCGATCCGCTGGTTCGGGTCCATGTAGTCGGCTTCGAGCGGTGGTATGCCGAAGAAGCGGGCGTCGAACTGGTCGATCCGGTCCAGATATCCGCTCGGGGCGTGCATCCGGTCGATGTCGGACTCGGCTATCGGCGCCCCGAGGATCAGCTCCGTGTAATAGGGGTTCCGCAGCATTTCGAGCATCTCGGTCTTTCGCGCCTGCGGAAAGTCCCGGATGCAGCGGTGGCCGACGCTCAGGTATTCCCAGAACCGGTCGACGCTCGGGGCGGCGGCGAACCGGCCTGCCAGTCCGATGACGGCGATGTCCTGCTGCACGTGGGTGGCCGAGAGTTCCAGCAGCAGCTTCTTGGCGTCTTCCCTGCCCAGCTGCCGGTTGGCGACCTGGGAGAGAATGAATGCCTTCACATTTTCCATGTGACTTCCGATTCCTGAATAAAGCCGGGAGAACTTTCGGTGGAGACCACGCCTTGCTCCGCAAGGTCCAGCAGTCGGTCGATCTCACCGTCGTCCACAGCCGCCACAGCCGCGACGGGCACATCGGCAGCTGCTTCGGCTGCCTCGACCGGGGTGATTCCGAGCTTTTCCTTGAGGTGGGCCGCCTGCGCCGCGACGGACGTGTACCGGAACAGGTCCACGACGTCCATCAGGCCCGGATAGCGTGCGTCGTAGAGCTTCGACATCTGCGCGATCAGCAGGGAATTCCCGCCGAGTTCCCCGAAATCGTCGTAGGCGTCGACCTCGGGGACGTCCAGCGTCGCCGCCCAGATCTCGGCGACGCTCCGTTCGATCTCGCCGACCTGCTCCATGCCGTGCAGCACGACCTCGCGGCCGCCGTCCCCGGGTGCCGCAGGGCGGTCGCGGTCCGCTCTGCCGGCGGCGACGGGTGCGCGCATCCGGCCGGGCATGAGAACGGTCGGGTGGTCCGGGCGGGACATCAGGGCCGCGAGCAGATCGACGGCCTCGGCGGTGTCCAGCGGCGTGAAGGCCTCGTCCTCGTCCACCGCGTCCAGCCGCATCGCCATGCCGGTCTCGCGCCAGGTCGGCCACTGGACGCTGAGCGCGGGCGACCCGGTGCGGTCGCGCAACTGGGCCAGGCTGTCCAGGGCCAGGTTGGCGGCCGTGTAGTCGGCCTGCCCGGCGGCGGGTTCGAGGGCGGCGATGCTGGAGAACACCACGAAGTGTTCCAGGTCGTCGGCGAGGGTGGCCTCGTGCAGGTGCACACCGCCCAGGGCCTTCGGCCGGTAGACGTCCCGGAACGCCTCGGTGCTCTTGGTGTGCAGGAAACCGATGCCCGGACGTCCGGCGAGGTGCAGCACGGCGGAGATCCGGCCGTGCCGGGCACGGATGTCCCGCACCGCCTGCTCGACCGACTCCCTGTCCTCCAGGGCCAGCCGGACGATCTCGAAGTGCTCGACCTCGGCGGCGATCTCCGCGTGGACGCCGTCCAGGTGGGGCTCGCGGGCCGGGTCCGCGACGGGCGAGCCCAACAGGACGAGCCTGCGAGCGCCCTGACGGGCCAACTGCCGTGCCACCGCCGTGCCGAGCCCGCCGGTGCCGCCCGAGACGAGGACCGCACCGTCGGCCGGCAGCGGCAGTTCGCCCTCGGGCCGCAGCGGAACCGGCGACTTGGCGAGATGGGGCTCGTAACTCTGCCCCTCGCGATCCAGCAGGAACGGCGGCCGGCCGGCGGCGCGGGCCTCGGCGAGCACCCGGGCGGGCCCCGTGTGCTCATCGCCGTCGAAGCAGCGGATCGTCAGGCCCTGGTACTCCAGTGCCGCGACGCGGGCCAGGCCCGCCACCCCGGCCTGGCCGGGGTCGACGGTGCTCTCCCGGCCCGTCACCGCGAAGGCGTTGCGGGTCAACACCAGCAGGCCCTCGTCGAAGGCGCACCGGCGCTCCGAAACGGCTCCGAGCAGGGCGAGGACGTCCTCGACCGGCCCGACGGTCCGGTCGGCGAGCGGGGCGGCAGGGTCGGCCGGGGCGCCGCCGAGCAGGCCGAAGGCGAAGGCGCGGTGGCCGCCGAGCCGGTCGAGAGCGACCGGGTCCCTCGCGTCGGGCACCTCAACCACGTCGTGCCCGGCCGCCCGGAGTTCCTTGGCCAGGGCCTCCAAGGCGTCGCCGAAACGCCCCGCGAGCAGGACGGGTCCCCGCCCCGGGGCCGGGGCGGGCGCCGTCGTCGTCCGCCGGTACGAGGGGACCCAGCCGTACTCCGTGCCTGGCGTCAGATCGAGATCGGCCGCCGACTTGATGCAGTAGTTGTCCACGGTCAGCACGACGTGCCCCTCCGGGTCGACCACGCACACGTCGAAGACGTACAGCTGGCCGGGCAGTGACTCCGGCCGCTTGCGGAAGTGGGTGAACACCCGCGCGGGCAGGGGCCGGTGGAGGGTGAGGCGGCCGTACGAGAAGGGCAGGTAGAGCCGGTCCTCCTCGTAGACCGTGTTGGGCGCGTTGATGAGCGCGTCCAACAGGGCCGGATGGAGGACGTAGTCGCGGGCCTCGTCGCGGTAGGCGGCGGGCAGTTCGTGCGCGTAGAGGAGTTCGGTCCCGTCGTCGTCCGCCAGGCCGTACAGCACGCTGCCGGTCCAGCGTTCGCCGATGATGAGGCCGTTGGCCCGGTCCACGCCGTCGTCGAGGACGAGGTCACGGGTCATCCGGCCCCGTACGTCCTCGATGTCGTACGTCGCCGGGGACACCGGGGAGTCCAGCAGTTCGGCGGTGGCGTTGCGCACCCACTCGCCGTCCGGCTGCCGGGTCGCGACGGTGATCCGGCCGCTGTCGCCGCCGGTCTCGACGACGACGTGCACCTCGGCCCGGGTGCCGTCGGCGACGGCGAGGGGCAGCTCGAAGCGGATGTTGCGCAGCGTCGTCGCCGTGCCGCGGCCCAGCCGCAGCAGGGTCTCCACGATCATCTCCACCAGACCGGTACCGGGCAGCACACTGACGCCCTGGATGCGGTGCTCGGCCAGCTCCCACATCGTGTCCGGACCGATCCGCGACACCAGGACGTCCCGGTCCCAGGAGCGCAGGAGTGCGGCGTCCCCGGTCAGCCCGGCGGGGCGGCGGTGGCCGGACTCGATCCAGCACCGGGTGCGCTCGAAAGGATGGGTGGGAAGAGGGATCCGCCGGGCGTCCGCAGGGGCGATGGAGTGCCAGTCGACTTCGGCGCCCCGCACGTACAGGGCGGCGACGCGGCGAAGGGCGTCCCGGTCCTGCGCTCCCGTCGCGAGCAGTTCGGCGGCGCGGTCGCTCAGGTGGGCGCGCTCGTCCCCGGTGAGTGCGCCGGGGCCGGTGGTGGCCGATCGCTCCAGGACCGCGCGGAACTCTCCGTGGACGAGGTCGGAGGGTGCGGCTTCGGAGGTGTCCGGGGCGGTGGCGGACGGTGCGGCCGTGGGGAAACGACCCAGCAGTTCCGCCAGTTCGGCGCGGGAGGCGAAGGTGAACGCGGCGCGAGCCTGGTGGTGCAGACGGCCGACCGACGCGGTGTACGCGAGGTCGGCGAGGTCCACGTCCTCGTGCGCGGCCAGGAAGGCGCGGTAGCGCTCGACGAGCCGTCGCAGGCCGGCCGCGTCACGGGCGCTCAGCGGCAGCAGCAGGCACTCCGCCCCCGCCCCCTGCGCCCGGTCCCGTGCGGGGACCGGGTCCGGACTGCGCACCACCAGGTGGCAGTTGGTGCCGCTCAGCCCGAAGCTGTTGATCCCCGCGTACAGGGGCTTCTCCGGGGCGTCGGTCCACACCGCCGTGCCGTCGTTCACGTACAGCGGGGTCTGCGTGAAGGTGATGTTCGGGTTCGGCTCCTCGAAATGGAGGCTGGCGGGCAGGGTCCGGTGCTTCATCGACAGGACCAGCTTGGCGAGCCCGGCCAGACCGGAGGCGTTGTCCATGTGCCCGATGTTGGTCTTGACGGTGCCGATGGCGCAGAACTGCTTGCGGGCCGTCTGGCGGGCGAAGGCCCGGGTGATCCCGCTGACCTCAATGGGGTCGCCGAGCCGGGTGGCGGTGCCGTGCGCCTCGATGTAGCCGATCTGCTCCGCGCCGACCCCGGCGTCGTTCAGGGCCGCCTCGATCAGGTCGGCCTGGGCGTCCGCGTTCGGTGCGGTGAGGCCGTTGGACGCGCCGTCCTGGTTGACCGCGCCGCCCAGGACGACGGCGTGGATGTGGTCGCCGTCCCGCTCCGCGAGGTCCAGGGCCTTGAGCACGAAGACGAAGCACCCCTCGGCGGGACGGGTGCCCTCGCTCGCGCGGTCGAAGGTCCGGGTGCGCCCGTCCGACGACGAGGTGTCCTGGATGTCCTTGAACCCGATACCGGAGGCGTCTGCCGTGACCGGCAGCAGGTCCGTGTTGGCCGCCCCGACCACAGCCATCGTGCACTCGCCGCTCTGCACCGCCCGGAAGGCGGTGTACGCGGCCACCAGACCGGACGAGCAGGCCGTGTCGATGAGCAGCGAGGGGCCCTTGAGGTCGAGCAGGTACGAGAGCCTGCTCCCGATGATGGACTTGACGTTGCCCGCGACGGAGACCTCCGGCGCGTCCGGCGCGACGGCCTGGATCACCGCCCGGTAGTCCTCGCCGAAGTCCGCGGACATCCCGGCGTAGACGCCGACCCGCTCGCCCCGGATCTCCTTGTTCAGGTAACCGGCGTCCTCCAGGGCGGCCCACGCCGTCTCCAGGAAGATGCGCTGGTTCGGGTCGATGGTCTTGGCCTCCTGCGGGGCCAGGGAGAAGAAGCGGTGGTCGAACTCCGCCACCGAGGGCAGCCGCGTTCCCTTCATGTACCGATCGGGGGCCACGGGCGTGACCGCTCCCCGGGCTGCGAGGTACGCCTCGACGTCGGCACGTCGTTCGGCGGAGAGACCGGTGCCGGCCTCCTCGCCACGCAGGAGCATCGCCCAGAACTGGTCGAGGTCAGCCGCCGCGCCCGCGCGTCCGCTCATGCCGATGATGGCGACGGGACCGTCAGCGCGCTCGGGCGCGGTGCGGGTGATCAGGGCGTCGGAGTCGTCGGGCAGGGGCGACAGGTCGAGATCGCCGATTCCCAGCAGGGGCTTCATCCGGCGGGCACCCCCGCGACCGTGGCCGTGTGCAGGTGGGTGTCTCCGGTGCGGGCCAGCAGCGCGGCGATCCGCTCCCGCTGCTCCGTCTCGGGGACCTGCTTGGTCGTCATGATCGTGTGCAGGAGTTCCAGGGCGGCGGTCTTCTGGACGTCGGAGAGGGCGTCCTTGTCCACCTGTCCCAGCTCCTGGAGCTGCCGGTACGGCAGCACTACGCCGTCCTCGTACTGCTGCTCGTCGAAGTTGCGGTTGCGCGTCGCGGCGGCGGCCCCGAGGCAGAGGCCGACCAGGCCGGGTTCGCGCCGCTTGCGCTCCACGAGCACGTCGAGGGCCGCGTACGCCTCGTCGGGTTCCGTGTCGAGGCTGTGCACCGCCCCGCCGTCCACGGCGTCCCGCAGCAGCTTCGTGAGCACCTGCTTGGGGCCGACCTCCAGCCACAGGGCGACCTCCCGATCCGCCAGTGCGGAGACGACGGTGCTCCAGCGCACCGGGCTCGTGAGCTGGACCGACAGGGCGTCCTTGATCTCCTGCACGCCGGAGTACATCCGGCCGGTGACCGTGCTGTACACCGGGACGGAGGGCTGCGAGAACTCGATCGCCTCGATGGCCCGTACGTACGCGGGGACGGCGTTCGCCATGAACGTGCTGTGGAACGCGCCGCCCACGTTGAGCCGGGCGACCTTGCAGCCGCGCTCCTCCAGGTGGGCGGTCACGTCCTTCAGGTCGTCGAGCGCGCCCGACAGCACGGTCTGCCGCTCGGCGTTGTAGTTGGAGACCTGCACGGTGCGGGCGACGCCCTCGCCGGCCGCGTTGAACTCCGCGACGTACTTCTCCACTTCGGCGACAGGCGTGCCGAGGACGGCGACCATCCCGGCACCGTTCTCCTCCGCGCAGAGCTGCATGGCCTCGCCGCGCACCTTGACCAGACGCACCGCGTCCTCGAAGGACAGCGCGCCAGCGGCGAGCAGGGCGGTGATCTCGCCCAGGCTGTGCCCCGCCATGGCGGACACCGGCGGGGTGCGCTCGGCGTGCAGCACCTCGTACATCGAGTGACCGAGAACCAGCAGTGCGACCTGCGCGTTCACGGTCTTCGTCAGTTCGCCGGGGGGCGCGGTGAAGCAGAGCTCCTCCAGCGAGTGGCCGAGGATGTCGGACGCCTGCCGGAAGCGGTCCCGGACGCTCTGGTGCGCGTCGAACCAGGTCTTGCCCATGCCGGGGAACTGGGATCCCTGGCCGGGGAACACGATCACGAGGTCGTTCACGAGTTGTCCTTCTTCTTGGACTTCTTGGATGCGGGCGACGGACCTGTCCCCGGGGCGGCCGGGGCGGAAGCCGGGGCCGGTTGCGAGGGCTCGCTCAGTGCGCCCAGGAGCCGGACGTATCCGCTCAGCAGCCGCTCCGCGGCGGCGGAGTCGATCTTCCGGGCGAAACCGATGCCGAGCCCCGACGGGGCGGCGCCGACGACCGAGGGGCCGGTCGGGAGGTCGACCCCCAGGACGAGGTCGAAGTGGCGCAGCAGACGGGCCTGGTCGGTGCGGCCGCTGTCGCAGACGGCGACGGAGACCCTCCCCCCGGCGTTGCGGCCCGCGGTGAAGGCGCCGAGGTCGACCCGGTGTGCCTCGTCGGGCCGGTGCCGGTCGTCGTCCAGGACCTCTCGGAGGTCGCCCTTTCCCGCGAAGTCGAAGCCGACCGGGATGACGGTGTCCGCGCCGCGTACGACGCACACGGTGAGGGCGTCCTGGTCGAGCACCTTGCCCAGGGTGAGGGCGAAGGTGGCGAGGAGGAGGTCCCCGGTGTCCCGGTCCACGTCCTTGCGCAGCCGGGTCAGGCCCTCCCTGACGCGCGGCGACAGAGTCGCCTCGACCCGGCCGCCGCCCCGGCCCGCCTTCGCGAACCAGCTGCCGGGAATCCGTACCCCGGTGTCGGCCGTCGTCCCGCCCTGCGCCCGCCGGGCCAGCTTGGCCTCGATGTGGGCGCGAAGCCGGCCGAGCGTGGGATGGGCGAACAGGTCGCTGACGTCCAGCAGCCCGGGGAAGACCGCGTCCAGATCCTTGAGCAGCAGGATCAGGCTGAAGGAGTTGCCGCCGAGGTCGAAGAAGCTGTCGTCCTGGCCGAGGGGCACGTCCCCGAGGATCCGCTTCCACGCGGCGACGAGTTCCCGGTCCACGCCGGCCCCGGCGGTCTCTCCCGGATCCTGCGGCGGCTGCTCGACGAAAAGCCGCGCGAGCGCCGGGCGGTCGACCTTCCCACTGGTGGTCATCGGGATGCCGGCGACCGGGGTGAGGGTGGCGGGGACCATGTAGTGCGGCAGTCGCTCCGCGAGGAAGTCCCGCAGTTCCTCCTGGGCCAGGGGCCCGTCCGGCCCGGCCTGGTAGAAGCCGCGGATCACCCGGTTGCCCGGCGCGAGCTCGTCGACGACCGCGGCGGCGGCCGTGACCCGCTCGTGTCCGGTGACGGCGAGCTCGATCTCCTCCAGCTCGATCCGGTGGCCGCGGACCTTGACCTGGTTGTCGGACCGGCCCAGGCAGTGGATCTCGCCGTCCCGCCACACGGCCCGGTCGCCGCTGCGGTACATCCGCCCCGCGCGGTACGGGTCGTCGCGGAAGACCTCGTCGTCGAGGTCGGGCCGGCCGAGGTAGCCGGGCGACACCCCGAGACCACCGATCCACAGGTCGCCCGCCATGCCCTCGGGCACCAGGCGCAGGTCGCCGTCGAGCACGTACAGGGTGGTGTTGTCGATCGGCGCGCCGATGCTGACGGCGGTGTCACCGGAGAGGTCCTTGACGCTGGACCAGATGCAGGTCTCCGTCGGGCCGTAGACGTTGAAGACCTCCAGTGACGCGTGGGAGCGCAGACCGTCGAGCAGGTCCTCGGGGAACGCCTCGCCGCCGACGACGAGCTTCTCCAGGGCGTCCAGCGCCTCGAAGGCGGCGTCCGGGTCGGCGTGCAGCAGTCGCAGCCGGGTCGGGGTCAGTTGGAGGTAGTCGACCGCGTTGCGGACCACGAACTCGGCGATGCCCGCCGGGGTCCTGGCCTCGTCCCGGTCTGCCACCACCACCGTGCCGCCTCTGACGAGTGTCGCCAGCGTCTCCAGGAGGTGGATGTCGAACGACGGCGTGGTCAGGCAGGCCACGGCCTTGCGCGTGCCCCACCTCAGCGCGTCGGGCGTCCCGCGGAGGAAGTTGGCGAGGGCTTCGTTGGTGACGGTGACGCCCTTGGGCGTGCCGGTCGAACCGGAGGTGAAGATCACGTACGCCGTCTCACCGGCCGCGGGGGCCGTGTCGTCGGCCTCGGGCGTCCTGCTGTCCGCCGTCGGAGCGCCGTCCGCCGGAAGGACCAGCACCGGGGCCCCCAGGTCCGCGGCCGCGCCCTCCTCCTCGCAGACGATCACGGCCGGGTGGGCGGTCCCGACGAAGCCGGCGAGGCGCTTGCGCGGCGTCCCGACGTCCATCGGCAGCCAGGAGCAGCCGAGTCGGTTCACCGCCAGCATGAGGGTGATCAGGTCGGGCGACGGCGCCAGCAGCAGCCCCACCACGTCGCCCCCGCGCACGCCGTGCCGGTGCAGCAGGGCGGCATGCCGATCCACCCGTGCGGCCAGTTCCCCGTAGGAGAGATCCTGGCCCCGGAACCGTACCGCCGGTTCCCGCGCGTGCTTCTCGCACGCCGCACGGAACAGCTCGGGCAGCAGCGCTGTATCGCTGACGACCGGTCCGGTACCCAGCGCCAGCAGGCGTTCACCGGCCGCCTCGTCGAGCAGCGAGAGCTCGCCCACCGTGCGGTGCGGATCCTGCACGACCTGTGCCAGCAGCACCCGGAACCAGTGCATCAGTGCGGCGACGCGCTCCTCGCCGTACACACGCGCATGGTTGAGGTCGACGATTAGTCCGCCGTCGCGCTCGGTCAGCTCCAGGGTGAAGGCGAACATCGAACCCCGTGCGCCGAGGTCCACGGTCGTGGCGGTGGCCTCGCCGAAGCGGCGCGCCCGGGTCCGGGCATCCGTGTAGATGAACATGGTGTCGAACAGTGCGTTGCGGCCGTGGTCCCGCACCAGCCCGAGTTCCTGGACCAGAAGGCTGTACGGGTGCAGCGAGTGGCTCATCGCGCCGAGGCTGGTCTCCCTGACCTCCCGCAGCAGTGCGGAGAACGGGGTGCCGGCGGTCGGCCGGATGCGCAGGGGAAGCGACTCGGCGAACATCCCGACCGTCTGTTCGAAGGACCCCAGCATGCGCTGGTCCATCGGCACGCCGACGCACAGGTCGTCGTCGCCGGTGGCCTTGGCGAGCAGCAGCGCCCACAGCGTCAGGTAGAAGACGGACGGCGTCGTGCGCTCCCCGCGCATCACGGCGGTGGCGGCCCGGTGCAGGTCGGGGTCGACGCGGAAGTAGTGCCGCTGTCCCGCGAAGTCGTTGACCTCGGGTGCGGGGGAGTCCGTGGGGAGGCTCAGCGGCTGGGGGAGGGTTGTGAACTGCTCCCGCCACCAGCGCCGGTGCTCCGCGTACTCGGGCCGCTCCGCCGCACCCGCGAGGGCGCGTACGAAGGCGGAGTAGTCGTCGGAGTGCTCCGCGTTCCGCAGCCCGCCCTGCGTCAGGTGGTCCGACAGGTCGTTGAAGATGATCTCGATGGACCGGCCGTCGACGGCGATGTGGTGGAAGGAGACCACCAGCAGGTGGGTTCCGTCGGCTTCGGCGACCACGCCGTAGCGCCAGAGCGGTGGCCTGGCCAGGTCCATCGGCGCGTTCATCACCGCGAGGACGTCGTCGACGGTCGGCGAGGAGCCCTGGGGCCGGTCGAAGAAGTGGAACTCGGGGCTGACCTCGGGCGCGGTCCTGGCCCTGACGCCGCTCTGCCCGACCTCGTAGTACCGCCGGAGGTTGGGGTGCTTGCGGCCGACCGCGAGGAAGGCGGCGGCCAGTGCGTCCAGGTCGAGGGGGCCGTCCAGGCGCAGGCCGAAGACGATCTGGTACGGCTCGTTGCCGCCGCGCATCCGGGACAGGAGGTAGACCCGCTGCTCCAGCGAGGTGACGTCCGTGAGCCCCTCCGGGGCAGTGGCCACGGCGGGTACGGACGCCGTGCCCGTGGTGGCCGGCCCGGCGGAGAGGGGCGTGACGACGCCCGCCCGCCTGCGGAACTCGAATCCGCCCGCGCGCAGTTCCTCCACGCTCGTCCGGATCGCGGCGAGGATGCGGTCCTGGTGCTCCCGGGTGTGCGCGGTGGAGAACATGGCCGTCCTGCGCTCCCAGACGTACACGCCGTGGTGGTTGAGGAGCTTGAAGAACAGGTTCTGGGTGAGAGTCGCCTGCGTCACGTCCGTCGGCGTGACCGGCTCCCACTTGTACATCGACGCGAAGTGCGCGATGGAGAGCGGCACTTCGGCCTCCACGAAGTACGCGTTGGCCCGGCGGGCGAACTCGTCAGTGAAGGCGTTCAGTTCGGCCAGCGTCTCGGCCCCGGATTCTTCGAGACGGGCGAGCACGGCCTTGCACGCGGCCATCGCCAGCGGGTGCTTGCAGAAGGTCCCGGCGAAGAAGGTGGTCGGCACGGCGGGCTGGGAATCGTCGCTGTCCGCCCACGCCCCGCCGTCCACGGCGTCGAGGTACGTGCTGCGGCCCGCGACGATGCCGATCGGCAGGCCGCCCGCCACCAGCTTTCCGTACAGGGCCATGTCGGCGCGGACGCCGAAGTGCGCCTGTGCGCCGCCCGGTTCGACCCGGAAGCCGGTGATCATCTCGTCGAAGACGAGGGCGATCCCGTGCTCGGTGCAGATCTCGCGCAGGGCGCGCAGGAACTCTCCCGGCTGGAGCCCGGGGTTGCGGGACTGCACGGGCTCCACCAGCACGGCGGCCAGCTCCGCGCCGTTCTCCCGCAACCAGTCCAGGGAGGCGGGACTCCCGTATGGGCGCACCAGCGTGTTCTCCACCATGCCCTGTGGGACCCCGATGGTCAGCGGGACGGTCCCGGTGCCGTCGGTCTCGGCGAGCACCCCGTCCGAACTGCCGTGGTAGGAATTGGTGAAGCGCAGGATCTTGTCCCGGCCGCTCACCGCCCTGGCCAGCCGCAGCGACACCATCACCGCTTCGGTGCCCGTGTTGGAGAAGGCGACCCGCTCGGCTCCGGTCATCCGGCAGATGGTTTCGGCGACCTCACCGGCCAGCCGGTTCTGCGGGCCGAGCTCGTAGCCGTGGTCGAGCTGGGCGCGGACCGCCTCGGCGACGAAGGCAGGGTTGTGCCCGAAGAGGTGGACGCCGTAGCCGATGGCGGTGTCGATGTACTCGTTGCCGTCCAGGTCCCGGAACAACGCGCCGGCGGAGCGATCCGCGACGACCGGGTAGACGGTCTCCTTCAGGCTCGGGTTGAAGTTGAGGGAGGCGATCCAGTCCGCGAGCCGCCCCCGGTAGGCGTCGGCGTACTCCTTCGACCGGCGGGTCCTCGCCACGTACCGCGCCACGAAGTCCGCCAGGAAGGCGGCCTGTTGCCCGCTGAGCCCGTCGTCGCTCAGGGTGATGTTGTTGTGGTACGAGCCGACCTTGGTCGCGGTCCGCGAGGGCGCGCTCGCCCCAGCGGAGGCGTCGGCGTCCGGCCCTGCGGGACGGTCGGGCTGGGCGGGAGTGCCGCCCAGCAGGCTGAGCTGCTCGCGCATGAGCGCCAACTGCGCCTGCACCACGGCCTCCAGGCCGCTTGCCGGCGACTCCGGGGGGTGCTCGGTGAGGGCGGGCTGGGCGGGGGTGACCGGGACGGCTGCGGGCGTCGTCCGAGCAGGCGCCGAAGCGGGCTGCTGCTCGGTTCCGGGGGCAGGCTCGGCGGGCCGCTTGGCTTCCACGAAGTCGGTCAACTGGCCGACCGTGTGGAGCGATTCGAAGAACATCCGGATCGGGAAGGCCACGCCGAACTGCCGGTCGATCCGCTTGCCCAGCTGGACGAGCATCAGGGAGTCGACGCCGAGCGCGAACAGCTCCAGCGAGTCCTCCATGGTGTCCGCGGCGGCGCCGGTGATCTCACCCAGCGCCCCGGTCAGGAAGGCCCGGACCGTCTCGCGCCGTGCCGCCGCGCGCTCCGCCGTCCTGGCGGAGTCCCGCACGGGGGACTCCTCGAAGACCTGCTCGATGGCGTGCGTACTGCCGTGCTCGGTCCCGCTCTCGATGCCGGGAGACATCGGAACACCGTCCTTTCCGGTGAGGTCGCCGTACCAGATCCGCTGTCTGTCGAACGGGGTGCGGGGGAGGTCCCTGAGATGTCTGCCGGGCGCGGCCGGCAGCAGCCCGCGGTCCAGGGGGCTGCCGAGCCGCCAGAGCAGCCCCGCGCTCTCCAGGAACTGCCGGACGTCGGAGCGGCCCTTGCGCAGGCTCGGCACGTTCACCACGTTCTCCGCCGCGTCCTGGGCGATCAGTCCGCCCAGCGTCGCCATGGGCGCGACCTCGACGAACACCCGGTGGCCCCGGCCGAGCGCCGTGTCGACGGCCGACGTGAACAGCACGGGGTCGACCAGGTGGCGGCTCCAGTACTCCGCCGTGACCATCGCGTCCCGGGTCACCGCCGCACCGGTCTGTGCGGAGATCCACGGGATCCGCGGTGCTGCGAACCGCTGGTCGCGGATCTGCTCGTGGAGCTCCGCCGCCCCCCGGGCCATCCACGGTGAGTGGAACGGGTGGGAGATGTCCAGGCGCTCGACGAAGATCCGCTGCTTGCGGGCCTTGCGCAGCGCACGGTCGAGACTCGGCGCGCGCCCCGAGACGGTGACGTTCTCCGCCGCGTTCACGGCGGCCACCGTGACCTCGGGGAACTCACGCAGCAGGTCCTCGGCCCGCTCCCGGGAGCAGAGCAGGGTCGCCATGCCGCCGTCGCGCGGCGTGTCCTCCATGACCCTGGCCCGACGCAGCACCAGGTCCACGGCCTGTTCACCGCTCATGACCCCGGCGAAGCAGGCCGCGGCGTACTCGCCGATGCTGTGCCCGAGCACGGCGGCCGGGGTGACGCCGAGCCGCTGCCAGTACCGCGCGAGCGCCAGCTCCACGGTGAAGATCATCGGCTGGGTGCGCAGCGGTGACGCGAACACGTCCGGGTCGTCCCCGAACATGGCCGCCAGCGGCGATGCGCCCCCGGCCCGCAGGAAGGCGGCGTCGAGGTCGTCCATCTCGCGGCGGAACAGCTCGGCCCGGTCGTAGAGTTCGCGCGCCATGCCGGGGTACTGCGTGCCCTGTCCGGAGAAGACGAAGACCTCTCCGGCGCCCCGCCCCTCGGGGAGCTCGGTGTTGTCGGCGGCCGCCGCTTCGGCCGCCTCCGTGAGGCCGGCCGTCGTCTCGCAGACCAGGGCGCTGCGGTGCTTGAGCGCGGCGCGCGCCGCCAGGGTGCGGGCGATGTCGGCCGGGGGAGCGTCGCCGGCGCGGCTCCACGCGGCCAGGTTCCGCAGGCTCACCCGCAGCGCTGCGGGTGACTGGGCGGAAACGGTGATCAGGTGCGGGGCGCCGTCCTGGCCGGTCTCCGCCGCGGGCTCCGGACGCCGGTTCGGCCGGTACTCCTCGACGATCACGTGGGCGTTGGTTCCGCTGACCCCGAGCGAGGTGATGCCCGCCCGCCGGGGACCCTCGGCGGGCTCCCACGCGGTCTCCTCGGCAACCACCTCGATCGGGATCCGGTCCCAGTCGATCCGGCGGTTGCCCGTGCGGTAGTGCAGGGTGCCGGGAAGCCGGCCGTGCTCGATCGAGAGGACGACCTTGCACAGCCCGGCCATCCCGGCGGCGGACTCCAGGTGCCCGAGATGGGACTTGATGCTGCTGATCGGCAACTTGGCCTTACGGTCCGCGAAGACCCTGGCGAGCGCGTTCACTTCCTGCGGGTCGCCGATCGGCGTGCCCGAACCGTGCGTCTCCACGTAGGACACGTCGTCGATGCCGAGGCCCGCGTCGCTCAGGGCGCTGCGGACCACCTCGGCCTGCGCCCGGCCGTTGGGCACGGTGAAGCCGCTGCTACGTCCGTTGTGGTTGATCGCGGAACCGCTCAGGACTGCCAGGACGCGGTCACCGTCGCGCTCGGCGTCGGAGAGCCGCTTGAGGACGACGACCGCGCCGCCCTCGCTGCGGATGTAGCCGTCGGCGCCGTCGTCGAAGCTCCGGCAGCGCCCGCTCGGCGACAGGGCGCTCAGCCGGGACCAGGACAGATGCCCCTCGGGGCTCAGGATCAGGTTCACCCCGGCCGCGACGACCATGTCGCAGCCGCCCTGGCGCAGCTCCCGCATGCCCATGTGCACCGCGTACAGCGACGAGGAGCACGCCGTGTCGATGGCCATGCTGGGGCCGCGGAAGCCGAAGGCGTACGAGATGCGGCCGGCCGCCGCGTTGGCCATGTTGCCGGTGTAGGTGTAGGCGTCGGGCGGGTGCCCCAGATCCGCCCCGACCTGCTGGTAGTCGTTGTTGAAGATGCCGACGTAGGTACCGATGCGCTGCTCGTCCCCGACGGTGAGGGGGTCGAACCCGGCATCCTCGAAGGCTTCCCAGGTCAGTTCGAGCAGGAGCCGCTGCTGGGGGTCGAGGAGTTGTGCCTCCTTCGGCGAGATGGTGAAGAAGAGCGGATCGAACCGGTCGACGTCGTCGAGATAGCCGCCCTGCGTGGTGGTGATCGGGGTGGTGTCCAGCGGGCTGTGCCGCCACCGGTCGGCGGGGACGGGACCCACGACGTCGATGCCCTCGCTCAGCACCTGCCAGAAGCGCTCCCGGTCCCCGATGCCGCCGGGCAGCCGGAAGGACATCCCGACCAGCGCCACGGGCTCGGAGGGGGCCTCGGCGCGGGAGGGGGCCGGTTCCCGGCGCCCGGTGTCCTGCTGCCGCGCCCTCGGCGCCAGCTCCCTCACCAGCGCGCCGACGGTCGGGTGGTCGAGGGTGAAGGTGCTCTCCAGACGAACGCCCAGGCGGCGCTCCAGACTCTCCTGGAGCGAGACGAGGCTCAGCGAGTCGAAGCCCAGGTCGAAGAGGCCGGTCTCGTGATCGTGGCTGCTCAGGGTGAGTTCGCCGACGGTCACCGCGGGCGGCGTCTCGCCTCGCACTCCGGCGACGACCAGCGCGCACACGGCCTCCACCAACGCGTCCGCGGCGGGCATCGGCTCCCGCGGTGCGTCCGCGCGACAGGTCGTCCCGGTCGCACGTGGGCCCTCGGGGGAGGGGGACGCGCCTGGTGCCAGTTCCGCCAGCGACGACAGGAAGCGGTCCATGCCCTGCTGTCCGCGGGCCAGGGTTCCGGTCACCGGCACAGTGCTGCCCGCCGACTCCACCGTCGAGCGCATCGCGGTCACCAGCGTGGGGTGCGGGCTCGGCTCGACGAGGGCTGTGTGCCCGTCGTCCAGCAGATTTCGGGTGGCCTGCTCGAACAGCATGCTCCGGCGCAGATTGCGGTACCAGTGGCCGGCGTCCAGCAGACCCGTGTCCAGCAGGCCGCCGGTCACGCCGGAGTAGAAGGGGATCTCGGAGGTCCGCCGGTCGATCTCGCCCAGGGAGGCCAACAGCCAGTCGCGCTGCTCCTCCATCTGCGGCGAGTGGACCGCGACGCGGATCGAGAGCCGCTGTGCGTACGTTCCGCCGGCTCGCGCCTCGGCGACCAGCCGCACGATCGTGTCCAGATCGCCTGCGACCACCACCGCACGCGGGGCCATGACACCGGCGATGCCGAGGGCGTCGCCGAACGGCTCCAGCCGTGCCCGCGCCTCGTCCGGGGAGAGGGCCAGCATCGCCATGGCCCCGGAGGCCCGCACGCGTGCCTGCGCCTCGCTCCAGACGGCGATGACTCTCGCCGCCTCGTCCAGGGAGAACGCGCCGGCGCAGAGCGCCGCGGCGACCTCGCCGAGGCTGGCACCGGTGACGGCATGCGGCTCCACTCCGTGGGACCGCCACAGGGCGGCCAGGGAGGTCTGCACCGCGAACACCGCGGGCACCGAGACGTTCACCGGCTCGTACACGCCGGGGTCCGCCGACCGGACCACGTCCATCAGCGACCAGTCCACATGCGGCGCCAGGGCGTCCGCGCACTCGCCCATCCGCCGGGCGAAGACCGGTGAGCTGTCCAGCAGTTCGACGGCCATGCCGGGCCAGACCGCGCCCTGTCCGGGGAAGACGAACGCGGGTCGCGCGTTCGGCCCGGTGTCCGGTTGCTTCATTTCCCCCACCCCGACCCTGAGCCGGCGAACTTCTTGAACCCGTGATCGGCGATCATCAACTGCTGCAATTGCGAGGTGCCTTCGATGATTTCCAGAACCTTCGCCTCGCGGAACAGCCGTTCCGCCGGGTACTGGTCCCAGCAGCCGTTTCCGCCGAGCACCTGCACCGCGTCCGACGTCACCTGCTGGGCAATCGTCGAGGAGAAGTACTTGGCGATGTTGGTCTCGATCACCGCATCGGTGCTGCGTTCCATCCGCAGTCGGCCCGCGCGGCGGCAGAGTTCGCGTGCCGCCCCGACCTGGGTGACGGCATCCGCGATCATTTTCTGCACCAGCTGCTGGCTGCCGATCTTCACGCCGAACTGCTCGCGTTCGGCTGCGTAGGCGCACATCGTCTCCAGCGCGGCCTGGGCGATGGCGACTCCGGCCCAGGCAATGCTGTAACGCCCGTGGTGAAGCGCGGTGTTCGCGACGAGCCCGAACCCCAGGCCGATGCCGGAGACGAGGTTCTCGACGGGGACCTCGACGCCTGTGAAGGAGATCTCCGCCATGTGCGCCGCCCGGTTGCCGAGCATCCCGGACATCGGCCGGATCTCCACACCCGGCGTGTTCCGTTCGACGAGGAAGGCGCTCGTCAGGTCGTTCTCTTTCGCAAACACCAGGAAGAGATCGGCGACGCCGGCGAACGAAATCCACTTCTTCCGCCCGTCGAGGATGAAGACGTCCTGCTCCCTGCGGTAAACCGTGGTGACCGACGCGGCGTCCGAACCGGCGCCGGCCTCGGAGAGGGCGAAGCACCCGATCCTTCTTCCGAGAGCCAGATCGGTGAGGTACTTCTCCTTGAGCCGGTTCGACGCCCGCTCGACGAGGGTTTCGGCGACCAAGGAGGTGTGCACGGTCAGCAGTGCCCTGGTGGACGCGCAGGCCTTGCCTATCGACTCGGTGAGTTCGCCGTACTCCAGCGGGTCGAGTCCCAGGCCGCCCCATTTCTCGGGAACCGCCGCACCGAGGAATCCCGCGTCCGCCATCTTCGTGATGACGTCCTTCGGCAGGTGCTCCTTGCGGTCGAACTCGGACGCACGCTTCGCGATGTCCGTTTCGGCGAAGTGACGGGCGCGCTGCTGTACGCCGGAGGGATCTTCCTTCTCCTCATGCATTCTTCAGCTCACCCACCAGTCTTGATATTCGCTGGACCGAGCTGAAGTTCTGCAGGGTGATGCGGTCGTCCGGGACTTCCACCTCGAATGTGGTCTCGATGAAGTCCAGGAGCTGCATCGCGAAGATCGACGTGACGAATCCCTTCTCGAAGATGTTGTCCTCGTCGTGCAGGTCCTCGTCCCGCAGCGCGCTCATGTTCGCTCGTACGTAGTTCCTGACGGTGGTCGCTGCTTTCGCCACTGTGCTGTCCTCGACAGGCGTGACCGTCTTGACGTCCATGACCGCTTCGCTAGGCATTGACTTCCACCTTGATGTATTCGGGATAGCCCTGACTGACAGTGAGGTCGTTCTCGTACGTGTAGTCGTCGCCGTCCTGCGACGCCACTCGGAAATTGGCGAGCTGATACGTCAGGAGCATCTGACGGTTGCGGGGGGTGCGGCGGAAGTCCGCGAAGAGGCGCGTCTCCGCTTCGGCGGCCCGCTTGACGAGGAAGGACAGCAGAACGGTGCCCACGCCCTTGGAGACCGTCCGGCACGACATCAGCAGGAGCTTGATCGTCCAGCGGTCCCGGCCCTTCTCCACCAGGGCCATGCCGATCTTTCCGTAGGAGCCGTACCGGTCGGTCAGCTCGCAGACCCACAGGTCGTGGTGTGGGTCCCGCATCAGCCGCTCGATCTGCTCGTACGAGTAGTGGATGCCGGTGGAGTTCAACTGGCTGGTGCGCTTGGTCAGTTCCTCCAGCCTGAGCAGGTCGTCGCCGCCGGCCCCGGAGATGCCGAAGACCATGCCGAGTTCGCGCAGGAAGTCTTCGCGCGGCCCCTGGTAGGCCAGTTCGGACTCGTGGCGCCGCTCGTCGTCCAGGTACATGAGGCGGCGCCGCCTTGCGTCCTCCGTCACCACGGGAGGCGTCAGCCGGGGCAGCGTGGCGAGGGTGCGGTAGTCCAGCGCGTCGACGGTCTCCACCTCGGGCAACGCGAAGGCGACCTCGTCGCGCTCGAAGGGCTGGTCGTCGATGAACAGGAACGTGTCGATGCCGATGTTGAGCCGTTTCTGGATCTCGGCGACCGAACTCGACTTGCTGTTCCAGCTGATCTGCGGGTGGAGGAAGTACTCGGCGATGCCCAGTTCCGTCAGCTTCCGCATGGCGTCGTCGTGGTTGTTCTTACTGGCTATCGAGAGCAGGATTCCCCGGGAATCCAGTGTCCTGAGCAGATCGAGGACGCCGTCCTTCAACGTGACGTCGTCGTCGGCGGACAGGGTCCCGTGCCACAGGGTGTCGTCGAGGTCCCATACGACGCACTTGGCGCTCTTCACGGCTCGGTCGTCCACGGAACGGGTGGCTTTCGGCATCAGTGCGCCCCTGCTTCTGCCAGGCCCGTGCGGCCGGCTGGAATCGGATCGGCGTGCGTGCCGTAGCTGTAGAAACCCTGGCCGCTCTTCCGTCCGAGCAGCCCGGCGTCGACCATCTTCTTCAGCAGCGGACAGCAGCGGAATTTGGTGTCCTGGAACTCCTCATACAGGACAGCCAGCGAGTTGACCACGGTGTCCAGGCCGATGAGGTCCGCTGTCGCCAGGGGTCCCATCCGGTGCCCGTAGCCGAGCGTGAAGACGGCGTCGACCTTTTCCGCGTCCGCGACGCCGTCCTGCACCAGGAAGGCGGCTTCGTTCATGAAGAGGTGGGACAGCCGGTTGGATACGAAGCCCGGCATGTCGTTCACGACGATGGCCTGCTTACCGAGAGAGGCCGCGAAGGATTCCGCCGCCTGCACGGTCCCGTCCGACGTGTGATGTCCGCGGATCACTTCCACGCCGTCGATCAGAGGGACGGGGTTCATGAAGTGCATGCCGATGATCTGCTGCGGGTACGGCATGAGCGAGGCGATCCGGGTGATGGGCAGACAACTGGTGTTGACCGCGATGCGAACGTCCGCTCCACACACGTCGCGCAGCCGGAGGTAGAGCTCCCGTTTGGCTTCCCGGTCCTCGACGATGTTCTCGACGATCCAGTCGGCGTCGGCCATCCGGTCGAGGTCAGGGCTACAGGTGATGCGGCCGAGGATTTCTTCCGCGTTCCACTCCGAAAGGGTCGCCGACATCATGCGGTACTTCCTGATGAGTCGGCGCAGCTGTCCCGGAGCAGCCTTCAGTACTAATCCTTCACTGTCGCAAAGAATGACTTCGTATCCGCGAGCGGCGCAGGCGAGGGCGACGTCCTTGCCCATGACACCCGCACCGATTACTCCAACCGTGGCCATGCTCACTACCTCTTGCTCGATACCTCACGAGGAGACATGCGCCCTGGCCATGCCGAATTTGCGGAGGTCCCGTGGAGGGACGCCGCGGAGCATGGCGTGCGTACGCCGGAAAATGGCGGTGCGAAGCCGTGTCAGGGAATCTGCTGCAACCAGTGCCGCAAATGATTCGTGCTCGTCCTGCGACTGCACCTGAGAATGGCGGCCGTCCGGCCGCGCGCCCTTAGAGACCTATGGGTGGCCTAGAAGTGGGCTGTTATCGGCAGACCTGTCGGAGGGCGGACATCTCCCCACGCCCTCGGCCTGCCGTGTATCCGTGCTGACGACGGACTGCCCCCACTGCGCATTTCTCCCCCAAGAAAAGATGGAGCAGGTCGGCACCGCATGTGCTTCGCGCTGGCCTGCTCTTCGATCTCCGCTGTCGGAAGCATAGGGGCAGATCCAGACCAAGTAAAGGTAGATCCAAGAGTGGTTAAAGCATCGGTAAAGCAACGGCGATCTGGATTATCGGTTATGCCCGGTTTGGGATTTCCGGCGGATAGTCGCTGGTCAGGCCCGTGATCAGAGGGGTGACGCCCGCCTCGGACACGTCTGCGGCCGGCGGAGGGCTTTCGTCCTCCGCCGGCCGCCTGGCGGGATTCTTCAGGCCCGGCGGACCAGCGCGCGCACGCTGATCGTGACGCCGAGCAGGCACCAGACCACCAGCACGGCGATGTCGGTCCCGTGCACCGTGCTGCCGTCGGACACCAGCCCCGCGCGCAGCAGGTCGCCCGCGGGGCGGAACGGTAGCCAGTCGTGCGCCGCCCCCAGCCAGTCGGGCAGCTGGCCGGCGGGGAAGGTGATCGGCGAGAACAGCATCACGAAGAACACCAGGACCTGACTGGCGAGCTGGGCGAGCAGCGGCGGGAGCAGTACGGCGAGCGCGTAGCCCACCGAGGTCGCCATCACCGCGGTCAGCACGGAAGCGGCGATCAGGAGGGGCCAGTCGAAGCTGTAGGTGAGGTCGTAGTACAGCCAGGCCACGAACACCGAGACGGGGATGCCCGGAAGGGCGACGACCAGCCACACCGTCAGGTCGGCCAGCAGGTGCAGCGGGCGGGGCACCGGCAGTGCCCGCAGGTAGGTGAACGTACCGCTGGTGCGGGACTGCGCCACGCCCTGCGGGACCATCACCAGACCGATGACCATCAGCAGCACGGTGGGGGTGCCCGTGGACAGGAACAGCGCGGCCGGAGTGTTGAGGTCGTCGATGAGGAACCCGAAGCCGATGATGATGCCCGCCGCGAGCACTGCCTGCACGACGAGGATCAGCGGCAGCATCGCGCCGATCTGGGCCATGTTCCAGCGCAGCAGGGTCAGATAGGTCGTCACCAGGCCGGTGCGCGGGGGCACGGGACGGGCGGTCCGGGTGCGGGGGGCGGTCATGGTTGCCTCAGACATGGGCGGCTTCCTCCGTAGTGGCGGCCGCGCTCGAAGCGGTGGCGGCGAGGTAGACGTCTTCGAGGGTGGCGGGCGCCAGGGAGTACTCCTCGATGAGGTGCTCCGCGCGGAGCCTCGTGGCCCAGGCGACGGCGGCTTCGGCGTCGGAGGGGCCGAGCGTCAGCAGGACCCGGCGGCCGACCCGGACCCGGCGCGTGAACGGGATCGGCGCACCGGTAGGGGAGTCCGAGGGGTCCGGCCCGTCGAAGTTCAGCGAGAGTTCGAGCCGCAGGTCCTTGTCGCCGGGGCCACGCAGGTCGCTCGGTGATCCGGCGGCCACGACCTTGCCGTGGTCGAGCACGACCAGTTCGTCCACCACGCGCTCGGCCTCCACCACGTTGTGGGTGACCAGCAGTACGCCCGCGCCCTCGTCGCCGAGGCGGCGCACGGTGTCCCACAACCGCCGCCTGCGGCCCGCGTCGACGTCGTTGGAGGGCTCGTCGAGGATGACCAGCGGGACGGGCGCGACCGCGGCCATCGCGAACGCGGTCAGCCGACGCACTCCGCCGGACACGCCCCGGCCGTCCGGGAGGGCGCGCCGGTCGAACCACTCGTGGATGTCCAGGTCCTCGGCGAGCCTGCGGGCGGAGGCGGCCGCGTCGGCGCCGGACATGCCGCGTACCCGCCCGGCGATCTCGATGGCGCCGCGGGGCGTCAGGCCCTCGATGGGCGCCTGCGACTGCGGCTGGAGTGCCACGCAGCGGCGAGCCGTCGCCGGGTCCGCGACCGCGTCCGCGCCGGCCACCCGGATCGAACCGCTGTCGGGCTTGAGCAGGCCCACGATCTGCGAGACCAGCGTGGTCTTGCCGGCGCCGTTGTGCCCCAGCAGGCCGACCACCTCGCCGGCCCTGACCCTCAGGTCGATCCCGTCGTTCGCGACGACCGATCCGAACTTCCTGGTGAGGCCTTCGACCTCCAGCACCGCGTCACTCATATGCGTTCCTCCGTCATCCCCGGTGCGCCCGGGTGCTTGCGATACTAGCGGTATTTAGATTCGCTGGGTATCTAAAGTCTAGCGGTATCGCGATGCGGTCGGTACGTCAACTAGGATGCGGGCATGGATCAACTCGCCCCGATGACGACGCCCCGGGTACGCAAGAGCCGCGCCGAGCAGAAGCGGGAAACCCGCGAGGCGCTGACGCTGGCGGCACTGGGGACGTTCGCCCGGGACGGCTATCACGGGGCGAGCCTGGAGGGAATCGCCAATGAGGCGGGGTTCTCCAAGGGCGCGGTCTACTCGAACTTCGGCGGCAAGGCCGAACTGTTCCTCGCGGTGATGGACCACAATCTCCAGGCGCTGCGCGGCGCGGACTGGGACCCGTTCGCGGTGCCCGAACCGTCCGGCGCGGCGCTGTCCGAGCCGGACGCGGAGCCGGGGGAGGACGCGGCGGAGATGGTGCGGGGCTTCGGTCTGGCCATGCTGGAGTTCATCGCGACCGCGGCCCGGGACGAGAAGCTCATCGGTCTGCTGCGAGCCCGCGTGGAGGTCCAGCTGAACGCTTACGGGCGGGTCGCCGCTGCCGGGCGCCCGGAGGGCGAGCACCTGCCCGTCGACGACATCGCACAGCTCATGACCGCACTCGACCAGGGCGTCTCCGTGCTCCAGTTGAGCGGCATCGCCTCCGTGGACGGCGGGCTGATGCGCACCGGCCTGCGCCGCCTCCTCGACCCGGAGAGCGCCGCCGTCGAACCGTCACCGGCCCGGGGCGGCCATGCTCCCCACCTGCCGGACATCGAGTGGGTGCGCCGGCTCACCCGGGACACCCCGGACGCCTGAACCGGCCCCCGTCGGGAAGCCGCGCCGCTGCCGGGAGGACCCGGGTCGACGGCGCCGCTCCGCCGGCGGGCCGGAGGAGCGCCGGGGACGGGCCTGGCCGGCTAGGTGCCCACCCGTCGTGCTCCCAGTACCGGCAGCAGTCGCAGCCTCTCGTCGTCCGCCGAGCCCGGCGCGGCTGTGTAGACCAGCAGCGTCTGGTTCTGCTCCGGGTCCACCAGTACCTGGCACTGCAGGGTGAGGACGCCCAGCTCGGGATGGCGCACACGCTTGGGATCCACGCGCGGAGCGTCGATCTCGTGCGCGCTCCACAGCGAGGCGAACTCGTCGCTGCGCTCCAGGAGGCGGTCGCGCAGCTCCTCGGCGCGACCGCCCGCTCCCTGCCGGGAGTAGGCGGCGCGCAGGCCGGAGGTGAAGAAGCGGCTGTGCAGCGGATGGTCCTCCTCCGGATACAGCAGCCGGGTGGCGGGGTCGGTGAACCACCGGTAGGTGAGACTGCGCTCGGGTCCGGTGTACCCCGTCTGGTCGCCGAGGAGCGCTGAGGCCATCGGGGTCTGGGCGAGGGTCTCCGCCACGTCGCTGACGACCTGCGCCGGGGTGTCGTCCAGCCGTCCGAGGATGCGCATCAGGCCGGGCGTGATGTGGTCCGAGCGGAGATCGCCGGGGCGGGAGGGCGTGTTGTGCCCGGCGATGCGGAAGAGGTGATCGCGCTCGGCGAGGGAGAGGCGCAGGCCGCGGGCGATGGCGGCGAGCATCGGCTCCGACGGCTGCGGCCCGCGCTGCTGTTCCAGCCGGCTGTAGTAGTCGGTGGACATCCCGCTCAGCGCCGCCGCCTCCTCCCGGCGCAGGCCGCGGGTGCGGCGCCGCGGCCCGCGGGGCAGGCCCACGTCCTCCGGTTGCAGGGCTTCGCGGCGGGTGCGGAGGAAGTCCGCGAGTTGGACTCGGTCCACGGTTCCAGTCTCCCTCATGCCCCGCACCCGAGGCCGGGACGGTGGTGGTGGTGTTGTTCGGGTGGGGCGTCAGAGCAGCATGCCGCCCGACGCCTCGATGCGCTGCCCGGTGACCCAGGACGTGCCCTCGGCGAGCAGCGCGGCGGCCGCGGCGCCGATGTCCTCGGCCTCTCCGGGACGCCCCAGGGCCGTGACGCCGCTCAGCATGGAGCGCATCTCCTGGTTGTCACGGACGCCGCCGCCGCCGAAGTCGGTGCCGGTGGCGCCCGGTGCGATGGCGTTGACCGCGATACCGCGCGGGCCCAGTTCCTTGGCGAGGTAGCGGGTGAGGATCTCCACCGCGCCCTTGGCCGCCGCGTAGGCGGCGGTGGGTGCGGCGATGAAGCGGGTCAGGCCGGTGGAGACGTTGAGGATGCGCCCGCCGTCCTTGAGCAACGGCAGCAGCGCCTGGGTGAGGAAGAAGACGCCCTTGACGTGGACGCCCATCAGCCCGTCGAACTGCTCTTCGGTGGTTTCCTCGAAGGGTGCGTGCACGCCGTGTCCGGCGTTGTTGACGAGGATGTCGAGGTCCTCGCGGCCCCACTCCTCGGCCAGCGCCGCCCGCACCTGTGCGGTGAAGGCCGGGAACGCGGCGGTGTCCCCGGTGTCCAGCCGCAGGGCGACCGCCGTACGGCCCAGCTTCCGGGCCTCCTCGACGACGGCCTGGGCCTCCTCGGCGTGTGAGCGGTAGGTGAGGATCAGATCGGTGCCTGCTGCGGCGAGGTGCAGGGCAGTGCTGCGGCCGAGGCCGCGGTTGGCTCCGGTGATCAGGGCGATGCGCGTCATGGTGGGCTCCCTTTCCGTGAGGTGCGGGCAGGACCGCCGGTCCGCCGCCTATCCGTCCACGGTGTCGCAGGCCGAAGGGCGGATGAAGGCCGCAGTGATCCAGGGATCGCGAATCCCCCCGTACGGCTCCGCCACGACCTGCGGCCTGCCTGGTGCCGAGCCCGCGCGGTCAGGCGCACCGGTCTTCTGTCCGGAGCCCCTGTCTCACGCCGGCTGCCAGACGCGGGACAGGGCCGTCGGCGTGAGCACCTGCCCGGGTGGGCCCTGCCCGACCAGCCGGCCGTCGCTGAGGAGCAGGCAGGCGTCGGCCGAGCGGGCGGCCTCCAGGTCGTGCGTGGCCTGGACGACGGTCGTGCCGTCGGCGACCAGATCCGTCAGCAGCGCCGTGATCCGGTTCCGGGCTTCGGGGTCGAGCCCGGTGGTCGGCTCGTCCAGAAGCAGCAGGTCGGACTCTTGGGCGAGGCCCTGGGCGATCAGTACGCGCTGACGCTGCCCGCCGGACAGCTCGCCGAGCCGGCGGTCGGCGAGGTCGGCGACGCCCAGTCGTTCCATGGCGGAGTCGACCACGGTTCGGTCCTGCCGGGCCAGCCTTCGCCACAGCCCTCGCTCTGCCCAGCGGCCCATCTCCACGGTCTGCCGTGCGGTGAGGGGGAGTGCGTCGCCGACGGCGCCGCGCTGCGGGACGAAGGCCGGCGGGCGCCCTTCCGCGTAGCGGAGTTGACCGGATGTGGCATCGATCACGCCGGCGAGGACGCCGAGCAGCGTGGACTTGCCGCTGCCGTTCGGTCCGACCAGCGCCGTCATGGTCAACGCCGTTATCACCGAGCTGAGTTGGTGGAGCACCGGACGGCCGGGATAGCCCGCGTTCAGGTCGTGGAACCGGACGCGCTCGCCCCGTGGTTCGCCGCCGGGCGGCGTCGGCACGCTGTTATTGAACATGATTGTCATTGTAGGGTCATCGCATGGAGTGGTTGACGGCCCCCTTCGAGGCGGCCTTCGTGCAGCGTGCCCTGTGGGCCGGGATCCTGGTGTCGGCGATATGCGCCCTGGCCGGGACATGGGTGGTGCTCAGGGGGATGGCCTTCCTCGGTGACGCCATGTCCCACGGTCTGCTCCCGGGCGTCGCGGTCGCCGCGCTGCTCGGCGGCAACCTGCTGGTGGGGGCGGTGGCGAGCGCGGCCGTCATGACAGCAGGCGTCACCGCCCTCGGTCGCACCCCAAGGCTGTCCCAGGACACCGGAATAGGCCTGCTCTTCGTCGGCATGCTGTCCCTCGGCGTCATCATCGTGTCGCGCTCGCAGTCGTTCGCCGTGGATCTCACCGGCTTCCTCTTCGGCGACGTCCTCGCCGTCCGCGAGAGCGACGTGGTCCTCCTCGCGGTGGCGCTGCTGCTGGCGCTGGTCGTCTCCGTGCTCGGCCACCGCGCCTTCCTGGCCCTCGCGTTCGACGAGCGCAAGGCCCGGACGCTCGGCCTGCGCCCCGGGCTCGCGCACGCCGTGCTGCTCGGTCTGCTGGCCCTGGCCATCGTCGCCTCCTTCCACATCGTGGGCACGCTGCTCGTTCTCGGCCTGCTCATCGCCCCGCCCGCGGCAGCCCTCCCATGGGCGCGAAGCGTCCACGGCGTCATGGCCCTTGCCGCGGCCCTCGGCGCGGCCGCCACCCTCGGCGGCCTGCTGCTCTCCTGGCACCTGCGCACGGCGGCCGGCGCGACCGTCTCGGCCCTCGCGGTCGGCCTCTTCTTCCTGTCCCACCTGGCGTCCGGGTTCCACCACCGACGTCGTACGCGCCGCGCAGGCCTCCCCGCCCGGGCCGGCACGTTCACCGCGAACGCCCCCACGACCCGACCGAACGAAACCTGAGGCGATCTCCTTGTTCGTCCGAACGAACGTCCCCCTGGCACCGGTACTCCTCTCCGCGGTCCTCATGACCGCGGGCTGCGCGAGCCAGGGCGACGCCAAGTCCCGTACCGAAAGCCCTACTTCGCCCGCTGCTCCGCACGGCTACGTGGAAGGCGCCACCGAAGCCGCCGAGCAGCAGTCCCGGCTCCTCCTCGGTGACGCCGACTCCGGCGACACGCGCGTGCTGGACCTGATCACCGGCAGGATCCACGACACCGCGCGCAGAGTCGGAGTCACCGAACTCACCACGGACGGCCGCTTCGGCTACTTCCACGGCCCGAACGGCACCCACGTCCTCGACAGCGGCGCGTGGATGGTCGACCACGGAGACCATGTGCACTACTACAGCGCGAAGACCAAGGAGGTGGGAGAGCTCCCGGGCGGCACCGGCACGAGCATCCGCAGCGACCAGGGCGTCACCGTCGCCACGGCGGCGGACGGGACGGCGATGGCCTACCGCCGCGCCGAACTGGAGAAGGGGACCCTCGGTACGCCGGAGCGACTCCCGGGCACCCACGCCGGTCCCGTCGTGCCGTACGCCGAACACCTGGTCACGCTCGTGCGCGACGGCGACGCTCCCGCGCAGGCCGTGGTCCTCGACCGGTCCGGCAAGCGCGTCGCCGCCCCCCGGTCCGCGTGCGAGGACCCGAAGGGCGACGCGGTCACCCGGCGGGGGGTCGTCCTCGGCTGCGCCGACGGCGCCCTGCTCGTCCGCGAGGACGACGGCGCCTTCACCGCCGAGAAGATCCCGTACGGCGAGGAGGTGCCGGGCCCGGAGCGGGCCGCGGAGTTCCGGCACCGGCCGGGCAGCACCACGCTCACCGCCCGGGCGGGCAAGAACGCCGTCTGGATCCTGGACGTCACCGAGCGTGCCTGGAAGCGCGTGGCGACCGGCCCGGTGGTCGCCGCCAACACCGCGGGTGAAGGCGCCCCGCTCGTCGTCCTGGAGCGTGACGGAGCCCTGCACGGCTACGACATATCCACCGGCCGGGAGACCACCGCCACCGACCGTCTGCTGAAGGACGTCCCCGAGGCCGCCGGCGGCGGGACCGGGGCACCGGTGATCGAGGTCGACCGGAGCAGGGCCTACCTCAACGATCCCGCCGGCAGCCGTGTGTACGAGATCGACTACAACGACGGACTCCGGGTCGCCCGCACCTTCGACCTGGACGTCCGGCCGTCCCTGATGGTGGAGACGGGCCGATGAGCGTACGGGTGAGGGCGGCGCGGCTGCGCGCCCTGCTGCTGACCCTGGTCACCTTCCTCGTCGTCGCCGGTACGGCGACCGGCTGCGCGGGCGGCGGCGACGACGACCGCCCCCGGATCGTGGTGACGACCAACATCCTCGGCGACATCACCCGGGAGATCGCCGGAAGCGAGGCGGACGTCAGCGTCCTGATGAAACCCAACGCCGACCCGCACTCCTTCGGACTCTCCGCCGTGCAGGCCGCCGAACTGGAGGGCGCGGATCTGGTCGTCCACAACGGCCTGGGCCTGGAGGAGAACGTCCTGCGGCACGTGGAGGCGGCCCGGGAATCGGGAGTGGCCACCTTCGCGGCGGGCGAGGCGGCCGACCCCCTGACCTTCCACGCCGACGAGGAGGGCGGTCGGGGCGGCGGGGCCGGAGCGCCCGACCCGCACTTCTGGACCGATCCCGACCGCGTGCGCACGGTGGCCGGCCTGATCACCGACCAGGTGGTCGCGCACGTGGACGGCGTCGACGAGAAGGCCGTGCGGGACAACGCCGAACGCTATGACGGGCAACTCGCCGACCTCACCGCCTGGATGGAGAAGTCCTTCGCGGCCATTCCCGAGGGCCGCCGCGCCCTGGTCACCAACCACCACGTCTTCGGCTACCTCGCCGACCGCTTCGGCTTCCGCGTGATCGGCGCGGTCATCCCCAGCGGCACGACGCTCGCCTCGCCCAGCTCCTCCGACCTGCGCTCCCTCACCCGGGCCATGGAGAGGGCCGAGGTGCGCACAGTCTTCGCCGACTCCTCCCAGCCCACCCGGCTCGCCGACGTCCTGCGCCAGGAGATGGGCGGTCACGTGGACGTCGTCCCGCTCCACTCCGAGTCGCTGACCGAGAAGGGCAAGGGCGCCGGCACCTACCTGGAAATGATGCGCGCCAACACCTCGGCCATGACCGAGGGCCTCACCGGCGACTGACCGCTTTCCCCCGAGGGCCGGCCTACTGAACGCCGACCCCTCCACCCCACCATCCCGTGCCCTGAGGGCCGGAGAGGACACACACACGATGAACAGGTCGACACGCGCCGGAATGCTCACGGGCACCGCCCTCGTGCTGACGGCGTCCATGGCGCTGACCGCCTGCGGCGGCAGTGGCGACGCCGCGTCCGAGGCCGGGCCGAAGCAGACGAAGCAGGCGAAGAGCGGCGAGGCCGTCGCGGTGAAGAACCCGCTGGTCGCCTCCTACGACGGGGGACTGTACGTCCTCGACGGCGAGACCTTGAAGCTCGCGAAGAGCGTCGAGCTGCCCGGCTTCAACCGGGTCAACCCGGCGGGTGACAAGGACCATGTCGTCATCTCCACCGACAGCGGCTTCCGCGTGTACGACGCGGCCCGGCAGACCTTCACGGACGCCGATTTCAAGGGTGCCAAGCCCGGCCACGTCGTGCGGCACGGCGGCCGGACGGCCCTGTTCACCGACGGCACCGGCGAGGTGAACGTCTTCGATCCCGCCGACCTGGCCGGCGGCAAGCGGCCGCAGGGGCGCAGCTACACGTCCGCCGACGCCCACCACGGTGTCGCCATCGAACTGGCCGGCGGTGAACTCCTCACCACCCTGGGCACCGAGGAGAAGCGCACCGGAGCCCTCGTCCTGGACAAGGACGACAAGGAGATCGCACGCGCCGAGAACTGCCCGGGCGTCCACGGCGAGGCCGCCGCCGAGGGCGAGGTGGTCGGCCTCGGCTGTGAGGACGGCGTCCTGCTCTACAAGGACGGCGAGTTCACCAAGGCCGACGCCCCCGGCGACTACGCCCGTACCGGTAACCAGGCCGGCAGCGACGTCTCCCCGATCCTGCTCGGCGACTACAAGACCGACCCCGAGGCGGAACTGGAACGCCCCACCCGCATATCGCTGATCGACACCCGTACGGCGAAGATGAAGCTGGTCGACCTCGGCACCAGCTACTCCTTCCGCTCGCTCGCCCGTGGCCCGCACGGCGAAGCCCTCGTGCTCGGCACCAACGGTGTCCTCCACGTCATCGACCCGGAGACCGGCGAAGTGGAGAAGAAGATCGAAGCGGTCGGCGACTGGACCGAGCCCCTGGACTGGCAGCAGCCCAGGCCCACCCTGTTCGTCCGTGACCACACGGCGTACGTCTCCGAACCGGGCAAGCGCCAACTGCACTCCTTCGACCTGGACTCGGGGGAGAAGCGGACGTCCGTGACGCTGCCGAAGGCCACCAACGAACTGTCCGGGACGGTGGACGGCCACTGACCGGTCCCGCGCCGAGCACTCCCTGCGGTCCGCCGACCGGTGACAGGTCGTACGGGGGAGCCTTCCGGTTCCCGTCGGCCCAGCGGTTTCGGAAGCACCGGGTGCGCGTGACCGGCTCGCCGTGCTTCCGTGCCCAGCGCCGGCGGAGCGTGTGATGCCCGGACCGTGGGCATCACCTCGGTACTCGGGTTCCTGGCTCCGCCCGGGGTCCGACAAGGTCGAGGAGAGAGCGCGATGACCGCATCACCCGAGCCCCTGGCCACCTTCTGCGGGAACTGCGACTGCGGCTGCCCGCAGTTGTTCGTGGACGAGAGCGCCCCGCCCGAACGCCGGATCGTGATCACCGACGACTTCGGGCAGCGGGTGGAGATGAGCCCGGACCAGTTCGGGTCCCTGATCGAGGAGGCCAAGGCCGGCCGCCTCGACGCAGCCGCAGGCGCGTGATGGCCACGCGGGTCCGGGAAGGGAGGCTTCCCGGACCCGCGCGTCTTTCGAGGTCACCGACGCTTGGCGGTGCGCAGCGGCTTGGCGTGGCAGCCGTTGCCGTCCAGTGAGCGCCTGCCCCGAAGGAGGCCCGCTGTTCCCCGCGCCGGGCGGGTGTCAGTCGACCGGCTTGCCGGGCTGGTCGTGCGTGGCGCAGTGGATGCCACCGCCCCCGGAGGCGACGGTGTCGATCACCACCGGTACGACGTCGCGGTCGGGGAACTGCTCCTGGAGGATTCCCCGGGCCCGGTCGTCCGCCTTGCGGTCGCCGAACCGGGGCATGAACACCGAGTCGTTGGCGACGTAGAAGTTGGCGTAGGTCGACACGAAGTCGTCTCCCTCGCCGGTGATCCGGTCCAGGTCGGGCTGCGGCAGGTCGATCACCTCGAAGCGGCGGCCGCGGGCGTCGGTCGCCTTGCTCAGCACCGCCCTGGCCTGGTCGGCCGCGCGTGACCAGGAGTCCGGGGGAGTGCCGGGGAACGCCTGGTCCAGCAGCACCACTCCCGGCGCGGTGAAGCGGACGAGGCTGTCCACGTGGGCGTCGGTGATGTCCTCGCCGCGCACGCCCTTCAGCCACACCACCTTCTCGACGCCCAGGGTCTCGATCAGATCGGCCTCGATGTCGTCGCGGCTCAGGCCCGGGTTGCGGTTCTCGTTGACGATCGAGCTCTCGGTGATCAGCAGCGTCCCCTCCCCGTCGGTCTCGAAGGAGCCGCCTTCGGAGACGAGAGGGGCCTCGACCCGCGGAATCCCGTACTTCGACAGGAACGTACGGCCGACGCGCGCGTCGTTCGTGTGTTCCTGCTTCTCGCCCCAGCCGTTGAAGTTGAAGTCGACCCCGATGACCTTGCCGCCCTCCTCGACGAAGACCGGGACCGTGTCGCGCGCCCACATGTCGTCCACGGCGAGGGGGATGACCTCGACCTGCGAGCCGCAGGCCCGCTGGGCCGCCTTCCGCTGGTCGGGCCTGGCCATCATGACGACGTACTCGTACTCCGCGATGGCCCGGGCGATACGGGCGATGTCCTCACGTACGTACGGGAGGTCCTCGCCCCAGACCGATTCCAGGGCGGGCCATGACATGAAGGTGCGCGCGTGGCTGTCCCACTCCGCGCCGAACCGGCGCTCTCCCTCGGACGCGCGGTCGGCGCCGGTGCCGGAGGCGAGGGAGGCGGAGTCCTCCGGGCCGCAGGCCGCGGCGCCGAAGGCGAGTACGCCGAGCCCGGAAAGGGTCCGGAGGACCGTACGGCGGGTGGGGGGAAGGTGAGACACGAGGTGCTCCGATCGTGAACGTTAAAGACTATCCGGCGGCACGGGGTACCGCGCGAGGGCGCGACGACGCGAGGGCTCCGGCCCGGGGGCCGGGTCCGGGCAGCTGCGCTCTGCGTGAGCTGCGTCCGCCGGTTCGGTGCTGGGAGTACTCTGACACTGACTGAAAAGTCAGTCAAGGTTGGTTCGGCTCGACGGCGTGTCCTCGGCCTCGTCCGGCCCGGCCGCGCGCCGGGCGAGGCAGGCCACCTCCACCCCGATTCCCTCGCGCATCGCGGCGCGGGCGTCCGGCAGGGGCAGGATGCCGCAGAGCCACCGGGCGCTGAGGCCCTCCAGCAGTGCGGTCAGCCGCTCGGCGGAGGCGACGAGCGCCGATTCCGGCGCCGTCGGCCGGACCTCGCCCAGCTGGTCGGCCACCTCCCGGATCCAGATCACGCTCGCGAGGGCCAGTTCGCTCCGCAGCTCCGTCTCGAACACGGCGCTCGCGCGCAGTTCGCCCCAGGCGGTGCTGTTCTCCCGTACGTGGGGGAGGTCCTGGAGTTCCAGCAGGAGTGCCTGCTCCAGCCTCCGGAGCGGACCGGCCGGCGCGTCCGCGGCCGACTGCTCGGCGGTGTACCGCTCGGCGCGGTTGTTGACGAAGGCCAGGGTCCGCCGGAGCAGGCCGGCGCGGTCGTCGAAGTGGTAATAGATCAGCGCCTTGGAGACGCCGGCCTCCTCCGCCAGCTCCTCCACCCTTAGTCCCCGTACGCCGCGGCGTGCGATGACGGTCGCCGCCGCTTCGAGAATGGCCGTCCTGCGGTCGCTCAACGCGTGCTCCTCCTGATGGGGCGCCCTCGTGGGGCGCCGGTCGACGCCGATGGCGTGTTGACTGAAACTTTAGTCAAGTGCACGATCGTCCGACGGGCCAGGTGTGCTCGTGTCCCGCCACGGACGCCGCCCCGCCCATCCCGTCCGACCCTTCCCGCCCCCGTCCCCCTGTTCCGCCTCGCCGAAAGAGTCAGCGCATGTCCACTCAGCCTCCCGGGACGCACCCGGTCCGCACGGCGCTGTCGGCCGAAGACCCTCAGGAGATCGGCGGCTACCGTCTCCACGCCCGGCTCGGCTCCGGGGGCATGGGCGTGGTCTACCTCGCCCACACCCGGGGCGGGCGTCCCATCGCTCTCAAGGTGGTGCGGGAGGACTTCGCGGCGGACCCCGGATTCCGTCTGCGGTTCGCCGACGAGGTCGCCAGCGCTCGGCGTATCCACGGACTGTTCACCGCTCAGGTGATCGATTCCGGGGTGAACGATCCGGTCCCGTGGCTCGCCACCACCTACGTCCCCGGCCCGTCCCTGGAGCAGGCCGTCCAGCGCCACGGCCCGCTCCCGCCGCGTACGGTGCTGCTGCTCGTCGCCGGGATCGCCGAGGCGCTGCAGGCCATCCACGGTGCGGGTGTCGTCCACCGGGACCTCAAGCCCGCCAACGTCCTGCTCGCCGAGGACGGTCCGCGCGTCATCGACTTCGGCATCGCCCGTGCCGCCGACGCCGCCCACCTCACCGGCACCGGCGTGCGCATCGGCACCGCTGCCTACATGGCGCCCGAACAGGCCATGGGCCTGCCCGTGACCCCGGCCGCCGACGTCTTCGCGCTCGGCGCGCTCGCCGCCTACGTGGCCGGTGGAGCGCCGCCCTTCGGGCCCGGGCCCGAGTCGGCCACCCTGTACCGGGTGGCGCACGAGCCGCCCGACCTCTCCCGGGTGGTGCCCGACCTGCGCGATCTGCTGTGGGGCTGCCTGGCCAAAGAGCCGGAGCTGCGCCCGGCGCCGGACGACCTCATCGCGGCCGTACACGCTCACGCCCGCGTCGCCCCGTCCGTCGGGTTCACCCCCGGCTGGCTTCCCCCGGGCCTGTACGGGGAGATCGGGCAGCGCGACGAGCACGGGCCGCCCACCCCTGTGCACCTGGCGCCCACCCGGGCCCGGCCGACGCCCACCCGGGCGCAGTTCACGCCTGCCGCGGAGGCGGCGCGTGACCCGTACCTTCCGGCTGCGACCGGCGACGTCCCGGCAGCGACCGGCGAGGCGTCCGCCGGCTCGGGTGCCGGTGCCGGTGCGGGTCGGGGTGCCGGTGCCGACCCGGACGCGCGACGTCCTCGCAGGAGGCGACGGGTCCGGGTCGCCCTGGTGGGGGCGGCCTGTGGGCTCGCCCTGGTGGCGGTCGTCGCCGTACCGCACTTCCGCGACCGTCCGGACCGAGCCGACGCGCACTCCTCGCAAGCTCCGCCGCCACCGGGCCCGCGGACCCCCGTACCGGATCCGCCGGCCTCCTCCGCCGCGTCGACGCCGCCGCCTCCCGCCCGGTACACGCCGGCCTACGCGGACGCCGAACTGACCGCCCCCGACGAGAGTTACGAATTCGATCTCTGGGCCGGGGAAGTGGTCCCCGCCGAGACGTCGTCCTGGTATCTGGCCCGGAGCGGGAACGCGTTCGTCCTGCCGGAGGACAGCGACGCCTTCGTCGGGGCCGGGTACGTCCTCGGTCCGGCGGACTGCGAGCGGGGCATCGAGACGGAACCGGTCACGGAACTGCTCCTCGATGACCTCGCCGACGAGCGCCCCTTCTGCGTCCGGAGCCCGGACGGGGAGGAGATCGTGATCGTCCGGCTCGTGCACGCCGAGGCGGAGGAGGACGACGGCCCCGTCACGGTCGTTCTCAGCCACTACACCCGGGGCGGCTGACCAGCCCCGCGGCGTTACTGGGCCCGGTTGCCGCCGTCCGCCTCCCGCCGGCGGCCGACCGGGCGCGGGAGACGCCGGTCGGCCCGATAGGGTTGGTCGTCATGGCGTCCCGCAATACCCGGATTCTCGAAGCGGCCGCGCGGGTGATCGCCCGACGCGGTGTCCGCGGCCTGCGTGTGGAGGAACTCGCGGCCGAAGCGGGTGTGTCCACGGGGCTGATCTACTACCACTTCAAGGACCGCACCGGGATCCTGCGCCACACGCTGGAGTTCATCAACGACCGGGCGGAGCGTTACACGAACGCCCGGGACCCGGACGCGCCGCCTCTCGGCCCGCGCGAGGAGCTCCAGCAGGTCCTGCTGCTGGAGTTGCAGGACTCCGAAGAGGTCCGCGAGAACAGCGCGGCCTGGGGCGAGCTGCGGGCGAGCGCCGTCTTCGACCCTGCCCTGCGCGAGGATCTGGCCCGCGCCACGCTCGTCTGGGTGCAGGAGGTGGCGGCGCTGCTGGGTCAGGTGCGGCCGATGGCGCCTGCCGCGAAGCTGGCCGCCGCAGCCGAACGGCTCACGGCGCTGCTGGAGGGGCTGAGCATGCGCTGGCTCAGCGGCGGGGTCGGGATCGACCATGCGAGGGCCCTCATGGAGAGCGGCATCGCCGCGGAACTGGCCGGCCTGGAACAGCGGTAGAGGGCTCCCTCTCCCTTCCTTTCTCATCTCTTTTCTCGTCGCGCCTCAACTATTGACTGAATTTTCAGCCAGTGCCACAGTGAGGGCCATCGAGGACCCGCTGAGCCTTCTGAGAGCTGCGCGTGGATCGACCTCGAACGACCCCCCCGGAGGAAGAGCGTGTTCCTGACAGTGGTGATCCGTATACGGGCCCAAGCGGTCCGGCAGAGGCCGTCATGCCGCTGACGCCCACGGAGCGGGACCGGCTGCTGCTGTTCACCGCGGCGGAGCTGGCCCGCGCCCGCCGTGCGCGAGGTCTGCGCCTCAACGTCCCCGAAGCGACCGCGCTGATCGCGGACACGGTGTGCGAGGCGGCCCGTGACGGGCACCGGCTGGCCACCGCGCTGGAGCGGGGCCGCTCCGTCCTGACCCCCGACGACATCCTCCCCGGGGTCGCGGACGTCGTCACCGAGATCCACGTCGAGGCCGTCTTCGAGGACGGCACCCGGCTCGCGGTCGTCAGTGACCCCTTCGGCGGAGGCCACTCGGGCGAGGCCGCCCCCGGCGCCGTGCTGCCCGGCCCGGCCCACGCCGTTCCCGAGCCGGACCTGGTGCTCATCGTGCGCAACACGGCGCCGGTGCCGATCAGCGTGACGTCCCACTTCCACTTCTTCGAGGCGAACCCGCGCCTGAGCTTCGACCGCGCCGCCGCGTACGGCATGAGGCTCGCCGCCCCGGCGGGCGCGTCGACCCGGTTCGACGCCGGAAGCGCGGTCGAGGTCGGCCTCGTACCGATGGGGGGAGCGCGCACGGCGATCGGCTTCGCCGGCCTCGTCGACGGTCGCCTCGACGCCCCCGGCGCCAAGGAGGAGGCCCTGCGCCGGGCCGCCGCCCGCGGGTACCTCGGTGCCGCCGAGGCGCCCGGACCGTCGGGAGCGACCCGATGAGCAGACCCTCCCGGCACAGCGACCACTGCGCGCCCGGCGGCCGGCACATCGACCCGCAGGAGTACGCCGCCGTCCACGGCCCCCGCGCGGGCGACCGGGTCAGGCTCGGCGACTCCGGGCTCGTGGTGCGCGTCGAGTCCGACAGCCAGCGGCCCGGTGACGAGTTCCTCGCCGGTTTCGGGAAGACCGCGCGCGACGGCCTGCACCTCAAGGCCGCCGCGGTGTCCGAGACCTGCGACGTGGTGATCAGCAACGTCCTGGTCATCGACGCGGTGCAGGGCATCCGCAAGGTGTCCGTCGGCATCCGTCAGGGCCGCATCCACGCGATCGGCCGCGCGGGGAACCCGGACACGCTCGACGGTGTGGACATCGTCGTCGGCACCGGCACGACGATCGTTTCGGGGGAGGGGCTGATCGCCACCGCGGGCGCCGTCGACACCCACGTACACCTGCTCTCGCCCCGGATCATGGAGGCGTCCCTCGCGTCCGGTGTCACGACGGTCATCGGCCAGGAGATCGGTCCCGCCTGGGGCGTCGGCGTCAATTCGCCCTGGGCGCTGAAGCACGCTTTCAACGCTTTCGACGCCTGGCCGGTCAACATCGGTTTTCTGGCGCGGGGTTCGTCCTCCGACCCCGCCCCCCTGGTGGAGGCGCTGGCCGAAGGCGGAGCCTGCGGTTTCAAGGTCCACGAGGACATGGGGGCCCACACCCGGGCCCTGGACACCGCCCTGCGGGTCGCCGACGAGCACGACGTCCAGGTCGCCCTGCACAGCGACGGCCTCAACGAGTGCCTCACCGTCGAGGACACCCTCAGCGTGCTGGAGGGCCGGACCATCCACGCCTTCCACATCGAGGGCTGCGGAGGCGGGCACGTCCCCAACGTCCTCAAGATGGCCGGAGTGCCGAACGTCATCGGCTCCTCCACCAACCCGACCCTGCCGTTCGGGCGGGACGCGATCGACGAGCACTACGGCATGATCGTCTCCGTCCACGCGCTGAAGACGGACCTGCCCGGAGACGCGGCCCTGGCCCGGGACCGGATCCGGGCCGGGACCATGGGCGCGGAGGACGTACTCCACGACCTCGGCGCGATCGCCATCACCTCCTCCGACGCGCAGGGCATGGGCCGGGCCGGGGAGACGATCCGGCGCACCTTCGCCATGGCGGGCAAGATGAAGGCCGAACTGGGCCCCATGGACGGCGACGGTCCGCACGACGACAACGCCCGGGTGCTCCGCTACATCGCCAAGCTGACCATCAACCCCGCCATCGCCCACGGGCTCGCTCATGAGATCGGCTCCATCGAGGTCGGCAAGATGGCCGACATCGTGCTCTGGCGTCCCGCGTTCTTCGGCGCGAAGCCGCAGATGGTCCTGAAGAACGGCTTTCCCGCCTACGGAGTGACCGGCGACCCCAACGCGGCGAACGACGCCTGCGAACCGCTCGTGCTCGGGCCGCTGTTCGGGGCCCACGGGGCTGCGCCGGCGGATCTCTCGGTGGCCTTCGTCAGCCGCGCCGCCGCCGAATCGGGATCGTCCGGCCGGCCTCACGACGCGATGGCGACGCGCCGGCGGCGGGTGGCCGTGCGCGGCACACGCGGCATCGGCCCGGCGGACATGATCGCCAACAGACGTACGGGGGAGGTCCAGGTCGACGCGCGCGACGGCCTGGTCACGCTGGACGGGGAGCCCCTGCGTTCGGAGCCGGCCGACAAGGTCTCCCTCAGCCGCCTCTATTTCCTCTGAGTCCCTCCCTCCTCTCTCTTGCCTTCAATGTTGACTGAATTTTCAGTTAATGCGTCGATGTTGATCACCACAGAGAACAGAGTCGATGTTGATCACCACAGAGAACAGAAACGAGTCCGACATGATCGCACCGTTCCGTATGCCCGCCGAGTGGTCCGAGCACGAGGGGTGCCTGATGGCCTGGCCCACGCGCACCGACCTGTGGGGCGATGTCCTCGACACCGTGAAGGGCGAGTACGCGGCCGTGGCCCGGGCGGTCGCCGCGTTCGAGCCCGTCACCATGGTCGCGCCCCCGGGCTGCGGCGACGACGCCCGTACGTGGTGCGGGGACGGCGTCACCGTCATCGAACTGCCCCTCGACGACTCGTGGTTCCGTGACAGCGCCCCGCTGTTCGTCCTCGACGGCAGCGGCCGCCGGGCGGGCGTCGACTTCCGGTTCAACGCCTGGGGCGGGAAACACGCGCCCTTCGACGCCGACGACCGCGTCAGCGGCCTGCTGCTCGAACACCTGGCGGTCGAGCGCATCCACTCCGACATGATCCTCGAAGGCGGAGCGATCACCGTGGACGGCGAGGGGACGCTGATCACCACCGAACAGTGCCTGCTCCACCCGAACCGGAATCCCGGCATGAGCCGGGCGGACATCGAGGCCGAGCTGAAGGCCCGGCTCGGCGTCACCAAGGTGATCTGGCTTCCGTACGGAGGACTCCTCGACACCGAGACCGACGGCCATGTCGACGGCGTCTGCGCCTTCGCGGCCCCCGGCACGGTCGTCGTCTCGCTCCCCGAGGACCCCGCGCACCCCGACCACGCCCGGATGCGGGCCAACCGGGCCGTACTGGAGGTCACGACCGACGCCCAGGGCCGGCCGCTGACGATCATCGACATCCCGCAGACCGCGGGCGCCGGCATCGCCGGAACCGAGGTCGAGGTGTCGTACCTGAACTTCTACCTCGCCAACGGCGGTGTGATCGTCCCGGTGGCCGGCGCCCCGCAGGACGAGGCCGCCCTCCAGGTGATCGCCGAGGCGTATCCCGGCCGCAAGGTCGTCGGAGTGGCGGCGCCCGCGATCGCGTACGGCGGTGGCGGCGTCCACTGCATCACCCAGCAGATCCCCGCCGCCCAGCAGTCTCCTGCCGCCCAGCGACCCCCGACCGCCCAGCGGACCCCCGCCTCGGACCCCACAGCGTGAGTCCCTCCACCGTCCGGCCGTTGGACCGGCCGCCCCGCCCATCCCTGTGCCGCGCGGAAAGAGTGCCACGATGACGATTCCACCCCGGCTCCGCCCCGGCGGACGCCGCCGCGGCCGGTACGGCCGGTTCACCGCGGTGACCGGCGCCCTGTCCGCCCTCGCGGTGCTGGCGGCCTGTTCCGGACCGCCGAACGGCACGTCGGACTCCTCCGGCAGCTTCTTCACGCTGTCGCCCGGCACGCCCGGGGCCGCCGGGCCGATCGACTCGTTCAGCTGGGCGGTGTACGCCGAACCGCCCACGCTGGACTACACCGTGGCCTTCGACTACCCGCAGAACACGATCCTGTCCAACGTCTGCGAGAGCCTGATGCGCTGGACCCCGGGTCTCACGGTCGAGCCGGGCCTGGCCCGCAAGGAGTCGCACCCCGACCCGACCACCTGGGTCTACGACCTCCGCGAAGGCGTCCGTTTCCACGACGGCCGGACGATGTCGGCCGACGACGTGGTCCACAGCCTCGGGCGGCAACGGAACCCGGACAACGCCGCCGCCTGGGCCCAGGTCTTCCGGAACGTCACCGCCATCACCAGGACCGGCCCGCTCCAGGTCACGGTGAAGCTGAAGAAGCCCGACTCCCAGTTCCCGCAGTACATGGCGACGGCAGCGGGCGTCGTGGCCTCGAAGGCAGGTGTGGAGAAAGCCGGCCGGGACTACGGAACCACCGGCGGCCTCGCCTGCTCCGGCCCGTTCGAACTCGGCGCCTGGCACAAGGGCCAGTCGGTCGAACTCGACCGGTTCGACGCCTACTGGGGGACCGGGGCGAAGGCGGACAAGGTGGAGTTCCGCTTCCTGACCGACCCGTCGGCCCGGACCAACGCCCTGCTCAGCGGCGAGGTCGACGGCGGATATCTGATCCCCACCGAGAGCTATGCCCGTCTCAGCAGGAGCGTCACGGGCACCCTCTACTTCGGCGAGGGCCTCAGCACGGTCAACGTCAACATCACCAACCTGAAAGGTCCGCTCGGCGACGTCCGCGTACGCCGGGCGCTGTCCCTGGCGCTGGACCGGTCCGGGTTCGTCAAGGCCGGACTGGGCGAGGCGGGCAGCGCCACCACCTCGCTCACCACGCGCGCCGCCTGGGCCCGGGCGTCGGACCCGACCCGGAAGGCGGCGTTCGCCGGACTGCCCCCGACCGAGCCGGACCTCGAAAAGGCCAGGGCGCTGGTCAAGGAGGCCGGCGCGTCCGGCGCCACACTGACCGTGGCCACCAGCTCCATCGGCCAGGACGTCTCCCTCCTGGCGACCGCCGTGCAGGCGGCGGGCACACAGATCGGCCTCGACATCCGGCTCAGGTCCATCGCCCCCAACGCCTTCACCGCCCTGTTCACCGACCCGGGCGCACGCGAGGGCATCGACATGTTCCCGCTCACCTACTACAACTCCGTCACCGACCCGCTGGACCTGCTGGCCAACTTCAGGACCGGCGCCTACCTCAACTTCGCCGGATACAGCGACAGGCGCTACGACCAACTCGTCGACCGGGCCACCGCCGCCCACGACCCCGAGCGGCGCATGGAGATCGAGACGAAGCTCCAGCACCACGCCGCCGGCCGCCTGCTGTGGATCCCGGTCGCCGAATGGCCCACCTCCGTGTTCCTCAACCGGCGGATCACCGGCGCCCCCACCACCATCGCGTACCTGTACTACCCGTGGGCGGCCGATGTGGGGGCCGCACCGTGAACCTCCTGAGATTCGCCGTACGACGGGTGGCGGAAATGGCCGCCACCCTCCTCGCCGCCTCGTTCGTCGTGTTCGGCGCGATGTACCTGGCCCCCGGCAGCCCGGCGAGCTTTCTGCTCACGGGCCGGTCGGCCTCGCCCGAAGCCGTCGCCGCGATCAACGCGCAGTACCACCTCGACGATCCCTTCGCCGTCCGTTACCTCCGCTGGCTCGGCGACATGGCGCAGGGCGACTTCGGCCGCTCCCTCACCTACCGCACCGACGTCTCCCGCCTGATCGCCGACCGCCTCCCCACCACTCTGCTGCTGATCGCCATGGCGCTGACCGTGGTCGTGACCATCGGCCTGCTCCTCGGCCGGATCGCCGCCGTACGCGGCGGCGCCACCGACACGGCCGTCCTGATCAGCACCACGGTCGCCGTCGGCACACCGTCGTTCGTCGCGGCCGTCCTGCTGCAGGGGCTGTTCGCCGTCAAGCTCGGCTGGTTCCCCAGCAGCGGGGCCGGTGACGGCTTCCTCGACACCCTGTGGCATCTCACCCTCCCCGCCGTGGCCCTCGCCCTGTACCTGATCGGCATGCTCGCCCGGGTCACCCGGTCCGCCATGCTCGAAGCCCTCGGCGCCGAGCACGTCACCGTCGCCCGCAGTCGCGGGGTGCCCGAGCGGCACGTGATCCGCCGTCATGTGATGCGCAACGCGCTGGGCACCGTGCTGACCACCGGCGGCCTGATCGTCTCGACGCTGCTCGTCTGCACGATCCTCGTGGAGACCGCGTTCAGCATCGGCGGCATCGGCCAGCTCCTCGAACTCGCCACCAGCACCAAGGACTTCCCCACCGTGCAGGCCATCTCCCTGATCGTCGTGGCGCTGTTCATGACGGTGAACCTCGTCGTCGACCTGCTGCTCCCGGTGGTCGACCCGCGGATCACTCTCGGCGCGAGGGGGGCATCGGCATGACCGCCACCCTCACGCGCCGACCCGGACTCGCCAAGGTCCGCTCCGCGTCAGCCCGTTCACCGCTCAACGTGCTCTGTCTGGGCGTGGCCGTGCTCGTCGTCCTCGCCGCGCTGTTCGCCCCCTGGCTGGCCCCCTACGACCCCAACGCGGTCGACCTCGGCGACGCCCTCGCCGGCACCGGCGGCGACCACCCCCTGGGCGCCGACACCGCGGGCCGGGACACCCTGTCCCGGCTCCTCATCGGTGCCCGTGCCTCGCTGCTGGGCCCGCTCGGCGTCGTGGCCTTCTCCACCGTCCTCGGCGTCGCCGTCGGCATGGCCGCGGCCTGGCGGGGCGGCTGGCTCGACTCCGTGCTCTCCCGCGGCACGGAGCTCGTCTTCGCCTTCCCCGGCCTGCTGCTGGCGATCCTCATCATCTCCGTCTACGGGGAGGGGCTGCTCGCCCCCGTCATCGCCCTGGCCGTGGCGTACCTGCCCTACGTCAGCCGGCTCACCCGTTCCCTCGTCCTCGCCGAACGCGAACGCCCCTACGTCAGCGCCTACCAGGTCCAGGGCCACGCCCCGCTCGCCATCTGCGTGCGCCACATCCTGCCCAACATCGCCCCGGTCGTCCTCGCCCAGGCCACCATCAACTTCGGCTACGCGCTGATGGACCTCGCCGGTCTCTCCTTCCTCGGACTCGGCGTGCCTCCGCTCACCCCCGACTGGGGCCGCATGGTCTTCGACGGGCAGACCGCCATCCAGCACGGATACCCCCTGTCCGCGGTCCTGCCGTGCGTCCTGATCGTGCTGACCGTCGTCGCGTTCAACGTGGTCGGCGAGCACTGGGCCGACCGTGTCGCCAGGAGAACCCCATGACCACGACGACGTACGCACTCGACATCCACGGGCTGCGCATCACCCTGCCCGGCACCGCGCGGCCCGTGCTCGACGGCGTGGACCTGACCGTGGCGGCGGGCGAGACCGTGGCCCTCGTCGGCGAGTCGGGCTCCGGGAAGACCCTCACCTCCCGCAGCGCCCTGCGCCTCCTTCCGCCCGGCGCGCTCGTCGAGGGCAGGGTGGCCGTCGCCGGCGACGACGTCCTCGCCATGAACGCCGAGCGGGTGCGCGCCCTGCGCACGGGAGAGGCCGCCATGATCTTCCAGGACCCGCGGGCGGCCATCAACCCGCTGCGCCGCATCGGCGACTTCCTCACCGAAGGCGTCGTCCTGCCCAAGGTCATGAGCCGGGCCGACGCGACCGCCCGTGCGACCGAGCTCCTGCACGCCGTGGGCGTGGAGGACTCCGTCCTGGACAGGTACCCGGGCCAGGTGTCCGGCGGCATGCTCCAGCGCGTCATGATCGCCGGGGCCCTCATGGGCGACCCGGCCCTGCTGCTCGCGGACGAGCCGACCACGGCGCTCGACGTCACCACCCAGGCCGAGGTCGTCGCCCTTCTCGCCCGGCTCCAGCGGCGATTCGAAACGGGACTCCTGTTCGTCACCCACGACCTCGACCTGGCCGCCACCCTCAGCGACCGCGTCTATGTCATGTACGCCGGACGGATCGTCGAGAGCGGCCCCGCACACGAGCTGTTCGCCCACCCCCGTCACCCCTACACGGCGGCGCTGCTCGCCTCCACACCCCGGCTCGACGCTCCCGCCGGCCGCCTCGCGGCCATCGACGGCCAGCCGCCCGACCTGCGGACGACCCTGACCGGCTGTTCCTTCGCCGCGCGCTGCCGGCTGGCCACGGAAGCCTGCGACCAGCAGGAGCCGGACCTCCGGTCGATCCCGGACCGCCCCGGACACCGGGCCGCCTGCCATCACAGCGACCGCCTCGGAGGGATGGAAGGACCTGCGGCCCTCCCCGTCCCCGAAGTACCCGAAGCCCCCGAAGCCCCCGAAGTCCCAGAAGCCCACGAAGGACGTGAAGGCCTCGAAGGGAGAGCCGCTGATGTCTGAGCCCGTGCTCCAGGCCGTGAACCTCACCCGCGCCTACGGAACCGTACGAGCCGTGGACGGGGTGTCCTTCGCCCTGCCCCGAGGCGGATCCCTCGGCATCGTGGGCGAATCCGGCTCCGGCAAGACCACCACCGCCCGGATCGTCGTGGGCCTGGAGCAGGCCGACTCCGGTGAGGTCGTCGTGGGCGGAAAGCGCCGACCGGCGGCGGTACGCGGGCGGGCCGGGCGGCTGGCCCGCGCACGCGAGGTACAGATGGTCTTCCAGGACCCCTATCTCTCCCTCGACCCGAGAACATCCGTCGAAACGGTCCTGCGCGAGACCCTGCGGCTGCACTTCCCCGACCGGGACCCCACGCACCGCGTGCGCGAACTCCTCGGCCACGTGGGCCTCGCCACGCGGGCGGCCGACGCGCGGCCCGGGCAGCTGTCCGGCGGTCAGCGCCAGCGGGTCGCGATCGCGCGTGCCCTCGCGGTGGAGCCCGCCGTCCTGGTCCTGGACGAGGCCGTCGCCGCCCTCGACGTGTCCGTCCAGGCGCAGATCCTCAACCTCCTCGCCGACATCCGCGAACAGACCGGTATCGGCTACCTCTTCATCACCCACGACCTGGGCGTGGTCCGCTGCGTCACCGACGACGTCATCGTGATGCGCCACGGGCGGGTCATCGAGGCGGGCGTCACCGCAGACGTGCTCACCGCGCCCCGCCACCCCTACACCCGACTGCTCCTGGACTCCGTGCCGCACCCCGGCTGGGACCCGGAACAGATCGCCGCCGCCCGAAGGGCTCTGTGACAGCCGGTCACCGAGCCTTCCCCGCAAACCGCCCGCCCTCCCTCGCGGGCAGACCACAGGAGGCATCACGTGAGCACCGACACCCACCGCACCCCTGCGAGGCCCGGGCCGAACCGGCGCAGATTCCTGACCGCCGCCGGGCTGACCGCCGCGGGCGCGGCCCTGGCCGCCGTCCAGAGCCGGGCGGGCGCGGCACCGGCCCGCCGCCCCGCCGCCGGCGCCTTCCGCGTCCCCGTGGAGGACGTCCGCCACACCCGTACGTGGATGGCCTGGCCCGACAGCACCGCGATCTGGAGCAGCGGAGGCCTCGCCGGCATCCAGGCCGACATCGCGCTGATCGCCCGCACCATCGCCCGGTACGAGCCGGTCGTCATGTGCGCCAACTCCGCGAGCGCGGCCAAGGCGCGCTCGCTGTGCGGCACGTCGGTGACGGTCATCAGCTCCATCCCCGTCGACGACTGCTGGATGCGGGACACCGGCCCGGTGTTCCGCACCGACGGGGCCGGCGGCCTCGACGCGGTGGGCCTCAACTTCAACGGCTGGGGCAACAAGCAGACCCATCGCAAGGACGCGCGCGTCGCCGGACACATCGCCTCGTACGTCGGCGTCCCGTTCACCTCCGCCGACTTCGTCGGCGAGGGCGGCGCCATCGAACAGGACGGCGCGGGCACCCTGATGGCGACCCGCAGCAGCCTGCTCAACCGCAACCGCAACCCCGGCATGTCCGAGCGGACGCTGACGGCCGAGATGTGCGAGGCGTACGGCGCGTCCAAGGTCATCTGGTTCGACGGGGTCTACGGGCAGGACATCACCGACAACCACGTCGACGCCACGTCACGCTTCCTCGCGCCGGGCGAGGCCCTCGTCCAGATGCCCCTCGCGACCGACAACGACGCCTATGCCAAGGACGCCCGGCAGCAGCACCGCATCCTCACCGGGTCGACGACCGCCGGTGGCGGCCCGATGGACGTCCTGCAACTCCAGGGACCGGACTACGAGAGGATCCGCTCCACCCACCCGGACTTCCTCGCCTCGTACGCGAACTACTACCTGTGCAACGACGCCGTCATCTGCGCCCACTTCGGCGACTCCCGCGCGGACGCGGCGGCGAAGGCCACGCTGGCCCGGCTCTACCCGGACCGCGTGATCGAGCAGCTGAACATCGACCGCCTCGGCACGGGCGGCGGCGGCATCCACTGCGTCACCCAGCAGCAGCCGGTGCCGTAGGGCGTGCCGTTGCGGCGGCGGACCGGGCTCCGGCGGGCGGCCCCGCCGGAGCCCGGCCGGCGGGCCGACGTCAGGCGGTGCCGCTCGCGCCCCGACCGGCCCGGTAGGCCCGCAGGAAGGTCCGTACTCCCTCGACGACGAGCGGCCGTACCCGGGTGTCCTGCGCTGCGTTCGCGGAGCCGAGCCGGTCCAGTGCGACGCCGAAGGTCAGCGCGAGGAACTGGTCGGCCGCCAGCCGGGGGTCGGGGACGTCGAGCAGCCCGGCCTCGGCGAAGGCGGCGAACCGATCGGCGATCGCCTCGTCGGGGGTGTCGGCCATGGAGTTGTAGTCCCGGTGCGGCAGGTGGTCCGACTCCGTCCTGAGCAGCCGTTGCAGCGTCGCGTACTCCGCCGAGCCGAGCATGTCGGTCGCGATGCGCATCGAGAACGTGACCAGTCCGTCCTCCAGGTCCTCGGCGTCCGTCAGCCCGGTGAGGGTGTCGTCGAGGGTGCGCCGGATCGTGGTGATCAGTGACTGGCCGACGGAGTCGACGACCGCCCGCAGCAGCGTCCGCTTGTCGCCGAAGTAGTCGTAGACCGTCCGCTTGGAGACCTCGGCCCGGGCGGCGACCGCGTCGACGCTGGACCGGTCGAAGCCGTCGGCGAGGAAGAGTTCCCGGGCCGCGGTGAGGATCGCGGCCCGCTTCTGTGCGGACCCCTCGCGCAGGGTCTTGGTGGTCGGCATGGGCTCATCCTAACGGAACTACACTGCACGGTGTAGTGTAGTTCTGGCTCGATGCGCGCCGTGCCCGTAGAGCCGTGTGCGGCCGCACCCTCCTGCCGGCCCCTCCTGCCGGGCCGCGACGGAAAGGACGTCCATGACCACAACTCACGCTCCCGCGCTCCCGATCGGGAAGGCGGCCGTCGGGGCCCTCGGTGCGCTGGCGGTCGCCACCGGGGCCCTGGAATCGGTCGTGACGCCGACGCTCCCGCTCCTGCAGCGCGAGCTGGACATGAGCCCCGCCGAAGGGGCGTTGCTCAGCATCGTGCTCCTGGTCACCGGTGCGCTCGTCACGCCGATCGCGGGCAAGTTAGGCGACCGCTACGGCGGAAAACGGGTCGTGGTCCGGCTGATGGCGGTGGTCTGCGCCGGTGGTCTGGTCTCCGCCCTGGCGCCGAACCTGCCGGTGCTGCTGCTCGGTCAGGTGCTGCAGGGGGCGATGGTGGGGGCGCTGCCCCTGTCGTTCATCCTCGTACGCGAACACCTTCCCGCCGCGGAGTCCAAGGTGGCCATCGGGTTGGTCAGCGGGCTGTTCGTGGGAGGCGCCATGGCGGGCACGCTGGCGGCCGGGCCCGTCGCCGAAGGACTGTCCCGGCACTGGATGTTCGCGCTGCCGACGTTCGCCGTGATCGGGGCCACGGTGCTGGTGAACCGGCTGATGCCGCACGATCCGCCGCGCCGGCCGGACGGCACCGGGATCGACTGGCCCGGCCTGGTCCTCCTCAGCGGAACGCTGGTCACGCTCATGCTGGTCCTCGGCCTGGCGTCCGACCTCGTCGCGCAGCCCCTCGCGCTCGTCGCGCTCATCGTGCTGCTGGCCGCTTTCGGGACCGGCTGGGTGGCCGTCGAGCGCCGTGCGCCCTCGCCGATGGTCGATCTGCGGATGCTGACCCGGCCCGCCGTGGGCACGTCGTGCGTGCTGACGTTCCTGATCTGCGTCGGCACCTCGGCGGCGACCTATCTCGTCCCGCAACTCTTCGCGGTCCCCGCCGACGCGTACGGATTCGGGGCGAGCGCCACCGAGATCGGCTTCTTCCTGCTGCCCGGTGCTCTCGCCGCGTCGCTGGCCGGGCCGATCAGCGGAATCGGGGTGCGGCGTCTCGGCCCGCGCGCCGTGGTCACCGCCGGGGTCCTCGCCCTGACCGCCGGCCTGCTCGGCCTGGCGGCCGTGCACACCGAGATCTGGCACCTCGTCGCCGGCAAGGCGCTGGTCGGGCTCGCCAACGGGCTGTGCGTCACGGCGATGGTGACCAGCACCGCCACCTCCGTCGACCGCGGTGACACCGGCATCGCCACCGGTCTGGTCCTGGTGACCCGCGTGATCGGCTTCGCCGTGGGCGTGCAGGTCACCGGGGCGATCCTCACCGCCGGAACCCCTTCCGGGTCGAAGATCCCGGCCGAATCGGCCTTCGTCACCGGCCTGGTCCTGGCCGCCGCCGTCACGGCGCTGTCCCTGCTCGTCCTTCGCACCATGAGCAAAGGAGTCAAGGAATGACCCGCACCGATCAGTTCAGGGATGTCCCCGCCGGTCCCCGGCGTACGGTCCTGATATCCGGGGCCAGTATCGCGGGACCCGCCCTCGCGTTCTGGCTGAACCGTTACGGATTCGCCGTCACGGTGGTCGAGAAGGCGGGCGCGCTCCGCGACGGCGGCTACCCCATCGACGTACGCGGCACCGCGCTCGACGTCGTCCGGAGGATGGGAATCCTGCCGCGACTGCGGGACGCCCACATCGACCTGCGCCGGCTGACCTTCCTCGCCGAGGACGGGGCCCAGCTGGCCTCGATCGCCCCGCACGCCGTCACCGGCGGTGTCGAGGGAACGGACCTGGAGGTGCGGCGCGGGGCCCTGGCCGGTGCTCTTCACGCGGCGGTCCGTGACGATGTGGAGTTCCTGTTCGACGACTCCATCGACACCCTCGACCAGCACCCTCGCGGGGTCGACGTCACCTTCCGCGGGGGCGGCCGGCGGACGTTCGACCTGGTGATCGGCGCGGACGGACTGCACTCCCACACCCGCGGGCTCGTGTTCGGCCCGGAGGAGAGCTTCCACCGGTATCTCGGATACTGCTTCGCCGGGTTCACCCTGCCCAACACCTTCGGGCTCGATCACGAGACCACGATGTGGAACGCCCCCGGCCGGGCAGCGGTGTTGTACGCCGTGGGGGACGGCGACGACGTGCACGGCTTCCTGAACTTCGCGCGCCCGGAGGCGCCGTTGGGGGCCTTCCGCGACCCGGAAGCCCAACGGGACCTGGTCGCGGAGGTCTTCGCCGACGCCGGGTGGGAGGTCCCGGGCATGCTCGCGGCCCTGCGCGAGGCGGACGACCTGTTCTTCGACGTGGTCAGCCAGATCCGCATGCCCCGCTGGTCCAGCGGCCGGGTCGCGCTGGTGGGCGACGCCGCGTACGCGCCCTCGTTCCTGACCGGCCAGGGGTCCAGCCTCGCGCTCGTCGGCGCGTACATGCTGGCCGGTTCCCTGGCGTCGGAACGGGACCACACCGCGGCTTTCACCGCCTACGAACGCGACAGCCGTGCGTTCGTGACGCTCAATCAGGACCTGGTCGGCACGGGTGACGCCCTGCTCTTCCCGACCACCGCCCGGGCCCTGGAGGAGCGCAACACCCTGCTGCGCGATCTCGTCGCCATGCCCCCGGCCGCGGAGGGGCGGCCGGCCCATTCGGCCCTCGTCCTGCCCGAGTTCACCCCGTCGGCGGCATTGTCCTCGGGCCATGCCGATGTATAGCTTGGGCGATGGCATGTGACATTGCACCTGGGGGTGGCGATGGAAGTCGTGGTCATCGGCGCGGGCATCGTGGGCGCGGCCTGCGCCTTTCACGCCGCCTGCGCCGGTCTCGACGTCACGGTGCTCGACCGGGGCCCCGTCGGCGCGGGCACCACCAGCCGGGGCGAGGGCAACATCCTCCTCTCCGACAAGGAGCCCGGCCCGGAACTGGAGCTGGCCCGGCTCAGCCGCGATCTCTGGGACGAGGCGAGCGAGGAACTCGGCCCACACGCGGTTGAGTTCGAGAACAAGGGCGGCCTGGTCGTCGCGAGCACACCCGAAGGCCTCACCGCCCTGCACGCGTTCGCCGCACGCCAGGCGGCGGCCGGCGTCCGGACCGAACCCGTCGAGCGCGTCGGCGCGTTCGAACCGCACATCGCGCCCGGCCTCCCCGGCGGCGTCCACTACCCGCAGGACGCCCAGGTACAGCCCGTCCTCGCGGCGGCCGGACTGCTCCGGGCCGCCGTCCGGCGCGGCGCCCGGGTGCGTACCGGCGAGGCCGTCGCCGCGGTCACCGCAACCGACGGACGGATCAGCGGAGTTCGCACCGCCGACGGCACGGTGCTGCCCGCAGACGCCGTGGTCAACGCGGCCGGTACGTGGGGCGGCGAGGTCGGCCGCCGCCTCGGCGCCCCCGTCGAGATCCTGCCGCGAAGGGGTTTCGTCCTCGTCACCGAACCACTGCCGCCGATGATCCGGCACAAGGTCTACTCCGCCGACTACGTCGCCAACGTCGCCTCCAGCGACGAGGGTCTTGAGACCTCGTGCGTCGTCGAAGGCACCCGCGCGGGCACCATCCTGATCGGCGCCAGCCGCGAACGCGTCGGCTTCGACACCGCGATGAACCCGGCCGTGGTGACCCGGCTCGCCGCGCAGGCGTGCCGCCTCTTCCCGTTCCTGCGGGACGTCCACCTGATCCGCGCCTACCGCGGCTTCAGGCCGTACTGCCCCGATCACCTGCCGGTCGTCGGCCCCGACCCCCGCGTCCCCGGCGTCCTCCACGCGTGCGGCCACGAGGGCGCGGGCATCGGCCTCGCCCCCGGCACCGGCGCCCTGATCACCGCTCATCTGCTCGGCCGGCCCTGGCGCGGCGCCGATCCGGGCGCCCACACCGGCCTCCTGCCCGACCGACTCCTCACCACCGGAGGTGTGCCGACGTGACCGAGGCTCCCGACGTGAGGGCGGCGACCGTGGTCACCGTGGACGGCGAACCGTTGCCGTTCGTCGCCGGACAGACCCTGGCCGCCGCGTTCGTCGCCGCGGGGCGGGTCGCCTGGCGGACCACCCGGGGCGGACAGCGGCCCCGAGGCGTCTTCTGCGGGATCGGCGTCTGTTACGACTGCCTGGTGACCGTCGACGGAAGGGGCGGGCAGCGCGCCTGCCTGGTGCGGGCCCGCGCGGGCATGGCCGTCACGACCGGGGAGGGCGACGATGAGTGAGCCCCCGGACTTCGGTGCGCTGCGTGAGTCCGGCGACCTCGTGGTGGTGGGCGCGGGACCGGCCGGTATGGCGGCCGCCGCCACCGCCCTGGACGGCGGGCTTCGGGTCCTCCTCGTCGACTCGGGCCCCGCCCCGGGCGGCCAGTTCTGGCGCCACCCCCCGGACCACGCGCGCGAGGCCGTCCCCACCGAGGACCTGCACCACGACCTGCGCACCTACCGGGCCCTCCGCACCGCCCTGGCCGCCCACGAGCGCACCGGACGGCTCACGCTGCTGCTCGACCACTCCGTGTGGACCACGGCCCGCGAGGCGGACGGCTTCACCGTCCACGCCGTGGACCGCGGCCGGGCCCCCGAGGAGCGTGCCGTCGTGCTGCGCGCACCGGCCCTGCTGGTGGCGACCGGCGCCTACGACCGCCAACTCCCCTTCCCCGGCTGGGACCTGCCCGGCGTGCTCACCGCCGGCGGGCTCCAGACGCTGCTCAAGGGCGGGGGAGTGGTCGCCGGCCGCCGGGTGGTCCTCGGCGGCACGGGCCCCTTCCTGCTGCCCGTCGCCGCCGCCCTCGCCGCACGCGGGGCCGAGGTCGTCGCGGTGTGCGAGGCGGCCGCGCCCTCGGCCTGGCTGCGCAGCCCCGTACCGCTGCTGCGCAACCCCGCCAAGTGGGCCGAAGCAGCCCGGTACGCGGGCGCCCTCGCCCGGCACCGCATCCCGGTCCGCACCCGTACCGCGATCGTCGGCGCCGAAGCAGGAGCCGAAGCAGGAGCCGAAGGACAGGAGGGGCGGGTCGCCGTCGTGCGTACCGCATCCCTGGACGCCGACGGGACACCGCTCCCGGATACGGAACGCCGGACCGAGGCCGACACCGTGGGCGTCGGCTGGGGCTTCGTCCCCCAGCTCGACCTGCTGCTCCCGCTCGGCTGCGATCTCGTCGACGCGGGCGACGGCACGATGGCCGCCGAGGTCGACGACGGACAGCGCACCACGGTGCCGGGCCTCTACGCGGCGGGGGAGGCCTGCGGTGTGGGCGGGGCCGCCCTCGCGGTGAGCGAAGGCCGGGTCGCCGCCGTCTCCGTGCTCACCGACCTCTCCGCGCCGGGCCTGCCGGGCATGCGACGCCTCGCCGCGGAACGCCGGGCGGTGGCCCGGCACCGCGCCTTCGCCCGGGCCCTGGCGCAGGCGCATCCCCTGCCGCCGGCCTGGCCGGCCTGGCTGACCGACGACACCACGGTCTGCCGGTGCGAAGAGGTCACCGCGGGGGCGGTCCGCTCCGCCCGCGCCCACGGCTCGGCAGCCGACCACCGGCAGGTCAAACAGCTGACCAGGGCGGGCATGGGCTGGTGCCAGGGCCGGATGTGCGGACCCGCCGTGCACTGCCTCGTCTCCGCCCGCGACGAGCCGTACACCCCCGCCGAACGGCTGATCGCGACCCCCGTCACCCTCGGCGCGCTCGCCGATTCCGGCGAGCCCCCTGCCGATCACACCTGAGGAGCTCCTATGGACCGCACGGACCGCACCCGCATGCCCTGGCACGGCGTCATCGTCGCGACGAGCCTCCCGTTCGGCCGGGACCTCGCCGTCGACCACGGCGCCTACGGGGACAACGTCGCCTGGCTCGCCGAACAGGGCCTGCACGGCGTCGCCCCGAACGGTTCGCTGGGCGAGTACCAGACCCTGACGTACGAGGAGCGCGACCGCGTCGTCGAGACCGCCGTCGCCAACGCCCCCGAGGGCTTCACCGTGATGCCCGGCGTCGGGGCGTACGGCGCGATCGAGGCGAGGCGGCACGCGCGGTTCGCCAGAGACGCCGGCTGTCAGGCCGTCATGTGCCTGCCGCCCAACGCCTACCGGGCCGACGACCGCGCCGTCCTGGAGCACTACGCGATGGTGGCCTCCGCCGGTCTTCCCGTCACCGCCTACAACAACCCCATCGACACCAAGGTCGACCTGCGCCCGGAACTGCTCGCCAAGCTGCACGCCGAGGGGTTCATCGTGGGCGTGAAGGAGTTCTCCGGGGACGTTCGCAGGTGCTACGCGATCCAAGAACTCGCCCCCGGTCTCGACCTCCTCATCGGCACCGACGACACCCTCCTGGAGGTGGCCGTCGCCGGTGCCAAGGGCTGGGTGGCCGGATACCCCCAGGTCTTCCCGCGCGCCTGCCTCGACCTCTACCACGCCTCGCTGGCCGGCGATCTCGACACCGCGCTCCCGCTCTACCGACGGCTCCACCCGGTGCTGCGCTGGGACAGCAGGACCGAGTTCGTCCAGGCGATCAAGCTCGGCCAGGACATGATCGGCCGCCCCGGCGGCGTCTGCCGTCCGCCCCGTCTGCCCCTGGCCCCGGAGACCGAGGCCGTCGTGCGCTCCGCCACCCGGGCCCTCGTCGACGCGGGGGTGAACTGACGTGCGCTCGAAGGTCTGTTACCACGCGGTCGACTCGCACACCGAGGGCATGCCGACCCGGGTGATCACCGGCGGGGTGGGCGTCCTGCCCGGCGCGACCATGGCCGAGCGGCGGCAGCGGTTCATGGCGGAACGCGACGGGCTGCGGACCCTGCTCATGTGCGAGCCGCGCGGCCACGCGTCCATGTCCGGCGCGATCCTCCAGCCCCCGACCCGGCCGGACGCCGACTTCGGCGTGCTGTTCATCGAGGTCTCCGGCTGCCTGCCCATGTGCGGCCACGGCACCATCGGTGTGGCGACGGTCCTGGTGGAGACGGGCATGGTCGAGGCGGTCGAGCCGGAGACCCTCATCCGCCTCGACACTCCCGCCGGTCTCGTCACGGCACGGGTCGCCGTGCGGGGCGGCCGCGCGGAGTCCGTCACCCTGGAGAACGTCGCGTCGTACAGCCACGCGCTGGACCAGGTCGTCGAGGTGGCGGGGTTCGGTCCCGTCCGCTACGACATGGCGTACGGCGGCAACTTCTACGCCATCGTGCGCACCGAGGACCTCGGCCTCCCCTTCGACCGGGCGGAGAAGGGGCGGCTGCTCGACGCGGGCCTGGCCGTCATGCGGGCGATCAACGAGCAGAACCCGGTGGCGCATCCGGAGGATCCCGCGATCGACGTCTGCCACCATGTCTACCTGGAGGCGCCCGGCTCCACCGCCGAGCACTCGCGGCACGCCATGGCGATCCACCCCGGATGGTTCGACCGCTCGCCCTGCGGGACGGGGACCAGTGCCCGGATGGCCCAACTCCACGCACGGGGACTGCTGAAGGCCGGCCAGGACTTCGTCAACGAGTCCTTCATCGGCTCCCGCTTCACCGGCCGGATCCTGGGGGAGAGCACGGTCGGCGGCCGGCCCGCCGTCCTGCCCTCGGTCACCGGCCGCGCCTGGATCACCGGGACCGCGCAGTATCTGCTCGATCCGACGGACCCGTATCCGACCGGATTCACCGTCTGACCGCACACCGGTCGGGGGAACAGCCCCCTGGGCAAACGGCTTTCGGGGTCAGCGAGCGCCGGCCCTGCGGGGCGGGGCGACGCGTTCGGCCTCCCCATTCCGGGCCGCCCACAGGGTCCGCACATGCGCGAGATGGCGGCGCATGTGCTCCTCGGCCCCCTCCGCGTCTCCCGCGATCATGATGTCCAGGAGCGCGGTGTGCTCCTGTGCCGAACCCACCAAGGCCCCTTCCTGCGAGAGGTCGGTGAGTCCGTACAGCCGGGAGCGCCCCCGCAGGTCGGCCACCGTCTCGACGAGGCGCGCGTTCCCCGCGAGGGCGAGCAGGTCGAGGTGGAAGCGGCGGTCCGACTCCAGGTAGCCGATCAGGTCGCCCCGCTGCGCGGCGGCCACGATCTCCTCGGCCACCGGGCGCAACGCCTCCAACTGCTCGCGGGAGGCGGTGCGGGTCACGCGGCCGATGACCGGTATCTCGATGAGCGCGCGGATCTCGGTGTACTCGTCCAGGTCCCGCTCGGAGAGCTCGGTGACCCGGAACCCCTTGTTGCGCACCGCCTCGACCAGGCCCTCGCGGGCCAGATCCAGCATGGCCTCGCGCACGGGTGTGGCCGAGACGCCGTACTCGGCGGCCAGAGTGGGCGCCGAGTAGATCACGCCGGGCTGGAGTTCCCCCGCTATCAGCCCGGCACGCAGGGCGTTGGCCACCTGGTCGCGCAGATGCTCCGGCACCGAGACGATTTTGCGGGACTTCAGCTCGCCCATGCGTTCCCTCCAGCGATAGGGGACCGCACTCTACAATGTCACGTTGCGCAGCGCGTCGTCCCTGCTGGCCAGCGCAGTTGGGGCGAGACGGGCGCGACTTCCCACCCGCACCGTCCTCCCCCGGCCGGCAAGCGGATCCGGTCGCACGCCTCGGCCCGGGCCCAGCCCAACTCCTCCCGCTGAGCCCTGACTGCGGCAAACCGAACCGCCACGGGCCCCGGCCGGCCGTGCGCGGGGTCCCGCGGCCGGCCGGGCTCCGTTGTCAGTGCCTCCCCATACAGTCGAAACATCGCTCGGGGAACGCACCGGGGGACTCGGGGAACACCGGAGAAGGGGCACAGCCATGTCCGCCAACAGGATCCAGCACAAGGTGAATCACGTCGCTCTGGTCGTGGACGCCTCCGGTTCCATGTACCAGCACCAGGGTCAGCTGATCCGCGTCGTGGACGAGTTCGTGGCGGGACTGAAGGCCGAGTCCGACAGCCTCGGCCACGAGACCCGGATCAGCCTCTACTCCTTCGACCACCGGGTGGAGAACCTGGTCTGGGACATGGATGTGAAGCACCTGCCGTCCATGCGCGGGCTGTACAAGGTCAACAACGGCGCCACGGCCCTCATCGAGGCCTCACTGAAGTCCCTGGACGACCTCGGCCACATCTGGGAGGAGTACGGCGAGCACAGCTTCCTCCAGATCGTGGTGACGGACGGCGAGGAGAACGCCTCCGGCGGCGACCGGCGGCACGACGGCGACATGACCATCCTCGGCCCGTGGCTCGACCGGATCACCGCGAAGATGAACGGGCTCCCGGGGCACTGGACGTCCGCGATCCTCGTGCCGAACTCCCTGGCCAAGCGCACCGCCCAGAACTACGGCTTCCCGGCGGGCAACATCGCGATCTGGGACGCGGACTCCCAGAAGGGCGTCGAGGACGCGATCGGCACCGTGCGCGCCGCCGCCACCAGCTTCCTGCGCGGCCGCGAACAGGGCGTGCGCGGCACGAAGAACCTGTTCGCCGTCGGCCAGGACATATCCGTGGACGACGTGCGGGCCACCCTCGAACCGGTCGCGGCCGACAAGTACCGGCTGCTGAAGGTCGACAAGGAGATGGAGATCCGGGCCTTCGTCGACTCGCACCCGGGCGTCACCTACGAGCGCGGCTCCTGCTACTACCAGTTGGGCACCCGGGTCCAGGTGCAGCCCGACAAGGAGGTCATCGTGGTCGAGAAGGACACCGACCGCGCCTACACGGGCGAGGCGGCGCGCAACCTGCTGTTCGGCTCCGGGGTCCGCGGGACCGTCTCCGTGAAGGCCGGCAACAACCCCAAGCTGGAGGTCTACGTCCAGAGCCGCTCGGTGAACAGGAAGCTCAAGGCCGATACGCGCCTGCTCATCATGCTCTGACCCCGCCCGGCCGTTCAGCCCGAGGCCGCCGGCGCCGAGGTGTCCGTCGCCACCGACACCGCGAGCAGGCCCAGGGCGGTGCCCATGACATAGCGCTGGGCGCGGAGCCAGGAAGGGCGCCGGGCGAGGAAGAGGGCGATGGCTCCCGCCGCCAGGACGATGCCCAGGTTGACGGTGAGGGCCACCGCGATCTGGACGGAGCCCAGCACGAAGCCCTGGAGCAGGACGTTTCCCGCCTCCAGGCTGATGAACTGCGGGATGAGGGAGAGATACATGATGGCGATCTTCGGGTTGAGCAGATTCGTCATCAGGCCCATCGTGAACAGCCTGCGCGGGGAGTCGCGCGGCAGCTCCTTGGGGGCGAAGACGGAGACGCCGCCGGGCCTGAGGGCGGTCCAGGCCAGATAGGCCAGGTAGGCGGCGCCGGCCAGTTTCACGGCCACGTACAGCTCGGGCACCGCGAGGAAGACCACCGACAGGCCGAGATTCGTGGCCAGCAGATAGACCAGGAAGCCCACGGCCACGCCGCCGAGGGACACCACCCCCGCGCGTCGCCCCTGGGTGATGCTCCGGGAGACGAGATAGATCATGTTCGGCCCCGGGGTGAGCACCATGCCCAGGGCGATCATTCCGACCCCCAGCACCCCGCTCAGCTCAACCATGCGTGTCCGCCGCCCTGTTCACCCGGAGCCGGACAGCCCGGCCCCTGCGCACCGACCGCCCTGCTCGGTGCAATCGGAGTCTAGGTTCGCTTTTCGAGTCGGTTCAATAGCGGACATTGCACTCGGTGCAATGCTGTGCTTCGATGCCTTTCCGTCGGTTCACCAGGGGAGGGGGAAGCCCATGAAGGATTTCCGGTCCGTCGCCGACACCGTGGCGGAGGAGATCGCGACCGGCCGGCTCGGGCCAGGGGAACGCCTGCCTCCGCAGCGGGAGTTCGCCCGGCTCCACGCCATCGCCGACTCCACCGCCTCGCGCGTCTACCAGGAGCTGGCCCGCCGGGGCCTCACCGTCGGCCACGTCGGCCGCGGCACGTTCGTCACGGCAGCGCCCGGAGCTCCCGCCCCCGCCCCGGCCCTCTCCGAGCCTGCCGCCGGCCGAGTCGACCTGGAGCTCAACCACCCCGTCGTCCCCGAACAGGCCGGGCTGCTCGCCGCCGGCCTGGAGAAGCTGGTGCGCTCCGACGACCTGGAGTCGGTGCTCCGCCCGGTGGGGCCCGCCGGTACCCCCGCCGCCCGCGAGGCGGCCGCCGATCTCCTCGTACGGGGCGGCGGGCGGCCCGATCCGGAACGTGTCCTGTTCGCCGGGAACGGCCGGCAGGCCATCTCCGCCGCCGTCGCCGCGCTGACCCGGCCGGGCGCCCGGCTCGGTGTCGAGGAGTTCACCTATCCGGTGCTGAAGGCCATCGCCGCCCGGCTCGGCGTCACCCTCGTGCCCCTGGCCATGGACGAGGACGGGCTGATCCCGGAGGCGGTGGAAGAAGCGCACCGCGCCGAACCGCTGCACGCCGTCTACGTACAACCGGTCCTCCACAACCCGCTGTCCCTCACCATGCCCGCGCGGCGGCTCGATCACCTGGCCGACGTGCTGCTGACATCTGGGATCCACGCGATCGAGGACGCCGTCTGGGCCTTCCTCCGGGGCGACCTGCCGTCCCTCGCCTCGCGGGCCCCCGAGCACACCGTCCTCGTCGACAGCCTCTCCAAACGGCTCTCCCCGGGACTCTCCCTCGGGTTCGCCGTCGCCCCCGCCGCACTGGTCGGCCGGGTCGCGGCGGCCGTGCGCTCCGGAGGGTGGACGCCCATGCGCTTTCCCCTGGAGGCGATGGTGCGGTGGCAGGAGGACGGTGTCGTCGCCACCCTCGTGGGGGCCAAACAGCGGGAGGCCGAGGTGCGGCAGGAGATCGCGCACGTGCACCTCGGCGAGTTCCGCACCCGCAGCCGCCCGTCCTCGTACCACCTCTGGTGGGAGCTGCCCGCACCCTGGCGCTCCGACACCTTCGTCGCCGCCGCCGCGCGGCACTCCATCGCGCTGACCCCGGCCGCGGCGTTCTCCGCCGGCCGCCACCGGGGCCCGCACGCGATCCGCATCGGCCTGGCGTCACCCACCCGGGAGGTGCTCTCCCGGACTCTCGCCACCCTCGCCGAACTCGCCCGGTCCGCTCCGGACGACTTCGCCGGGGACTGAGACCCTCCTCAGGGCGCCCGGTCGCCGCGCTCCGCGACCTCGTCGAGGAGCCCGTCGAGATCCTTCAGCCGGTCCAGGCCCTTGACCGCCCTGGCCATCCGGTGGTTGGCGCTCAGGGCCGTCCGGTGGCGGTGCAGGAAGGCCCAGTAGCCCGCCGTGTACGGGCAGGCGTGCTCGCCGGTGCGGTCGGTCGGGCGGTAGGAGCACGGCCCGCAGAGGTCGCTCATCTTCTTGATGTAGGCGCCACCGGAGGTGTACGGCTTGGTCGTCATCCGGCCGCCGTCGGCGTACTGCGACATGCCGACGACATTGGGCAGCATCACCCAGTCGTAGCCGTCCACGAAGCACCGGTGGAACCAGTCGGTCACGGCGGCCGGGTCCCAGCCGTCCTGGAGCGCCCGGCTGCCCAGCACCATCAGCCGTGGGATGTGATGGGTCCAGCCGGTGTCGCGGACCTGGGCCAGCACGGTGGACAGGCAGTTCGCGGTGACGGCGTCGGCGTCCAGGTCGAGGAACCAGTCGGGCAGCGGCGCGCTGTGGCGCAGCGCGTTGCGCTCCCGGTACTCCTCACCGAAGTGCCAGTACAGCTGCCACACGTACTCCCGCCAGCCGGCGATCTGCCGGACGAAGCCCTCGACGCTGTTGAGCGGCGCCTCGCCCGCGCGCCACGCCTTCTCGGCCCGGTCGACGCACTCGGCGGGGTCCAGGAGACCCAGGTTGAGGGGGACGGACAGCAGGCTGTGGCTCATCACGGGATCGGCCGCCAGCATCGCGTCCTCGTACCGGCCGAAGTCGCCGAGGCGGTGGGAGACGAAGCGCCGCAGCGCGGCCAGTGCCTCCCGCCGGGTGACGGGGAAGCGGCGGGGGCCGTCGCGGCCGACGAACGCGACCTCGCCGTCGCGCTCCCAGCGGTCGAGGTCGCGGCGCACCTCGTCGTCGATCTCGTCCTCGCGCGGACGGTAGGGGGCGGGGGCGTCCAGGGTCCCGCGACCCCGGGGCGGCGGCTCGCGGTTGTCGTGGTCGAGGTTCCACGTTCCGCCGGCCGGCTCATCGCCGTCCATGAGCAGCTCGTGCCGGCGGCGGATCCACCGGTAGAAGCCCTCCATCCGCAGGTGGTCGCCCCCGTGCTCCTTCGCCCACGCGCCGAATTCCTCCCGCGGCACCAGGAAGCCCCGGGCCGGCAGGACGTCGATCCCGTCCCGCGCGGTCACGAAGTCCAGCGCGGCACGGGAGGTGGGGTGGCAGACCGTCAGGCGGTCGCCCCCGCTGCCGAAACCCGCCTCCGCCAGTCCCTCCGCGTAGGTCCGGGCCCGAACGTAGCGGACCCGGTCGCCCAGTTCGGCCGCCCGGTGCCGCATCGCGGAGAGGACCAGGTGGGCCTTGGCCCGGTGGAAGCGGCGCCGGCCCAGCACGGACCGGGCCTCGATCATCAGGAGAGGGGCCCGGGCGTCCGGGCCGCCGTGGTCGGGGTCCAGGAAGTGGGGGCCGAGCTGGTCCCCGAAGAGCCAGTGGGTGCGTGGTGCCATGAGGTGCGTCTGTCCTGCCGTCGGAGGTCCCGCCTCCGCCACGCTAGGGAGGGCGGGGGCGGCTCCCGCGACGCCACGCCGGAGCGGGCGAGGACACCGCGATCACGTTCGACGGCCAAGCCCCCGGCTCCGGCGGCGGCCGGTCAGGCCGTCGCCGCGGTCATCCGCCGCAGCCCCGTGTACTGGAGCGCCGTGTAGACCGCCACGATCAGCGCGCCGATCAGCAGGAACACCACCCCGAATTCGTTGAGCGGCACGAACCCGGCGAAGGCCGTCACCACACACCCGACCGCGCACAGGGCGTTCACCGCGACGACGGTTCTGGCCAGGGCCGTCGGGATCACCGGATAGCCGGCGATCAGGGCGAGACAGCCCGCTCCGCCGAGCTGGAAGATCCCGAACGCGACGGCGAAGGCCACCGGCATCCCGGTCGCGGAGCCGAGCGGCACGGCGGCCGCGACCAGCACGAGGCCCATCACGGCGGTACTCACGCTGTCGACGCGCAGCACCAGACGGAGAAACCGGGAGGCGTCCGGTGCGGGGGCCATCGCTGCGGACGGGGCGAGGGTGTACGTCATGCGGGATCTCCTTCGGTCGGCGGATCGGTGACACCGTGCCACGCGGGGTGTCCGGGACTCCATGACCTCCCAGGTCAAGAACGCCTCGGCGGGGATTCACGGATACGGTGAGATCATGGAGACCCAAGTCCAGCCTCGTGTGGGCCTGTTGCTTCGTGCGTGGCGCCGTCGCCGCAAGCTCAGCCAGCTCGACCTGGCTCTGCGGGCGGACTCATCGACCCGGCACCTCTCCTGCGTGGAGACAGGCCGCGCCCGGCCGAGCCGGGAGATGGTCCTCCGGCTCGCCGAGCACCTCGACATCCCGCTGCGGGACCGCAACGGCCTTCTGCTGGCGGCCGGTTACGCCCCCGCCTACCGGGAGTCGCCGCTCGACAGCGACCGGATGGCCATGGTGCGCTCGGCGGTCAGGGCGATGCTGGCCGGCCACGAGCCGTACCCGGCCGCCGCGATCGACCGGATCTGGAACATCGTCGACCGCAACGACGCGATGTCCCTCCTGCTCGGCACCGTGCCGCCGCACCTGACGGAGTCGGGTGGCAACGTGATGCGGCTGATCCTCCACCCGGAGGGGCTCGCCTCCCAGTGCCTGAACTTCGCCCAGGTCCGGGCCCACGCCCTCGGCCGGCTGCGGCACCAGGTCGACACCACTGGCCACGACGACCTGCGGGAGCTGTACGAGGAGGTCTCCGCCTACCCCGCCCCGCCGGGCCCGGATGCCGACCCCGGACCGGTGGACCCGACCGGCATAGTCGTCCCGCTGCGCATCCGTACGCCGCTCGGTGACATGGCGTTCTTCAGCACGATCGCCACCTTCGGCGCCCCCGCCGACGTGACCCTCTCGGAACTCGCGGTGGAGTCGTTCTTCCCGATGGACGAGCAGACGGACACCCTGCTGCGCACTCTGGCGGCGCTGGGCGGCGAGGTCGGCTGACGTCGCGGGCGACGGAGCCCGTACCGACGGCTTCCGCTGCCGGTACGGGATTCCGTACGGGCCCTGACCCCGATCGCCGCCCATGCGATCTCCGGGGCCCCGGCCGGCCGACTCACTCCAGGGAGCAGCGACGTTCACCGTCGGCGGTGCAGCAGCACCACGGTGGCGACGAGCAGCCCGGCCAGCGTGGCGATGCTCAGGGCCATCGTGAGCGGCTCCTTGAGTGCCGGGTAGGCGTGGACGAGAAACGCCCCGAACGCGCACGCCATCAGGACGACCACCGCCCCGATCACGATCACCGGCAGCACCCATTCCGCCCGGTCGGGAGTGGCCGGCGGGTCGGGCACCGGAGCGGGAGCACCGTGGGGCTGGGGCTGGGGCTGGGGCTGGGGCTGGGGCTGGGGCTGCGGGTTCGGCGTGGTGGTCATGGTGTCCCCCTGGGGCAGACGGGTGGGCGGAGCCGTCTAGGGACGGCTCGGATCGATGAAGTGGTCCGTCACGGTGTTGAGCTGGGCGGAGCCGAACGTGCTCCCGGGTCCGCGGGTCATCCGGGGGTGGGGGCGGTGGTCTTCTTCGGCGGCTTGCGCGGCCGGGTGATGAGGGCCCGCTGGTACTGCTGGGCGATGGTGAAGCCCAGGGGTGCGAGGGGGGCCTTCTTCCGGAAGGCCCGGGCCTGGACGAACTCGAGCTCGACGAGTTGCTTCAGGCCGCGCTCGTGAGTGTCGGGGGACCAGCCGTACCACTCGGGCGCCCATTCCGCGGGGAAGGTCGTCCAGTGCTTCTCGCGGGCGACCACGAGGAACAGGGCCAGGCCGGGCAGGCTCAGCCTCTCGTCGCGGCCCTGTGTCCAGAACGTGGTGGGGATCTGCAGGAACCGGTTCTCCTCGGTGTCGCCCTTGGGGCGGTCGTAGGCCTTCCCGGTCCCGTCCTCGCGCAGCAGCGTCACCTTGATCATGGTTCCGACGCGGCTGCACTCGATCAGGTTGCGCTCCTTCAGCCGGCGCAGCGCCCGCCAGGCGCCGGTTCGCGCGGACTGCGGGCTCGCGGTCTCGTGGATGTCCATCAGCCGCGCCCACACGGCGCTGTCGTGGGTGGTCGACCAGCCGTTGTCCCCGTTGCTGCACGCGGCCACGATCATCAGGTAGGCCCTGAGTCCCCGCAGGTCCCTGCCGGTCACGAAGTCGCTCAGGGGTCCCGGGCGGCTCTTCGCCCCCCTGTTCGCCTGGACGAAGGTCTTGCGCAGCGGCACGTTGGCCCTGATCGCGCGGGTCAGGATCGCCGCTCGGGTGTCCCGTCCGGACGCCTCGTTCTTCTGCATGCCCTGCTCGGCATCGGCTGTCGTCTTCATGCCCTGAACCGTAGTCATGTGGGCGTCCAACACTCAAACGATTCAGCGCCTTTGGAGCCGCCGAGTCAGCTGGTGATCATGGATGTGTCAGCGGGTCTTGTCAGTGCCAGGTGAGATATCCATGTGCGAGGTCAACCTGAGAGTTCCAGGTGAGAGCTCAACTGGGATGACCAACTACGTCTGCGGCTCATGACGTGCCGGCGTCGGACTCTGCATCCCCGGCCCCGGCTGTCCGGCGCGACAGCGAACCTGGCCGACCACCTCGCCTTCCCCGCCGCCGTGCCCGATATGCCCACTTCTTCCCCGCCATGCTGGAGATCGCCCGTACGGGCCGCTGAGAGCCGATCTCCACCCCGGGTGGCGGTCTGGGGGCCCCAGGCGGGAGATCGTCGCCCAGGGCGGCGCGGGGGCGGCCCTCAGGGCCTGTTGTGTGTGGGTGGTGGCTACGGCGGCATCCTGGACGGCTTCCCGCTCGCGTGCGACCCGGTCGGGGTCGCGCTGGGAGGCGATCCGGCGGCGGGTGCGGTGCGTCTGGTGCGGTGCCGGGCTGTGGCGGCTTCGACGGGGGCGGCCTGGGGCGGCCGGGAGGGTGCGGCGGGCCGGTGCTCCGCCGGTCCGGACCGCCCTCGGGCGACGAGCCCAACGTGACTATCCTGCTCCGGAGTTGTGGGTAAGCGGTTTCGTGCGCGGTTTCAGTCAGGCGGGAGCAACAAGTGCGATGGGTCAGGGCGATCGTCCCGGTATTCACTCTGGTCGCGGTGACGGCGGGATGTTCCTCGTCGGACGGCAGGAGCGAACAGCGGCTGACCGAGCAGCGCGAGCGCTACTGCACGGAGTTGGGGGCGTGGCAGAAGACGCGGGACGCCGTAGATGAGGAGACGGTCGATCCGGAGGGGTTCGATGAGGTCGGGGCCGTCGTCGATGATGCCGTCCGCGCGATGGAGCCACTCCGGGACGAGGCGGTCGGGGGAGGCCGAACCCTGGGGGAGGCGACTGTGGCGGCGATGAAGAGCGGTGACAGGGAGGCGCAGGGGCTCGTCGTGCAGTACTGCCAGGACGCCGGCTTCGAGGCGCAGGCGGGCTGACCGCTGACGACCCGGAGTCCGGGATGCCGGCGGTCCGGTTGGGCCTTCGGTGCTTCGTGCGGCGAAGGCGTGTTCCGTGCGACGCGCACGCGCGGAGAAGTAAAGGAGGGCCTCGCCCTGCCGCGGAGGCTCGATCAGTGGCATGAGCTGCGACAGCGGAGGCAGTGACGACCTTCCTGCGGCTCGTTCTCGTGCGGCGAGGGGCTTGTTCAGGGCCTGACGTGCGTCGTCGAGCCCTGCCGGGCCGCCACCGTTCTCTTCAGCGGCGAGGTCGCTGTCCATCGGTCGGGAGCTGATGGCCCCGTCCCTTCCTCAAGATCGCCTCCCGGTTGACTTGATACCCCTGGGGGGTATCCTCGAAGAGAGTGGTCGCGACCCGGCGATCTCGACGAGGGAGTGGGTCATGCATACCGGTCTCAAGATCTCGGCCTTCGCCGCGGGGCTCACGGCGGCCTTCGGTTCGGCGTACGCGGTGGGAGGCGCCGTGGACCCGGCCGTCGCCACCGAAGACGTGTCCCAGCAGGAAAGTCATGGGGCGAAGGAGCACTCGGCGGGGGAAGAGGCGGCGGAGAAGAGTGCCGAGAAGGGCCCGCAGCTCCCCGGCGGCCTGCAGATCGCCGAGGGGGGCTTCGCCCTCGACCTCCGCACCCCGCGCGTCGAGGCGGGCGAGACCGCCGAGCTGCGCTTCGCCGTCGTGGACGAGGACACCTCCCGCAACGTGACCGCGTTCCGGCGCGAGCACGGCAAGGAGTTGCACCTGATCGTGGCGTCGAGCGACCTCACCACCTACCGGCATCTGCACCCCGAGCGGGCCGCCGACGGCACCTGGTCCACCCCCGTCGAGCTTCCCGAGGCCGGCGGCTACCGGGTCTTCGCCGATTTCACCCCGGACGTGAAGAACGCCGAGGATGTCACCCTGGGCGCGGACCTGGCCGTCTCGGGCGACGCGCGCCCCGAGCCGCTGCCGGACGCCGAACGGACGGTGACCGTCGACGGGTACGAGGTGACGCTCGACGGGGCGCTGCGCCCCGGGGCGGGCAGCGAGCTCAAGCTGGAGGTCGAGAAGGACGGAAAGCCGGTCACCGACCTGCAGCCCCATCTCGGCGCCTACGGCCACCTCGTCGCGCTGCGCGCCGGGGATCTGGCGTACCTTCACGTCCATCCGAACGGCGAGCCGGGCGACGGGCGGACGGAGCCCGGGCCGGAGGTCTCCTTCACCGCGACGGCCCCGAGCAAGGGGGCCTACCGCCTCTTCCTCGACTTCCGGCACGAGGGCAAGGTCCGCACGGCTGCCTTCACCGTGTACGCGGGCGGGGCGACGCCCGGGGAGTCGGTGCCCGAGGGCGGGGAGTCCGCCGATCACGGGCACTGACCGGCGCCCGCCCCGCTCCGGCGTCGATCACGGGCACTGACCCGGCGCCCGCCCCGCCCCGCCGGGTGACCGGCGTCGACACACCGCACCGAGCCCGAGCGGGCTTCAGTTCACGTCGAGGATCTTGCCCACCAGCCGGGTCAGGGTCCGCCGCTCGGCGGCCGTCAGCGCGCCGAAGGCCCGGTCCAGCAGGCGCGGCACCCCGGCCTCCGCCTCCGCCAGTGCCGGTCCCGCCTCCGGGGTCAGCGTCACCGCGTAGGCCCGGCGGTCCCGGGGGTGGCGCTCGCGCCGTACAAGACCGGAGTCCTCCAGTCCGTCGATGCAGCCGACCATCACGCTCCGGTCGATGCGCAGCTGCTCGCTCAACTCCTGCTGGGAACACGGGCCCACGTCGTCGAGCATCTTCAGTACGAGGTGCTGGGCCGCGGTCATACGGTGCCCGGACAACTCCTCGTCGATCGTGCGGGCCACCAACGTGGTCGCCCGGCACATCGCGATGTCGGGGCGCTCCTGCGCCAGCCGGGAGAAGTACCGGTCGCGGTCGCCGGCCTCCGGCTCGCGGCTGGGCGAGGTGACACGGGAAGGCGGTGTGGCGGTCATGACTGCTCCTCCTGCGGCCCAGGACGGCGAGCCATCCGGTGTGTGGAGATTGTCCGTCCCCAGAACGTTTTCGCGCCTCCAGCCTAGGGCCTGTAACCGTCGCCTACTTACCGCCCATGATTGTTTGGGGGCAGATGATTGCGCTGCTACGTTTATCGCGCCGTCGGCAAGCTGGGACCGGGGCGGTGGCGCGAGGCTGCCGCTGCGGATGCCGGTGGACCGGCTCGCCGCCGCGATGTCGGCCAACTTCTCCGGGCTGGCCCGCACTACCGCCGGGGTCCGCTTCGCGGTCCGCGCGGACGCCTCGTCTCTGGAGCTGGATGTGGAGCCCCCGTCGCGGACGCCGGAAGGCGACGTCATCGGCGGTGAGGTCGAGCGCGGGCAGGGAAACTCCGTCCGTTCTTGGGCGTCGGGCCGTTCAAGGCTTCGGGCCGTGCGGGTGGGCGGAGCCGTTCAGGGGGTGGAGACGCTCACGACGTACGGGAGTTCAGCGGCAAACGGCCTGGCGCGGGCGGCCTCCATAACGATCAGCGCACGGGTTCGCTTGCCCCGCCCGTGCGTCCCCAACGCCCCCGCCGACCGCTTCGGCCGCCGGGCGAGCGCGACCGCTCTCGATCGAAACCGCGTCGGGAAGGGCCGGACGCGAGGCCCGGTCCGCCGTCGGCCCACGCGGCAACGGGCATCCCGGAAGCGGGCTCCTCCTGGGGTGGCGCCGTCATGCCGTCCGTGGGCAACGACCGTGCGCCGAGGGGTAGTACAGACATCTCACTCTGTCCCCGTGGTGATGCGCCGAAGTGCCGCACGAAGCTCGACCGTATGAATTATTCATCTGGCAGTAAATCATCTCTGAGAAGATTGCATGTTTCGCAATGGTGGTGCGTCACCGTTTCTCGCCCCTCCCGGACCGGGACTTCCGCCGGAGTGGCGGTCCCGGAGTGCGGCGCCTGGGCCAGGTGGTGCGAGAGGGGGGTTGTTTGAGCCGCCGACACCTCTGGCTTAGGCTTGCCTAACCTTCATTCGCTCGGCCAACCTGAGGACCCTCCATGCTCGGCTTCACCCGCGTGCGCCGCCACACTCTCGCCGCCACGGCCACCACCGTCGCTCTCGCCGTCGCCCTGGTCGGCTGCTCCTCGGACAGCGACGGCGACAAGAAGGACGGGGCCAAGGACTCGGCGAAGGGCGGCGGCGCCTTCCCCGTCTCGATCAAGAGCTCGCTCGGCACCGCGAAGATCGAGGAGAAGCCGGAGCGCATCGTCACCCTCGGCCAGGGCTCCGCCGAGACCGCGATAGCCCTCGGCCAGACCCCGGTCGGCATCGAGAGCTACCCCTGGGGCAGCGACAAGTCCGGCTACCTGCCGTGGATCAACGAAGCCGTCAAGAAGTCCGGCGACGAGCTGCCCAAGCAGTTCACCGGCGGCGAGGAGATCGACTTCGAGGCGATCACCGAGCTGGAGCCGGACGTCATCCTCGCCCCCTGGTCGGGCATCACGCAGAAGCAGTACGACGTCCTCAAGGACATCGCCCCCACGGTCGCCTACCCCGACCAGGCGTGGAGCACCGACTGGGACCAGCAGATCGACATCATCGGCAAGGCGCTCGGCCGGACCGAGGACACGAACGGTCTCAAGACGAAGATCGAGAAGCAGCTCGCCGACGCCGCGGCCACCCGGCCGAACTACAAGGACGTCACCTTCTCCTACATCTACAACTCCGGCCCCGGCACCCTCGGCGTCTTCAAGCCCGAGGAGCAGCGCGTCAAGATGGTCTCCTCGCTCGGCCTGAAGGTCGACCCGGTCGTCAACGGCTTCAAGGAGACCCCCGGCACCGACTCGGCCCTCATCGGCCTGGAGAACGCCGAGAAGCTCAAGGACAGCGACCTCGTCTTCACGTTCTACACGGACGAGAAGAACCGCAAGGAGATCGAGGGCCAGAAGCTGTACGGCGCGATCCCCGCGATCAAGAAGGGCGCCGTCGTCGCGAGCGACGACAACTCCTTCGTCACCGCCTCCTCGATCATCAACCCGCTGACCGTGCCCTGGACGATCGAGCGCTACCTGCCGATCATCGACAAGGCCGTCAAGACCGCCGGCAAGTAACCCCGGCCGGGTATCCGAAGGACCAGGGCCACCAGGCACACTCCACTCTCATGGCAACCACCACGGTCGCACCGCCGAGCGGCGCCGGTACCTCCCGTACCGGCGCCGCTCGGACGGCTTTCCTCCTGCTCCTCGGCCTGGCCGCGCTGGCCGTCGCGCTCTGTGCGAGCGTCATGTTCGGCAGTCGCAGCACCTCGTTCGGTGATGTCGTCGACGTCCTGCGGGGCAGCGCCGACCCCAACATCACCGTCATCATCGAGAGCCGCTACCCCCGGACCGTCCTCGGCGTCCTCGCCGGACTCTGCCTCGCCGTCGCGGGCACCCTCATGCAGGGTGTCTCCCGCAACCCGCTGGCGGAGCCGGGCCTCCTCGGCATCAACGCCGGCGCCTCCGCGAGCATCGTCGCCGCGACCGCCTGGCTCGGGGCCTCCGGCGCCACCGACACCATGTGGTGGGCGCTGCCCGGAGCGCTGGTCGCCGGCGTCCTCGTCCATGTCATCGGCTCCGCCGGCACGGGGACGAGCGTGGTGCGCCTGGTGCTCGCCGGAGCGGTGCTCACCGCCGTACTGATGGCGTTCATCCAGGCGGTGACCCTCAGCAAACCGCAGGTCTTCGACAGCTACCGCTACTGGGTCGTCGGAGCGCTCGGCGGCCGGGACTTCGACGTCTTCTGGTCCGTCCTGCCCTTCGCCGCCGTCGGCTTCCTGCTCGCCCTCGCCCTCGGGCCCGGCCTCAACGCCCTGGCCCTCGGCGACGCCACCGCCGTCGCCATCGGCTCGCACCCCGGGCGTACCCGGGGCGGCGGACTGCTCGCCGCCACCCTGCTCAGTGCCGCCGCGACCGCCGCCGTCGGCCCGATCGCCTTCGTCGGCCTCGCCGTCCCGCACGTCGTACGGGCCCTGGTCGGCGTCGACTTCCGCGCCCAGATCCTCTTCTCCGCCCTGCTCGGCCCCACCCTCCTGCTCCTCGCGGACGTGGTGGGCCGGGTCGTCATGCGCCCCACCGAACTCATGGTCGGCGTCGTCACCGCCTTCATCGGCGCACCCGCGCTGCTCATCGCCGTACGCAGGATGAGGGGCACCTCATGACCGTCACCGACCGCATCGCGCCCGCCGCCAAGGCCTCCCGGGGCTACCTGACCATCGGCCGCACCGTGGCGATACCCATGCGCCGCGCCTCCGTGTTCGCCGGCGTCGGGCTCTTCGTCCTCCTCCTCGCGGCCGCCGTCGCGACGCTGGCCTGGGGACGCCTCGGCATCGACCTCGCCGATCTGCCCGCCGCGCTCGTCGGGGACGCCGAGGGCAAGGACCGGTTCGTCTTCAACCGGCTGCGCGGCCCGCGCGTCACCGTCGCCATCGGGGTCGGCGCGGCGCTCGGCCTGTCCGGCGCGCTGTTCCAGTCCGTCACCCGCAACCCGCTCGGCAGCCCGGACGTCATCGGGCTCTCCGCCGGAGCCGGCGCGGGAGCCGCGATCTGCGCGCTGATGTTCCCCGACACGGTTCCCGTCCCCGTCGGCGCGCTCATCGGCGCGATCCTCGCGATGGCCCTCGTGTACGTCTCCACCGGCACCGGCTTCCGCAACCCCGCCCGGCTCGTCATCGCCGGCATCGGGGTCGCGGCGATGGGCGCGGCCGTCACCCAGTACGTCGTCTACGCCCTGGAACGCGACAAGGCCTCCGTCCTCACCGCCTACGTCAACGGCAGCCTGACCGCCCGGTCCTGGACCGACGCCACCACCGTGTGGCTGATCCTGCTCGCCACCGCCCCGCTGACCGCCCTGATCTCCCGGCGGCTCGACATCGGCGAGATGGGCGACGACATCGCCGAAGGGCTCGGATCCGAGCCGAAGAAGGCCAAGACGCTCGCCGTGGTCCTGGCCATCGCCCTCTCCGCCGCAGCCGTCAGCGTCTCCGGACCGATCGCCTTCATCGCCCTGACCGCACCCCAGATCGCCAGACGCCTCACCCGTGGCTCCGGTCCGCACCTGCTGCTCTCCGCCCTGACCGGCGGTCTGCTGCTGGTGCTCGCGGACCTCTGCTCCCAGCAGCTGACGCTCTTCGACGACCTGCCGGTCGGGATCTACACCATGGCGATCGGCGGTGCGTACCTCGGCTATCTGCTGGTACGGGAGTGGCGCAAGGGCGTGCTCTGAGGGCCGGTCAGACCCCGTCGAGGGTTAGGCTGACCTAACTTTAATCTGGCGGCCGGCCAGGGGCTTCGCCCGTTCCGTGGAGGGGAGTTCACCCGCGGGATGGGGGCCGGGAGCTGGGCCGGAGCGGTCATGACTGGTCACGTACAGGTTCGTCGACCATACTGCCCGCCGTGGAGCAGAGCATAGATTCCAACAAGAAGCCCGAGTTCGCCGCAGGCACCGACCCGGCGTTCATCCCCCTGCCCGGACTGGCGGCGCCCGCCGGTACCCGGAAGCCCGAAGCGGAATCGGAGGCCGGTCCGGAGGCGGAGGAGATCCGCGACGGCGAGCTCGAACCGGCGGCCGAGGAGGGCGACGCCGGCAAGGAACCGGAAGCGGCGGAGGAAGCCGCGGCGGTCGGCGACGATGCGGATGCGGAGGCCGAGGACGAGGACGAGGAGGGCCCCGTCTTCGAGGTCGGCGACCGGCGCGGTTCGATCCGGGTGGCGCGGGAAGGGGTCCGGTTCCGGCTGGACGACCAGGAGGCCGATTTCGGGTGGGACGAGATCGGCGCGGTGGAGACCACCCCGGCCCGCTTCGGCCGCAGGTTCACGGTGACCGTCCACCTGTCGACCCGCCGCTGGTTCAACGCCGAGGTCGAGGCGGAGAGCCGCAGTCAGCTCAAGGGCTGGCCGGCCGAGCTGGACAAGGTCCTGGACGCCTACTTCGAGGAGTCCTGAGCGGTCATGCGCGCGACACCCCCGAGGGGGTGTCCGGTCGTTCGGGCCGGGGGCCGGTTCCGGCGGGCGGCGCGGCGCTGAACGGTGCGTGCCGGGTCGCGCCCGTCCGGCCGCGCCGTGCCGCGCGGACCCGTGCCGTCAGGGCTTCTCGCGCCCGCGGCCCCGGACACGCATCGTGACGTAGCCGACCAGGGCGACGACGACCAGTGCCAGCACGACCTTGGACACGACGCCGACGTACGCCCCGACGACGTCCCACTGGTCGCCGAGCCAGTATCCGGCCATCACCAGCACGGTGTTCCACGCCAGACTGCCCGCCGTCGTCAGCGCGACGAACACCGGCAGCGGCATGCGCTCCACACCCGCGGGCACCGAGATCAGGCTCCGGAACACCGGCACCATCCGGCCCAGCAGAACCGCCTTGGTGCCGTGCCGGGCGAACCACGCCTCCGTCCGTACCAGGTCGGAGGCCTTGACCAGCGGCAGCTTCGCCCACCAGGCATGCATCCGCTCCCGGCCGAACACGGCCCCGATCCCGTACAGGACCACCGCCCCCACGACCGACCCGAGCGTCGTCCAGAACAGCGCCGAGGCGATACTGAGCACGCCCTGCGACGCGGCGAACCCGGTCAGTGGCAGGATGACCTCGCTCGGCAGCGGCGGGAACACGTTCTCCAACGCGATGGCCGCACCCGCGCCCGGCCCGCCGAACGTCTCGACCAGCCCGGCGGCCCAGCCGGCGATGCCTCCTTGCGGCTCGGAGGCGGCCGACAGCCGCTGGGCTGCCGACAGGGTCAGGTGCATGCCTCCATGGTCTCTCAGGCCTTGTCCCGGGCCCCGTCGAGAACCACCGAGCGGCTCAGGTGGCGCGGCAGATCCGGGTCGATCCCCTGTGCGGCGGCCCGGGCGAGGGCGAGGCGCTGTACCCGTACGAGATCGGCCAGCGGGTCGAGGGAGCCGTTCACCCACTGGGCGCCCGTCGCGCGCACCTGCTCGGGCAGCCCCTCGGGGGCATCGCCGAACATCCAGGTCGTGGTGCCCGTGGTGGAGATGCTGATGGGACCGTGGCGGTACTCCATCGCGGGATAGGACTCCGTCCAGGACAGCGACGCCTCCTTCATCTTCAGCGCCGCCTCGTGGGCCAGACCGACCGTCCACCCCCGGCCGAGGAAGGAGAACTGGGTGCTCCGCAGCAGCTCGTCGGAGAGCGGCTCGGCCAGCGCGGTCTCCGCGTCCGCGACCGCCGTCTCGGAGTGCAGGCCGAGATGGGCCCGCAGGAGGGTGAGGGCGGTCGTGGCGAAGCGCGTCTGGACGACGGACCGTTCGTCGGCGAAGTCCAGGACGACGAGGTCGTCGGCCGCCGCCCTGACCGGAGTCCGCGGATCCGCCGTGACGGCCACGGTGCGCGTGGTGCCGCGCAGCCGGGTCAGCAGCTCCAGCACCTCGGTCGTGGTCCCCGAGCGGGTCAGTGCGACGACTCGGTCGTAGCCGCGGCCGAAGGGGAATTCGGAGGCGGCGAAGGCGTCCGACTCGCCCTGTCGGGAGCCCTCGCGGAGCCCGGCGTAGGCCTGCGCCATGTAGAAGGAGGTGCCGCAGCCCACGACCGCGATCCGCTCGCCCGGGGCGGGCAGGACGGCGGCCTCGGGGCCACCGGCCAGGGCGGCGGCGCGCCGCCAGCATGCGGGCTGACTGGCTGTCTCGGTCTCGGCATACGACACGTCTGCACTCCACGGGAACGAGGTGGACCACGGGAACGGGGCTGAGCGCGGCTGATGAGCCCGCATGTAGAATTCTGCACGTTACATGCAGTTATCGAGCAAAAACAAGCAAGGTGCAGGTGGGTGAAGGGCTCCAGGGGGCCCCTGTGCGACGCTTGCGGCGGTCCGGACACCGGCGACCGCGTTCCCGCGAAACGCGGTGCCCGCGCCGGACGGTGAGGAGACGCTCTTGTCCAGGGACGCCCGTTGGGACGCGCTGCTGGAACTGGTCGGCAAGCACGGCAGGGTGGACGTCGAGGAGGCGGCGGCGACGCTCGACGTCTCGGCCGCCACCATCCGCCGCGACCTGGACCAACTGGCCGAACAGCACCTGCTCACCCGCACCCGGGGTGGCGCGGTCGCGCACGGCGTCTCCTACGAACTGGCGCTGCGCTACAAGACGGGCCGTCACGCGCCGGAGAAGCAGGCCATCGGGCGCGCGGTGTCGGGCCTCGTCGCGGTCGGCGAGGTGGTCGGCCTGACCGGTGGGACGACCGTGACCGAAGTGGCCAGGGCGCTCGCGGTACGGCCGGACATCGTGGGGGAGACGGCGGTGGCGGGCGGGCAGCCGACGCTGACCGTGGTGACCAACGCCCTCAACATCGCGAGCGAGCTGGCGATCCGCCCGCAGATCAAGATGGTCGTGACGGGCGGGGTCGCGAGGCCTCAGTCGTACGAACTGACGGGCCCGCTCGCCGTCGGCGTGATGAACGAGATCACGCTCGACGTCGCCGTCCTCGGAGTGAACGCCATCGACATCGAGCGCGGCGCGTACGTCCACCACGAGGGTGAGGCCAGCGTCAACCGGCTGCTCGCGGAACGGGCCCAGCGGGTGGTGGTCGCGGCCGACTCCTCGAAGATCGGCAAGCGGGCCTTCGCGCGCGTCTGCGACCTGGGCCTCGTCGACGTCCTGGTCACCGACTCCAACATCGCGGCGGAGGCGAGGGGCCGGTTCGGTGAGGCGGGGGTCCAGGTCATCACGGTCTGACGGTCCGGCGGGGCGGCTTGGCGACGGGGTGTCTCCGTCATGAACCGATGTCTGTCGGGTACCGGATGCGACACGGACGGAGACTTCGCCGTGTCGTTGGTACGCCGAACGGGTGAGGGACGAGAGGATTGCCCGATGAACAGTGAGTGCAGCCGGTGCCCATCCGACCGGCTCGACGACGGGGTGGCCCTGTGAGCAGGTACGACAGGTATGACAGATATGACGCCACCGACGAACAGTGGGAGGGGCTCGCCCAGGTCGTACCGCTGCGCGGGCGCGACGAGTGGCCGTCCCGGATCGACCACCGCACCGTCCCGGACGAGCGCGCCGCCGAACAGCGCCGCCTCGTGGTGCTGCGGGTGCAGGTCTTCGCTGACGCCCGTGAGGTCGCGGAGTATCTCGTCGCCCAGGTGCCGGTGCTGCTCGACCTGACCGCGGCGGAAACGGACGTCGCGAAGCGGATTCTCGACTTCAGCAGCGGTGTGGTCTTCGGCCTGGGCAGCGGCATGCACCGCGTCGACCGCAATGTCTTCCTGCTCGCGCCGGTCGGCATGGAGGTCGAAGGGGTCACGCCCGCGGGCCTCGCGCAGTCGTAGGAAGCGGCAGCCGGGGCGGCAGCCGGCTCGGACCGCCGCCCCCGGCCGCCTCCTCCGGGGCCGCCTCCCGCGAGCCCTCCGCTGTCGGTGGCCGGTGATAGACCTGAGGCCGTGACAGACATCGATGTGGCAGAACTCCAGCGTCGGCTGGCCGCGTTCGCGGCGGCACGGGACTGGGGGCGGTACCACACCCCGAAGAACCTGGCGGCCGCGCTCAGCGTAGAGGCCTCCGAACTCCTGGAGATCTTCCAGTGGCTGACGCCCGAGCAGTCGGCCGGGATCATGGAGAACCCCGAATCCGCCCACCGGGTCGCCGACGAGGTGGCGGACGTGCTCGCCTATCTCCTGCAGTTCTGCGAGGTGTTGGGCATCGACCCGACGGCGGCACTGGTGGCCAAGTTGGAGCGGAACGAGAAACGCTTCCCTCTGCCGAGCGCTCCCGAACCCCGCGATCGTCACTCTTCGGAGTGATCAAGATATCCACATTCGACTTCGTGTCCACAGATTTCCGATTTCCTCTGGCCTTACGGTGCTGTCTACCTCACTGTGGGTAATGAATGAGGTGAGCGGGTTTTCGTACGGACGGGGGAGACAGATGGAAGCGGAGCGACTGATCGAGGTGGGGCGGCGGGCTCTGGCGGGCAGCCGGGGCGCGCTGGATGTCATGGCGGAGGCCTGGCAGGCCCAGGCGCTCGCCCGGGCGGTCGGCAGCCGGCTGGCGCTGTGCGGGCCGGTGGAATTACGGAGCGAGGCGCGGGCGCTGGGGGAGATCGGCGCCGGATGCGCGGCGCTGGACCACCCGACGGTGCTCTCCGGCGGTGCCAGGGCGGCCCAGTTGTCCGGGATCGCCGATGTGCGTCCGACCCTGGCCGGGCTCGCGCTGTTGCTCGGCGAGGCCGGGATCGCGCTGGTCGGGGTGGCCTGCGACACGGGGGAGGACGGGCTGTACTGGCAGTGCATCGAGGCCATGGACGCGGCGGACGAATCACTGGACCGCGTGCACGGGATGCTGAGACGGCTGGCCGAGCGGGAGAGGGAGCGCGACGGCCCGTACGGCGGCATACGCGGCCCCGCACCATCGGCGGCGCCCTGAGTGGCGACGGCGGACTCCTAGGGGGAGACGACGGCCCCTTGGGGTGATGGACGGGGGACACACACGGCGCGACGGGGGGAGACGACGGGGGAGACGCGGGGAGACCGGCCGGGATGGTGAGGAGGACCGGGCGCCGGAGGGGCAGGATGGAGGCATGGATCTTCGCATCTTCACCGAGCCCCAGCAGGGGGCCGACTATGACACCTTGCTCACCGTCGCCAAGGCCACCGAGGACCTGGGCTTCGACGCCTTCTACCGCTCCGACCACTATCTCCGCATGGGCTCCGGCGACGGTCTGCCCGGCCCGACGGACGCCTGGATCACCCTGGCCGGACTGGCGCGCGAGACCCGGCGGATCCGGCTCGGCACGCTGATGACCGCCGGCACGTTCCGGCTTCCGGGAGTCCTGGCCATCCAGGTGGCCCAGGTCGACCAGATGTCCGGCGGCCGGGTCGAACTGGGTCTGGGCGCAGGATGGTTCGAGGAGGAGCACAAGGCCTACGGCATCCCTTTCCCGAAGGAGAAGTTCGGCCGCCTGGAGGAGCAGCTCGCGATCGTCACCGGCCTGTGGGCGACCGAGGTCGGCAAGACCTTCAGCTATGACGGGACCTACTACCAGCTCACCGACTCGCCCGCGCTGCCCAAGCCCGCCCAGGCCAAGGTGCCCGTCCTGATCGGCGGCCACGGGGCGACGCGCACCCCGCGGCTCGCCGCGCAGTACGCGGACGAGTTCAACATCCCGTTCGCCTCGCTGGAGGACAGCGAGAAGCAGTTCGGCCGGGTCCGGGCCGCCGCGCAGGCGCACGGGCGCTCGCCCGACGATCTCGTGTACTCCAACGCGCTGATCGTCTGCACGGGCAAGGACGACGCCGAGGTCGCCCGGCGCGCGGCGGCCATCGGCCGGGATGTGGAGGAGCTCAAGGCGAACGGGCTGGCGGGTTCGCCCGCCGAGGTGGTCGACAAGATCGGCCGCTACGGGGCGATCGGCTCGTCGAGGGTCTACCTCCAGATCCTCGACCTGGACGACCTCGACCATCTGGAACTGATCTCCTCGCAGATCCAGTCCCAGCTGACCTGACCTGACCTGACCTGACCTGACGTGACGTGATCTGAGGAGGCGGAGACGGCCGTGAGCACCGGCAGCACGCTCGCCGACGCGCTGGACGCCGGGCCCGTCCTGCTGGACGGCGGGCTCTCCAACCAACTGGAGGCGCAGGGCTGCGACCTGTCCGACGCGCTGTGGTCGGCCCGGCTGCTGGCCGACGCGCCGGAACAGATCGAGGCCGCCCACCTCGCCTACCTCCGGGCGGGGGCGCGCGTGCTCATCACGGCCAGCTATCAGGCCACGTTCGAAGGGTTCGGGCGGTACGGGCTCGACCGGGCCGGGACCGAGGCCCTGCTCGCCCGCAGCGTGGAGCTGGCCCGGCGCGCCGCCGACGCCGCGCGCCGGGCCGGCCCCGGGCGGCGGACCTGGGTCGCCGCGTCCGTCGGACCGTACGGGGCGATGCTCGCGGACGGCAGCGAGTACCGGGGGCGCTACGGGCTGAGCGTCCGGGAGCTGGAGCGTTTCCACCGCCCCCGGGTGGCGGCGCTGGCCGCTGCCGGGCCCGACGTCCTGGCGCTGGAGACGGTGCCGGACCTGGACGAGGCGGAGGCCCTGGTCCGGGTGGCCGAGGAGACCGGACTGCCGTACTGGCTCTCGTACAGCGTGGCGGGCGGCCGGACCCGGGCGGGCCAGCCGTTGGAGGAGGCGTTCGCGGTGGCGGCCGGGCGGGAGTCCGTCGTCGCGGTCGGGGTCAACTGCTGTGCTCCCGAGGAGGCGCGGGAGGCCGTCGAGCGGGCAGTGGCGGTCACCGGCAGGCCCGCCGTGGTCTACCCGAACAGCGGGGAGGGCTGGGACGCCGGGGCGCGGGGGTGGACCGGGCGCAGCACCTTCGACCCGGAGCGGGTGCGGTCCTGGACGCGGGCCGGGGCCCGGCTCGTCGGGGGCTGCTGCCGGGTGGGACCGGACCGGATCACGGAGCTGGCCGGGCGGCTGGAGACGTAGGCAGCGGGCGAAAAATACCTGGTGGGGGCAGGGGGTGAGGATCATACTCGGACAGGTGTTCCTGACAATCGGTACGACCGGCACCCAAGAGCGTCCCGCCACGGATCTGGGCTTCCTGCTGCACAAGCATCCCGACCGGGCGCAGACGTTCTCCACCTCGCACGGCACCGCGCACGTCTTCTACCCCGAGGCGTCCGCCGAGCGCTGCACGGCCGCACTCCTGCTGGAGGTGGATCCGGTGGCGCTGGTGCGGCGGGGGAAGGGCAAGGGCCGGGGAGGCGCGCCCGACGCGGCGCTCGCGCAGTACGTCAACGACCGCCCCTACGCCGCGTCCTCGCTGCTGTCGGTCGCCATCGCCGCCGTGTTCAAGTCCGCGCTCGGCGGGGTCTGCCGGGCCAGGCCCGAGCGGGCGACGAGCCCGCTGCCGCTGCGGATCGAGGTGCCGGCCCTGCCCGCCCGGGGCGGCGTCGAGCTGGTGCACAGGCTCTTCGCTCCGCTCGGCTGGGAGCGGGTCGAGGTCACGGCCGTACCGCTGGACGAGAAGTTCCCCGCGTGGGGCGACTCGCGCTACGTACGCCTGGTGCTGGAGGGCGAGTTGCGGCTCGCCGAGGCACTGCGGCAGCTCTACGTCCTGCTCCCGGTGCTCGACGACGCCAAGCACTACTGGGTCGCGCCCGACGAGGTGGACAAGCTGCTGCGGGCCGGGGAGGGCTGGCTGGCCGATCACCCCGAGCGTTCGCTGATCACCCGGCGCTATCTGTCCCACCGCTGGGGGCTCACCCGCCAGGCCGACCAGGCCCTGGAGCTGGTCCGGCTCGCCGAGTCGGACGACCTCGACGTGGACAGCGTCGACAACGCGGTGGACGAGAGCACCGACACCGAGGAGAAGCCGGTCCCGCTCGCCGAGCACCGGCGCACCGCGATCCTCGACGCCCTGCGCGCCGCCGGGGCAAGCCGGGTGCTCGACCTCGGCTGCGGTCAGGGCCAGTTGGTGCAAGCGCTCCTCAAGGACGTGCGCTTCACCGAGATCGTGGGCGTCGACGTCTCGATGCGCGCCCTGACCATCGCCTCGCGGCGGCTGAAGCTGGACCGGATGGGGGAGCGCCAGGCCGACCGGGTCACCCTGCGGCAGGGTTCGCTGACCTACACCGACAAGCGGCTGGCGGGGTACGACGCCGCCGTGCTCAGCGAGGTGATCGAGCACCTGGACCTGCCCCGGCTGCCCGCCCTGGAGTACGCCGTGTTCGGCGCCGCACGACCCGGGACGGTGCTCGTGACCACGCCGAACGTCGAGTACAACGTCCGCTGGGAGACCCTCCCGGCCGGGCACGTCCGGCACGGGGACCACCGCTTCGAGTGGACCCGGGCCGAATTCCGGGACTGGGCCGGGCAGGTCGCCGAACGGCACGGATACACCGTCCGGTACGTGCCGGTCGGACCGGAGGACCCCGAGGTGGGTCCGCCGACCCAGCTGGCCGTGTTCACCCGGACCACGGAAACCGCCGGAAAGACCGAGACGAAGGAGGCGGAAGCCGCATGAACAGCGACCACGGCACCAACAGCACCACCGGCGCGGAGACCGCCGCCACCGCTGCCACGAGCCCCGCACGCAAGCTGCCGGTGACCGACCTCTCCCTCGTCGTCCTCATCGGGGCCAGCGGATCGGGCAAGTCCACCTTCGCCCGGAAGCACTTCAAGCCGACCGAGATCGTCTCCTCGGACGTCTGCCGGGGCCTGGTCGCCGACGACGAGAACGACCAGAGCGCCAGCCGCGACGCCTTCGACGTGCTGCACTACATCGCCGGCAAGCGCCTGGAGGCCGGGCGGCTCACCGTCGTCGACGCCACCAGCGTCCAGTCCGAGAGCCGCAAGCAGCTCGTCCAGCTCGCCCGGAAGCACGACGTCCTGCCCATCGCCATCGTCCTCGACCTCCCCGAGGACGTCTGCGCCGCCCGTAACGCGACCCGCCCGGACCGCGCCTCCATGCCGCGCCACGTCATCCAGCGCCACCGCCGCGAGCTGCGGCGCTCGCTGCGCGGCCTGGAGCGCGAGGGCTTCCGCAAGGTGCACGTCCTGCGCACCGAGGAGGAGGCCGAGCGCGCCGAAGTGGTCCTGGAGCGCCGCTACAACGACCTGCGCCACCTCACCGGCCCGTTCGACATCATCGGGGACATCCACGGCTGCCGCTCCGAGCTGGACACCCTGCTCGGCAAGCTCGGTTACGTAAACGGTGCCCACCCCGGAGGGCGTACCGCCGTCTTCGTCGGCGACCTCGTCGACCGGGGACCCGACAGCCCCGGCGTGCTGCGTCGCGTGATGTCCATGGTGACGGCGGGCGACGCCCTGTGCGTCCCCGGCAACCACGAGAACAAGCTCGGCCGCTATCTCGCGGGCCGCAAGGTCCAGCTCACCCACGGACTGGCCGAGACCGTCGAGCAGTTGGAGCGCGAGGACGCCGAGCACCCCGAGTTCCGGGGCCAGGTGCGGGAGTTCATCGACTCTCTCGTCAGCCACTACGTCCTGGACGAGGGCAAGCTGGTGGTCGCTCACGCCGGGCTGCCCGAGAAGTACCACGGCCGCACCTCCGGCCGGGTCCGCTCGCACGCGCTGTACGGGGACACGACCGGTGAGACCGACGAGTTCGGGCTGCCCGTGCGCTATCCGTGGGCCGAGGAGTACCGGGGTCGCGCCACCGTGGTCTACGGCCACACCCCCGTCCCCACCACCTCCTGGATCAACAACACCATCTGCCTGGACACCGGTGCGGTCTTCGGCGGGAAGATGACCGCGCTGCGCTGGCCGGAGCGCGAACTCGTCGACGTACCCGCCGAGAAGGTCTGGTACGAGCCCGCCAAGCCGCTGACCACCGAGGCGCCCGGGGGCAGGGAGGGCCGGCCGCTGGACATCGCCGACGTCCAGGGCCGCCGGGTCGTGGAGACCCGGCACATGGGCCGCGTCGCCGTGCGCGAGGAGAACGCCGCCGCCGCGCTCGAAGTCATGAGCCGGTTCGCCGTCGACCCGCAGCTCCTCGCCTACCTCCCGCCCACCATGGCCCCCACCGCCACCTCCCGCGAGGACGGCTTCCTGGAGCACCCGGCCGAGGCCTTCGCGCAGTACCGCGCGGACGGCGTCGAGCGGGTCGTGTGCGAGGAGAAGCACATGGGCTCCCGGGCCGTCGCCCTGGTCTGCAAGGACGCCGAGGCCGCGACCGCGCGGTTCGGCACGGCGGGGCCCACCGGCGCGCTGTACACCCGCACCGGCAGGCCGTTCCTGGACGACACGGCCATGACCGAGGCGGTCCTGGACCGGCTCCGCACCGCCGTCACCGCCGCCGGGCTCTGGGCGGAGTGGGACACCGACTGGGTGCTCCTGGACGCCGAGCTGATGCCGTGGTCGCTCAAGGCCGGCGGGCTGCTGCGCTCGCAGTACGCCGCCGTCGGCGCGGCCTCCGGCGCGGTCTTCCCGCCGGCCGTCGCCGCCCTGGAGCAGGCGGCTGCCCGGGGCGTGGAGGTGGCGGGCCTCGCCGGAGACCAGCGGGCCCGCGCCCAGGACGCCGCCGCGTTCACCGAGGCGTACCGGCGCTACTGCTGGCCCACCGAGGGCCTGGACGGGGTGCGCCTGGCCCCGTTCCAGATCCTCGCCGTCCAGGGCCGCTCCCTGGCCGCCGTCCCCCACGACGAACAGCTGGCCTGGCTGGACCGGCTGGTCGAGCACGACCCGACCGGGCTGCTCCAGGTCACCCGCCGGCTCGTCGTCGACACCGGGGACGAGGCGTCGGTCCGCGCGGGCGTCGACTGGTGGCTGGAGATGACCGGGCGCGGCGGCGAGGGCATGGTCGTCAAGCCGCTCGGCGCCCTCGTCCGGGACGCCAAGGACCGCCTGGTCCAGCCGGGCGTCAAGGTGCGCGGCCGGGAGTATCTCCGCATCATCTACGGCCCCGAGTACACCCGCCCGGAGAATCTGGAGCGCCTGCGCTCCCGGTTCCTCGGCCACAAGCGCTCGCTGGCGCTGCGGGAGTACGCGCTCGGCCTGGAAGCGCTGGACCGGCTGGCGGAGGGCGAGCCGCTGTGGCGGGTCCACGAGGCGGTGTTCGCCGTCCTGGCCCTGGAGTCGGAGCCGGTGGACCCCCGGCTCTGAACGAACCGATGAGCGGTTCGCCGGGTGAACGGTGCTCCGCGCGGTGAGGATGAAGGCATGGGATTCCATGTCGACTCCGAAGCCGGGCGGCTGCGCCGCGTCATACTGCACCGCCCCGATCTGGAGCTGAAGCGGCTCACCCCCAGGAACAAGGACGCGCTCCTGTTCGACGACGTCCTGTGGGTGCGCCGCGCCCGGGAGGAGCACGACGGGTTCGCCGACGTGCTGCGCGACCGGGGCGTCGCCGTGCACCTCTTCGGCGATCTCCTGCGCGAGTCCCTCGACATCCCGGTCGCCCGGCGTCTGGTGCTGGACCGGGTCTTCGACGAGAAGGAGTACGGGCCGCTCGCCACCGAGCATCTGCGGGCCGCCTTCGAGGAGTTGTCCTCGCAGGCGCTCGCGGAGGCGCTGGTCGGCGGCATGACCAAGCGGGAGTTCTTGGAGCGGAACAGCGAGCCGACCTCCGTCCGCTTCCATGTGATGGACCTGGACGACTTTCTCCTCGGCCCGCTGCCCAACCACCTCTTCACCCGGGACACCTCGGCCTGGATCTACGACGGGGTCTCGATCAACGCGATGCGCTGGCCCGCCCGGCAGCGCGAGACCGTCCACTTCGAGGCCATCTACCGGCACCACCCGCTCTTCACCGGCCCGGAGGCGGGTGTCTTCCACCACTGGTCGGAGGGGCAGGACGACTACCCCTCCACGATCGAGGGCGGTGACGTCCTGGTCATCGGGCAGGGGGCGGTCCTGATCGGGATGAGCGAGCGCACCACGCCGCAGGCGGTGGAGATGCTGGCCCGGGGCCTCTTCGACGCCGGTTCGGCGCGCACGATCGTGGCGCTCGACATGCCCAAGGCCCGCGCCTTCATGCACCTGGACACGGTCATGACGATGGTCGACGGCGACACCTTCACCCAGTACGCCGGTCTCGGCATGCTCCGTTCGTACACCATCGAGCCCGGCAGCGGCCCCCGCGAGCTCAAGGTCACCGACCATCCGCCCGAGCACATGCACCGTGCCATCGCCGCCGCCCTCGGCCTCGACGCGATCCGGGTGCTCACCGCCACCCAGGATGTGCACGCCGCCGAGCGCGAGCAGTGGGACGACGGCTGCAACGTGCTCGCGGTCGAGCCCGGCGTCGTCGTCGCGTACGAGCGCAACGCCACGACCAACACCTATCTGCGTAAGCAGGGCATCGAGGTGATCGAGATCCGGGGCAGCGAGCTGGGCCGGGGACGGGGCGGGCCGCGCTGTATGAGCTGCCCGGTGGAGCGGGACCCCGTGGCATGAGCGGCCGCGGAGCGTGGAGCCAGGGCTCTGTATAGAGATGCGAGGCGTCGTATAGACTTCCAGTTCTGCCGTGCGCAGTGCGCCGATCCCCGCCCGACCCAGGAGCAGTCATCATGGCCATAGACCTCACCGGCCGCCACTTCCTCAAGGAGCTGGACTTCACCTCCGAGGAGTTTCTCGGCCTGGTCTCGCTGGCCGCCGAGCTCAAGGCGGCCAAGAAGGCCGGGGTCGAGGTCCAGCGGCTGCGCGGGAAGAACATCGCGCTGATCTTCGAGAAGACCTCGACCCGTACGCGCTGCGCGTTCGAGGTCGCCGCCGCCGACCAGGGCGCCTTCACCACCTACCTCGACCCGTCGGGCTCCCAGATGGGCCACAAGGAGTCCGTGAAGGACACCGCACGGGTCCTCGGCCGGATGTTCGACGGGATCGAGTACCGGGGCGACAGCCAGCAGGCCGTCGAGGAGCTGGCCGCTCACGGCGGGGTGCCGGTCTTCAACGGGCTCACCGACGACTGGCACCCCACCCAGATGCTCGCCGACGTGCTCACCATGACCGAGTGCCGCGGGGGGTCCCTCGCGGGGACGGCCTTCGCCTACCTCGGCGACGCCCGCTTCAACATGGGCAACTCCTACCTGATCACCGGAGCCCTGCTCGGCCTGGACGTCCGGATCGTCGCCCCCGAGGCGTACCGGCCGGACGAGGCGGTCGTGGCGCGGGCCCGGGAGCTCGCCGAGGTCAGCGGCGCGACGATCACCCTGACCGGCGACGTGGCCGAGGGCGTCTCGGGCGCCGACTTCGTCGCCACCGACGTCTGGGTCTCCATGGGCGAGCCCAAGGAAGTGTGGGCCGAACGCATCGCGGCGCTCGGCCCCTACGCCGTGACCATGGACGTCCTGCGGGCCACCGGCAACCCGGACGTGAAGTTCCTGCACTGCCTGCCCGCCTTCCACGACCTCGGCACCCAGGTCGGCCGCGACATCCACGCCCGGTACGGGCTGACCGAACTGGAGGTCAGCGACGAGGTCTTCGAGTCCGCGCACTCGGTCGTCTTCGACCAGGCGGAGAACCGGATGCACACGATCAAGGCCGTGCTGGTGGCGACGCTGGCCGGCAAGTAGCCCGCCCCCACGGATACCCGGGCAGCCGGGCGTTCCGTACGCATACGGGGCAGGGGTTCGCATGCTCATACACCCGATTGGGTGAACATGCGCGCTGGTGGCTACGATGTCGGCTCTTGGTGGGGTTCGGACCCGGGGGAGACCCCTCGCGGGGGCGAACCCCACAGGGCGTGTCCGGCGGATCAGGACCGGGTCCACGACGCCTGGCACGCCCTGCCTGTGCCGCCGCACGCCGGCGCACGGGGACCGTCCCCCCACTGCACCACCAGAGATGAGAACGTCCCGCATGAGCACCGGTCTGCCGCGATCCGGCACCCCGAAGCGCCCCGGCCTCCCCCACCGGGACCTGCGCCGCAAGAGCCCCGATCAGCTCATCGCCGAATCAGGCGGCGACCTGGAGGGCCACGGCCTCAAGCGCACGATGGGCCTTTTCCAGCTCGTCTGCTTCGGGGTCGGCGCGATCGTCGGCACCGGCATCTTCGTCGGGCTGTCCGACAGCGTCGCCGAGGCGGGCCCCGCCGTCGTGATCTCTTTCGTCCTCGCGGCGATCACCTGCATCTTCACCGCCCTGTCCTTCGCCGAGCTGGGCAGCGCCATCCCGGTCTCCGGAAGCTCGTACTCCTTCGCGTACGCGGCGCTCGGCGAGCGCACCGCCTTCCTCGTCGGCTGGTGCCTGCTGCTGGAGTATGGCGTCTCGGTCTCCGCCGTCGCGGTGGGCTGGAGCCAGTACGTCAACGAGCTGCTGAACAGCCTGTTCGGCTGGGAACTGCCCGCCGCCCTGTCCTCCGGGCCCGGCGAAGGCGGTGTGATCAACCTGCCCGCGATCGTCGTGATCGCCATGGCCGCCACCCTGCTGGTGCGCGGCGTCCGCGAGAGCGCCACCGCCACCGCCGCCATGGCGGTCCTCAAGATCGGCATCCTCGTCGCGTTCTGTGCCGTGGCGTTCAGCGCGTTCCAGGACGACAACCTCATGCCGTTCGCCACCCACGGGCCCGGCGGCATCACCGCGGGCGCCTCGCTGGCGTTCTTCTCCTACATCGGCTTCGACGCCATCACCACCGCCGGCGAAGAGGTCAAGAACCCCCGGCGGAACATCCCGATCGCCATCCTGATCTGCATCGGCGTCGTCACCCTGCTCTACTGCGCGGTGGCGCTCTCGGCCATCGGCGCGATCGGCTCGGACGCCGTCGCCGAGGAGAGCGCGGCCCTCTCCATCGCCGTCAACCAGGTCACCGACTCCACGGTCGGCGGCGGCATCGTCGCCTTCGGCGCGGTCGTCGCCATCGCCTCGGTGGTGCTCGCCGTGATGTACGGGCAGACCCGCATCCTGATGTCGATGTCCCGCGACGGACTCGTCCCGCGCGTGTTCGAACGAGTCTCGCCCACGACCCACACCCCGGTCGCCAACACCTGGATCGTTGCCGGCGTCTTCGCGGTCCCGGCCGCCTTCGTCCCGCTCGACGTGGTCGTGAACCTGACGACCATCGGCACGCTCGCCACGATGGTCGCCGTCAATGTCGCGGTGCTGGTGCTCCGCCGCAGCCACCCCGGGCTGAAGCGGACCTTCCGGGTCCCGCTCTACCCGGTGAGCCCGGTGCTGGGCGTCCTGTGCTGCCTGTATCTGATGTACGGGACCGGCTGGACGACCTGGGTCCAGTTCGCGGTCTTCCTGACCGTCGGCTCCCTGCTGTACGCCGCCTACGGGCGCAAGCGCTCCCGGCTGGTCAGCTCCCCGGCGACGGACCCGGCTGCGCCGGTATCGCCGGAAGCGTGAACCAGACGGCCTTGCCGTGCTCCGTGGTGCGGTGACCGCACGCGGAGCTGAGGGTCCGGATGAGCAGCAGGCCGCGGCCGTGCTCCTGCCAGGGATCGACCTCACAGCCCGGCTGCGGCCGGGACAGGTCGCCCGGCGGGGCGGGGTCGCGGTCGTGCACCTCGACCTGGCAGCCGGTGGGCAGCAGCTCGACGACCAGCTCGATGGGCTCGCCGCCCAGGGTGTGCTCGACCGCGTTGGCCACCAGTTCGGCGGTCAGCAGCTCGGCGGTGTCGCTGTCGGCCGGGGCGTCGATGTCCGACAGCGCCGTACGGATGAGAGCGCGGGCGATCGGCACGGCCGCGGTGGAGTGCGGCAGGGCGATGCGCCAGGAAGCGGGGACGGGGACATCGGGCGGCACGGCAGGGTTTCCGTTCGGGAGCGGGTCATCCTCGAAGCGGGAGGTCTCGACTTCTGGGGTTCACGTCGTACTCGTGTCGAGACTTCCTGGTTTCAACTTTACGAACCGCTTCGGCCCAGCCATAGGGGCGGTCGGCCGGAGCAAAGGGGACTTTCGCCACAACGGTCTCATGGATGCTGTATTGCGACCTCGTGACGGCGGTCACGCATGAGTGATAACTTCGGAGGCGGAACGCGACCCGCGCACGGCCGGCACCAGCCCGATCGCTGAAGGGGACCCCTCCATGAGCCCGTTTCCCAGCTCGGCCCCGAGCACCGAGGAATGGCGTCATCTCCGGCTGACCCGGGACGACGGTGTGGCCACCATCACACTCTCCCGCCCCGAGAAACTCAACGCGCTCACCTTCGGCGCCTACGCGGATCTGCGCGACCTCCTCGCCGAGCTCTCCCGGGAACGCTCCGTCCGCGCCCTCGTCCTCGCCGGTGAGGGACGCGGCTTCTGCTCCGGCGGCGACGTCGACGAGATCATCGGCGCCACCCTGGCCATGGACACCGCACAGCTCCTCGACTTCAACCGGATGACCGGACAGGTCGTCCGGGCCCTGCGTGAGTGCCCCTTCCCCGTCGTCGCGGCCGTCCACGGCGTCGCGGCGGGCGCCGGAGCCGTGCTGGCCCTCGCCGCGGACTTCCGGGTCGCCGACCCCTCGGCCCGCTTCGCCTTCCTCTTCACCCGGGTCGGGCTCTCCGGCGGCGACATGGGCGCGGCCTACCTGCTGCCCCGGGTCGTCGGCCTCGGCCACGCCACCCGGCTCCTGATGCTCGGGGACGCCGTCCGCGCCCCCGAGGCGGAGCGGATCGGGCTGATCAGCGAGCTGGCCGAGGAGGGGAGGGCCGACGAGCGCGCCGCCGAGCTGGCCCGCCGCCTCGCCGACGGCCCCGCCCTCGCCCTCGCCCAGACCAAGGCCCTGCTCACCGCCGAACTGGACATGCCGCTGGCCGCCTCCGTCGAGCTGGACGCCAACACCCAGGCACTCCTGATGCACGGCGAGGACTACGCCGAGTTCCACGCCGCCTTCACCGAGAAGCGGCCGCCGAAGTGGCAGGGGCGGTAGCCGTGGCTCGCGGCACCGACCCCGTGCGGCGCGTCGCGGTCATCGGCGGCGGCCCCGGCGGGCTCTACGCCGCGGCGCTCCTCAAGCGGCTCGGCCCGGACCGCGAGGTCACCGTCTTCGAGCGCAACGCCCCCGACGACACCTTCGGCTTCGGCGTCGTCCTCTCCGACGAGACCCTCGGCGGCATCGAGCACGCCGACCCCGAGGTGTACCGCGCCCTGAGCCGCGAATTCGTCCGCTGGGACACCATCGACATCGCCCACCGCGGCCGCACCCACACCTCCGGCGGCCACGGCTTCGCCGCCCTCGGCCGCCGCCGGCTCCTGGAGATCCTGCACGAGCGCTGCGCCGGCCTCGGCGTGGAGCTCCGCTTCCGCGCCCCGGCCCCGCCCGCCACGGAGCTGGCCGCCCACCACGACCTGGTCATCGCCGCCGACGGGGTGCACAGCGCCACCCGCGCCGCGCACGCCGACGCCTTCGGCCCGAGCGTCACCGAACACCGCAACCGCTACATCTGGCTCGCCGCCGACTTCGCGCTCGACGCCTTCCGTTTCGATATCGCCGAAACCCCCTACGGGGTCATGCAGTTGCACGGCTATCCCTACGCGGCGGACGCCTCCACCGTCATCGTCGAGATGCGCGAGGGGGTGTGGCGCGCCGCCGGGCTCGACACCTGTGACGCGGCCGAATCCACCGCCCGCTGCGCCAAGTTCTTCACCGAGGCCCTGGACGGCCGCCCGCTGCGCGGCAACCGCTCTTCCTGGCTCGCCTTCCGCACCGTCACCAACTCCCGCTGGTCGCACGGCAACACCGTGCTCATCGGCGACGCGGCCCACACCGCCCACTTCTCCATCGGCTCCGGCACCAAGCTCGCCGTCGAGGACGCCCTGGCGCTGGCGGCCTGTACCGAGGAGCAGCCCGACCTGCCGACGGCGCTGGCCGCGTACGAGGCCGAGCGCCGCCCGGTCGTCGCCTCCACCCAGCGCGCCGCGGCGGCCAGCCTCCGCTGGTTCGAGGAACTGGCCACCTACGTCGACCAGCCGCCACGCCGCTTCGCGTTCAACCTGCTCACCCGAAGCCGCCGGGTCACCCACGACAACCTCCGGCTGCGCGACGTCTCGTTCACCGCCGCCGTCGAGGAGGAGTTCGGCTGCCCGCCCGGCACCCCGCCGATGTTCACCCCGCTGCGCCTGCGCGGCCTCGAACTGCGCAACCGCGTCGTCGTCTCGCCCATGGACATGTACTCCGCCACCGACGGACTCCCCGGCGACTTCCACCTCGTCCACCTCGGGGCCCGCGCGCTCGGCGGCGCCGGACTCACCATGACCGAGATGGTCTGCGTCAGCCCCGAGGGCCGTATCACTCCCGGCTGCACGGGCCTGTGGAGCGACGAACAGGCCTCCGCCTGGCGGCGGATCACCGACTTCGTCCACACTTCCGCCCCCGGCGCGGCCATCGGCGTCCAGCTCGGCCACTCCGGCCGCAAGGGCTCCACGAAACTGATGTGGGAGGGCATCGACCAGCCCCTGGACAGCGGCAACTGGCCGCTGACGGCCGCCTCCCCGCTCCCGTACGAGCAGGGCGTCAGCCAGGTCCCGGCACAGCTGGACCGGGCCGGACTGGACGCCGTACGCGAGCAGTTCGTGGAGGCGGCCCGGCGCGCTGCCGACTCCGGCTTCGACCTCCTCGAACTCCACTGCGCCCACGGCTACTTGCTTTCCGGCTTCCTCTCCCCGCTCACCAACCACCGCACCGACGCCTACGGCGGATCGATTGAGGGGCGGCTCCGCTTCCCCCTGGAAGTCTTCGACGCCGTACGCGAAGTGTGGCCCAGGGAACGGCCGATGACCGTGCGGATCTCCGCCACCGACTGGGCCGAGGGCGGCACCGACTCCGAGGACGCCGTCACGATCGCCCGCGCCTTCGCCGAGCACGGGGCCGACGCCATCGACGTCTCCACCGGCCAGGTCGTCCCCGAGGAGCGCCCCGAGTACGGCCGCTCCTACCAGACCCCGTACGCCGACCGGATCCGCAACACCGTGGACGTCCCCGTCATCGCGGTCGGCGCGATCTCCTCCTGGGACGACGTCAACTCCCTGCTCCTGGCGGGCCGCGCCGACCTCTGCGCCCTGGCCCGCCCCCACCTGTACGACCCGCACTGGACCCTCCACGCGGCGGCCGAACAGGGCTACACCGGCCCCGGCGCGCCCTGGCCCCTCCCGTACGGCGCGGGCAGCCGCACCCCGCCCACCGGCCGCACCGACGCCCCGAAACCCCGGCTCACGCTGGGGTGACCAGACACGTGTGGCACTGGCACGGCGTGGGGTGCGGCGCGCCGTGGTGGGTCTCGCGGTACCGGGCGGCGAGCCGCTCCAGCAGTCCGGCCAGCTCCTCGGCCTCCTCCCGGGACTGTGGGCGCACCGCGATCGCTTCGGCCCGCCGCAGCACAGCCGGTGCGTGCACCTGCTCGGCCCGGAAGCTGTGCAGATGGCGCGAGCCCGTGTCGACGGTGATCCAACGGCCGATGCGGGCCCGCCCGATGGTGGTCACCTGCTCGTGCCCCATGCCCGGGTGGGTGTCGACGACGTACACCTTCGCCCCGCCCCGGTACGCCTTGGTCCCCGGCCGCAGCTCCTGTCCGCCGTCCCCGTACCGCCGCCACCGCACCACGTTCGCGGCGACGAGCCACAGCGGCTCCGGGAGCACAGGCTCCGGCGCCACGGGCTCCGCCGAGCCCTCCCGCTCCGCCGTCACGCGCCCCTCCTCATCTGCACCCGGTCCGCGACCGGCTCGTAACCGATGCGCAGATAGACGCCGTTGCTCGTCGGGTTGGCCAGGTCTGTGAAGAGCAGCACCTCCGCCGGGGCCTCAGCCTGGGCGGCCCGCGAGGCCTCGGCCGTCACGGCGGCCGCGTACCCCCGGCCACGCAGCTCCGGCGGGGTGTACACCAACGTCACCCGCACCGTGCCCGCCAACATCCGGGTGCGCCCCGCCAGGGCCACCGGCGCCCCGCCGCGCTCCCAGAGGGTGAGCGCCCCGCGCCCCGTGCCCTCGTCCACCAGCCACCCGGCCGAGGACTTGGACTGCCCGGTCGCGGCGGCGAACCCCCGCACCCACTCCACCAGCAGCGCCCGGTCCGCTCGCGTCGCCGTCCTGGCCCGGCCCGCCGGCGCGGGGGAGGGCGGCCGCAGCCTGCCCAGCCGGTACAGCCGCTGCTCCTGCTCGGTCCGGTAGCCCGGCAGCAGGGCCGCCAGCTGCGCCGCGGTGTCCCGGTCCGCGTTGACGCCGTCGAGGTCCGGCCCCGCCCCCAGGGCCTCCACCAGCGGTCCCACCGCCTCCGCGGGCACGGCGGTCAGCAGCGCCACATGAGGCGGAGTACGCACCACGGTCCCGGCGACCGCCCCGTCCGCCCCGCGCCACCAGCCGAGCACCGGATCGCCCGCCCCGTAGTGATGCGCGCCGGAACGCCTCAGCCGCTCGGTGACGCTCAGCGCCACCGTGTGCTCCACGGGCCGCGCGGCGAGCGACGGGCCGGCCGTGGCGAGGAACACGTCGACGTCGTCGGTGAAGGTCCAGGTCATGCCTCATCCTGCCGGTGGGCGGGGCCCCGGGGTACCCGGATTTCCCCCCCCCGTACGGGGATCACCCCCGCACGAACCGCTCCCCGGCGTCCCGCAGCCGCTCGTGCAGCCGGCCGAACACTTCCGCCGACCGCCCGCCCGGCCAGTCCCCGGGCAGCAGCTCCGGCGGGAGACCCGGGTCCGCGTACGGAAGTTGCCGCCACGAGTCCAGCGCCAGCAGATAGTCCCGGTAGGCGGTCTGCGGGCGGGGTCCTTCGCCGGTGTCCCCGGACGACTCCCAGTCGCGCAGCACCGGCTCGTGCAGTTCCAGGAAGTCGTGGTGCAGGCGCGCCACCGTGTCCAGGTCCCACCAGCGGGCCACCGCCTCGCGGGTGGCGGCGAAGCCGAGGTGCTCGCCGCGGAACAGGTCGACGTACGGGGCGAGTTCGAGCCGTTCCAGGGTGTGCCGGGTCTCCTCGTACAGCCCGGCCGGCGCGATCCACACCCCCGGCGCGGCTGTGCCGAAGCCGAGGCGGGCCAGCCGGGAGCGCAGGAGGTGGCGCTTGCTGCGCTCCGCCTCGGGCACGGTGAACACCGCGAGGACCCAGCCGTCGGCGAGCCGCGGTCCGGCCCGCCGGTAGATCCGCCGGTCCCCGTCGTCCAGCAGTTGCCGGGCGTCCGGCGACAGCGCGTACCCCGCCGAGCCGTCCCCGGCCCGGGCGGCCACCAGCAGCCCGCGCCGTTTGAGCCGTGAGACGCAGGAGCGCACGGAGGGGGCGTCGACGCCCACGGCGTGCAGCAGGCGGATCAGCTCCGACACCGCGAACGGCGCGCCGTCCGCCGGACGGCCGTACGCGCCGTAGAGCGTGATGATCAGGGAGCGGGGGGTGCGCAACTCGGCCACGTGATCACTCTAGGGGGTGTCTTCCCGGAGCAGGAACCGCTGGAGTTTGCCGGTCGCGGTGCGGGGGAGCGAGGTGGGGAAGACGAAGACGCGCGGGCACTTGTGCGGGGCCAGGCTCGCCTTCATGTGGGCGCGCAGCGAGTCCGCCGTCTGCTCCGAGCCCTCGCGCAGCACCACGTGCGCCACCACGACCTCGCCGCGCAGCTCGTCCGCCCGGCCCACCACGGCCGCCTCCGCCACCTCCGGATGGCGCAGCAGGGCGTCCTCCACCTCGGGGCCCGCGATGTTGTACCCGGAGGAGATGATCATGTCGTCGGCGCGGGCCACGTAACGGAAGTAGCCGTCCGGCTCGCGGACGAAGGTGTCGCCGGTCATGTTCCAGCCGTGCCGGACGTACTCCGTCTGCCGGGGGTCGGTGAGATACCGGCAGCCGACCGGGCCGCGCACGGCGAGCAGGCCCGCCTCGCCGTCGGGCAGCTCGTCCCCTCGCTCGTCCACCACCCGGGCCTGCCAGCCCGGCACAGGCACTCCGGTCAGGCCCGGCCGGATCGCGTCGTCGGCCGCGGAGATGAAGATGTGCAGCAGTTCGGTGGCCCCGATGCCGTTGATGATGCGCAGCCCCGTCGCCTCGTACCAGGCCTGCCAGGTCGCCGCGGGCAGGTTCTCCCCGGCCGACACACAGCGCCGCAGCGCCGACAGGTCGTGGCCGTCCAACTGCCCGAGCATCGTGCGGTAGGCCGTCGGCGCCGTGAACAGGACCGAGACCCGGTGCCGGACCAGGGCGGGCAGCAGGTGCTGCGGGCCCGCCTGCTCCAGCAACAGCGTCGAGGCCCCGGCCCGCAGCGGGAAGACCAGCAGCCCGCCCAGGCCGAACGTGAAGCCCAGCGGCGGGCTGCCCGCGAACACGTCGTCGGCCGAGGGGCGCAGTACGTGCCGAGAGAAGGTGTCGGCGATGGCCAGGAGGTCCCGGTGGAAGTGCATACAGCCCTTGGGGCGCCCGGTGGTCCCCGAGGTGAACGCGATGAGCGCGACCTCGTCGGCGGCCGTGTCCACCGCCCGGTACGGACCGGACCGGCCCTGGGCCAGCCGGGTGAGGTCCTCGGGGCCGTCCCCGCCGAACAGGGTGATCCGCAGCCCGGCCACGTCCGCCTTCGTCAGGTCCTCCGCGGACCGGGCGTCGCACAGGGCGTGGCCGATCCGCGCCAGCGAGCAGATGGTGGCCAGCTCCGTCGCGCGCGCCTGCGCCAGTACGGTGACGGCGACCGCGCCCGCCTTCATGACGGCGAGCCAGCAGGCGGCCAGCCAGGGCGTGGTCGGCCCGCGCAGCAGCACCCGGTTGCCCGGGACGACGCCCAGGTCCTGGGTCAGCACGTGGGCGATGCGGTCCACGGTCTCCCGCAGCTCGCCGTAGCTCCAGACGACGCCGTCGCCGGAGCGCAGTGCCGGCCGGCCGGCGCCCCTTTCCTCGACCGTGCGGTCCAGCAGTTCGTGTCCGCAGTTCAGCCGGTCGGGGTAGTGCGGCGCCGGGTCCTCCAGGAGGAGTTCCGGCCACTGGTCGGGTGGCGGGAGATGGTCGCGCGTGAAGGTGTCGACGTGGGCGCCGGTGGCACGCCCGGACGGCTCGTGATGCGCGCCGCGGACGCGTACGGACGCGTCGGCGGCGGCTGCGGGCGTGTTCGGCGAGGAATTCGGCTCCATCAAGGATCGCCCCCTTGTCGCCTCTGGAGCGTATCGTTTGGGTGACGGTAGTCAACGGTCCGCGATAAGACAGTGACGCGGCAGGACCAGTGACGCGGTAAGAGCCAGTGACGCGCCACGACAGAGACGCGATACGGCAGAGACGCGACAAGAGAGGCGCCGCCATGACGGCATTCTCCCTCGAACCGGAACAGACCGCCTGGTGCGAGGAGCTGCGCACCCTCGCCGAACGGGAGCTGCGCCCGCTGGCGGAGAAGGGGGAGCCCGGGCGCGTCAACCGGCCTCTGCTGGCGGCCCTCGGCGAGCTGGGACTCCTCGGCCGGATGCTGGGCTCCGGGGCGCTGGACCTGTGCCTGCTGCGCGAGTCCCTGGCCCGGGGCTGCACGGAGGCCGAGACCGCGCTCGCCCTCCAGGGCCTCGGCACCACCCCCGTCGTCCAGGCGGGCACTCCCGCCCACCGCGAACGCTGGCTTCCCGAGGTGCGGGCCGGGCGGGCCGTCGCCGCGTTCGCGCTGAGCGAGCCGGGGGCGGGCTCCGACGCGGCGGCCCTGAGCCTGGCCGCCGAGCACACCCGGGCCGGCTGGGCGCTCACCGGCGAGAAGTGCTGGATCTCCAACGCCCCCGAGGCCGATTTCGCCGTCGTCTTCGCCCGGACGACCCCCGGCGCGGGATCCCGGGGCATCACCGCGTTCCTGGTCCCGTCCGACCGCCCGGGGCTCACCGGTTCCGCCCTCGACATGCTCTCCCCGCACCCCATCGGCACCCTGGAGTTCGACGGCGTACCGGTCACCGCCGACGACGTGCTCGGCGAGCCCGACCGGGGCTTCCGGGTCGCGATGAACACCCTCAACCTCTTCCGGCCCAGCGTCGGCGCCTTCGCCGCCGGGATGGCCCGCGCCGCCCTCGACGCGACGCTGGAGCACACCGCCCACCGCACCGCGTTCGGCGGCCCGCTCAGCGACCTCCAGGCCGTCTCGCACCAGGTCGCCGAGATGGCCACCCGCACCGAGGCCGCCCGCCTGCTGGTGTACGCGGCGGCAGCGGCGTACGACGCGGGGGAGAGCGGGGTGCCGCGCCGCGCGGCGATGGCCAAGCTGTACGCCACCGAGACCGCGCAGTACGTCGTCGACGCCGCCGTCCAGTTGCACGGCGCCCGCGCCCTGCGCCGGGGGCATCTGCTCGAACACCTCTACCGGGAGGTCCGCGCGCCGCGGATCTACGAGGGCGCGAGCGAGGTGCAGCGCACGATCATCGCCAAGGAGCTGTACGCGAACGCCGCGCGGCGACCCGAGCCACTCGCCGAGCCTCCCGCCGCCCAGGAGCCCGTGGAATCCACGCAATCCGTGGGCCCGACCCAGGAGCCGCCCGCATGAGTCCGTCCCACCGGATCAACCCGGCCGAACTCTCCCCGCCCACCGGCTTCAGCCACGCCGTCGTCGCCACCGGCGGGCACCTGGTCTTCCTCGCCGGGCAGACCGCGCTCGACCCGGCGGGCAAGGTCGTCGGGGCCACCCTGCCCGAGCAGTTCGCCCTGGCGCTGGGCAATCTGCTCACCGCGCTCCACGCGGCCGGCGGCGCCCCCGCCGACCTCGCCCGGGTCACCGTCTACGCCACCGACGTCGCCGACTACCGCTCCCACGCCCCCGAGCTGGGCCGGATCTGGCGCAGGCTCGCGGGGCGCGACTACCCGGCGATGGCCGTCATCGGGGTGGCCCGGCTCTGGGACGAGCAGGCCATGGTCGAGATCGACGGGGTCGCGGTCCTGCCGTGAGACGCGGTCGCGGTCCTGCCGTGAACGGACGGGTTCCGGCCCCGATCCGTGGAGGGGCGCTCCCGGGGCATCCTCGCCTCCCACCGCCCCGCCCGAGTAGCGGCGGGACGGAGCCGGGGCGAGGCTGAAGGGGTCCGGATGCCGAGCCGACCCGGGAGAGTCAGCGGTGAACAGCCAACCGCCCCCGCGCCCCGCCGCCAAGTCCTACGACGGCGAGGGCATCGTCGTCGGCTTCGACGCCCACCGCTGTCTGCACGCCGCCGAATGCGTGCGCGGGCTCCCCGCCGTCTTCGACGTCGGCCGCCGCCCGTGGGTCCAGCCCGGCAACGCCCCCGCCGACGAGGTCGCCGACGTCATCCACCGCTGCCCGAGCGGCGCCCTCCAGTACCACCGCACCGACGGCATGCCGGACGAGGTCCCCGACGTCCCCACGCATGTGTCACTCCACACCGACGGCGTGCTGCACCTGCGCGGCGATCTCGAAGTCGCCACCCCGTACGGCCCCCGCCACGAGACCCGGGTGATGCTCTGCGGCTGCGGCGCCACCGGCAACACCCCGTACTGCGACCACAGCGGCCCCTGCGCCGGACACGGCTGAGGCGGCGGCGCCCCACGGCCCCGAACGCAGCGGCCCGGGAGGTGCGCGGCGCGCCGGACGGGTGAATCGCTTCGGGGGATATATCTGTATTTAGTGCTCTTTATTTCGGATGCCCCGTCGCCCGACCCGGACGCTCCGCTGTGATCGCGCTCATCGTCGCCCACTTCGCGCTGGCGGCCTGCGCGGGCCCGCTGGTGCACCGGCTCGGCCGACGGGCCTTCGTCGTGCTGGCGCTGCCCCCGGCGGCCGCCACCGTCTGGGCCTTCACCCGCTGGAACACCGCCGCGTCCGGCGGCGCGGACACCTGGACCTGGCCGTGGATCCCGGACTACGGCGTCGCCCTGGACCTGCGGCTGGACGCGCTGGCCGAGCTGATGGTCCTGCTCGCCGCAGGGGTCGGCGCGCTCGTCCTGCTCTACTGCGCCTCCTACTTCACCGACGACACCCCGCAACTGGGGCGCTTCGCCGGGAACCTCCTCGCCTTCGCCGGCGCGATGCTCGCCCTCGTCCTCGCCGACGACCTGATCACGCTCTACGTGTTCTGGGAGCTGACCACGGTCTTCTCCTACCTGCTGATCGGCCACGGCAGCGAACACCGGCACAGCCGCCGCTCCGCCCTCCAGGCCCTCGTCGTCACCACGCTCGGCGGGCTCGCCATGCTCGTCGGCTTCCTGATCATCGGTCAGGCCGCCGGCACCTACCGGATCTCCGCGATCGTCGCCGACCCGCCCGAGGCGACCCTCGCCGTGTCCATCGCGGTCGTTCTCGTCCTCGGCGGGGCCCTGTCGAAGTCCGCGATCTGGCCGTTCTCCATGTGGCTGCCGAACGCCATGGCCGCCCCCACCCCCGTCAGCGCCTACCTGCACGCCGCCGCGATGGTCAAGGCCGGGGTCTACCTGGTCGCCCGGCTCGCCCCCGCCTTCGCCGACGTCCCCGTCTGGAAACCCGTCGTCCTCGTCCTCGGCGGCGCGACCATGCTGCTCGGCGGCTGGCGGGCGCTGCGCCTGAACGACCTCAAACTCGTCCTCGCCTACGGGACCGTCAGCCAGCTCGGCTTCCTCGTCCTGCTCGCCGGGACCGGCAACCACGACGCCGCGCTCGCCGCCTTCGCCATGATCCTCGCCCACGCCCTCTTCAAGGCCCCGCTGTTCCTCGTCACCGGCATCGTCGACCACGCGGCCGGCACCCGTGACCTGCGTAAACTCTCCGGTGTCGGACGTTCGCTGCCGTATGTCGCCGGGGTCGCGGCGCTGTCCGCCGCCTCCATGGCCGCCCTGCCGCCCCTGCTCGGCTTCGCCGCGAAGGAGGCGGCCTTCGCGGCGCTGCTGCACGGATCCACCGCCGACCGGTGGGCGCTGGCCGTCGTGGTCGCGGGCTCCGCGTTGACCACCGCCTACACCCTGCGGTTCTTCTGGGGCGCGTTCCTCCGCAAGCCCGGCGTCCCCGACACCCCCGTCCACCGCGTGGGCCCGGCCTTCCTCGCCCCGCCCGCCCTGCTCGCCGTGCTCGGACTGGTCCTCGGCCCCGCCGTCAGCTGGACCGACCGGCTGCCGAACGCGTACGCCGACCTGTTCCCGGCCGTCCCGGACCCGTACCACCTCGCTCTCTGGCACGGATTCGGCCTCGCCCTGCTCCTGTCGGCCGTCGCCTGGGCGGCGGGCACCGTGCTCTTCCTCGGCCGCGCGCACGTCACCCGGCTCTCCCGGCGGATCGCCTGGCCCACCGCCGACAGCGTCTTCGGCCATCTGCTGCTCGGGCAGGAACGTCTCGCCCTCCAGGTCACCGGCTTCATCCAGCGCGGCTCCCTCTCCGTGTACCTCGCCACCACGCTGCTCGTCATGCTCGGCGGACAGCTCGCCGTCCTCATGGTCGACACCCCCTGGGACGGGGCCGTGCGCCCCCGGCTCTGGGACAACCCGCTCCAGGGCGCCGTCGCCGCCCTGACCTGTGCCGCCGCCCTGCTGTGCCTGACGGTGCGGCGGCGCATGAAGGCCGTGGTCCTGGCGGGTCTGACCGGCTACGGCACCGCGCTGCTCTTCGTCGTCCAGGGAGCGCCCGACCTGGCGCTCACCCAGTTCTGCGTCGAGACCGTCGCGATGATCGTCTTCGTGCTGGTGCTGCGCCGGATGCCCGTCCACTTCCAGGAGACCGTGAGCACCTGGCGGCGCGCCGCCCGCATCCCCGTGGCGCTCGCGGCGGCCGCCACCGTCGGCGTCGGGATGTGGGTCGCCGCCGCCGCGCGCACCGCCGAACCGGCCGGCACCGCCATGGTCCAGGAAGTCGCCGAGCACGGGCTCAAGGACGTCGTGGCGACCATCCTCGTCGACCTGCGCGCCTGGGACACGATGGGGGAGTCCGCCGTGCTCGCCGCCGCCGCGATCGGTGTCACCAGCCTCATCTACCTGCACCGCCGCAGCGAAGGCTCCATGACCCAGGAGGAGTTGCAGGGCCGCACCGCCTGGTCGCTGTCCGCCCACCACTCCTCCCGGCTGCCGCAGGGCGACGACGTGGCCCCCGAACGCAGCTGGCTCGCCGCCGGGGCCACCCTCGCCCCCGAACACCGCTCGATCGTCTTCGAAGTGGTGGCCCGGCTGCTGTTCCACCCGATCCTGGTGCTCTCGGTCTATCTGCTGTTCTGCGCGGAGTCCCTGCCCGGAGGCGGGTTCGTCGCCGGACTCGTCGCCGGGGTCGCCCTGATCACCCGCTACCTGGCGGGCGGCCGGTTCGAACTCGCCGAGGCGGCCCCCCTGCAACCCGGACTCTTCACCGGCCTCGGGCTGTTCATCTCCACCGGGGTGGGCCTCATCGGACTTCTGGAAGGCACCGTCCTGCACGCCTTCACGTACTACGGCCATCTGCCGGTCTTCGGCACCTACCACCTGAGTACGTCGGTCCTCTTCGACTTCGGCGTCTACCTGCTCGTCCTCGGCGTCGTCCTGGACATCGTGCGGGCCCTCGGCGCCAAGGTCGACCGGCAGATCGAACGGGCGGCGGGCGTCCTCACCCCCGGAGCCCGGCCCGAGGCGGGAGGTCTCCAACGGTGATCGTCAGCGCCTCGCTCATCGCCACCGCCGTCGTGCTCTGCGCCGTGGGCGGCATCCTCATGCTCACCCGCCCGCTGACCCGCATCCTGCTCGGCGCCGTCATCCTCGGCAACGGCATCAACCTGCTGGTGCTCTCCTCGACCGGCCGCGCGGGCGCCGCACCGCTGCTGTACGGGGTGTCCCTGAGCCGGGTCACCGACCCGCTGCCGCAGGCCATCGCGCTGACCGCCATCGTCATCACCCTGGCCACCACCGCGTTCCTGCTGGCCATGGCCTACCGCAGCCACCAGATCACCGGCACCGACGAGGTCCACGACGACCTGGAGGACCGGCGCATCGTGCTGCGCGCCGAAGTGCTCTCCGAACGTGCCCAGTTGCGCGAGGAGTTTCGCTCGGGAGCCGAGCCCACCGCGGACGAGCGCGAACGCTACCGGGATGAGCGCCGCCGGCTCCGCGACCGGCTCCGCGCCGACCGGGCCCGCCAGGCCCGGGGCCGCGACGCCTCCGGCAACCTCTGGAACGACGTGCTCGGCGCGGACCCGGAGGACTACGCCCGCGACGGCGACGCCAAGGCGGACGACCGCTACCCCCGCGACCGAGGAGCCGACGGATGAACGCGCTCGTCCCGCTGCCGGTACTGCTGCCGTTGTGCGCCACCGGCCTCAGCCTCGCCTTCGGCACCCGCCTGGGGCGCTTCCAGCGCTTCATCAGCGTCGCCGTGCTCTCCGCCGTGCTCGCGCTCTCGGTGATCCTCATGGTCGCCGCCGACCGGCAGGGCCCGCTCTCCGTCCACCTCGGCGACTTCGCCCCGCCGCTCGGCATCACGCTGGTCGCCGACCGGCTGTCCGGGCTGATGCTCACGGTCTCCTCGGCCATCACGCTCTGCGTGCTCGTCTACTCCCTCGGCCAGGGCATGACCGACCGGGACAAGGAGACCCCGCTGGCCGTCTTCCACCCCGCCTATCTGATCCTCGTCGCCGGGGTCTCCTGCACCTTCCTCGCGGGCGACCTCGTCAACCTCTACGTCGGCTTCGAGATCATGCTCGTCGCCAGCTTCGTCCTGCTCACCCTCGGCGGCACCGGACCCCGCATGCGGGCGGGCTCCACCTACGTGATCATCTCGCTGTTCTCCTCGATGCTCTTCCTCACCGCCATCGCCATGACGTACGCGGCCACCGGCACCGCGAACTTCGGCCAGCTCGCCGTGCGGCTGGCCGAACTGCCCATCGGCGTACAGACCCTGATCCAGGCACTGCTGCTGACCGTCTTCGCGATCAAGGCCGCCGTCTTCCCGCTCGCCGCCTGGCTCCCCGACTCCTACCCGACCGCCCCGGCCCCCGTGACCGCCGTCTTCGCCGGACTGCTCACCAAGGTCGGCGTCTACTGCATGCTGCGCACCGAGACGCTGCTCTTCCCCGGCAACCGCATCGGGAACCTGCTGATGGCGATCGCGCTGGCCTCAATGGTCATCGGCATCCTCGGCGCGGTCGCGCAGACCGACCTCAAGCGGCTGCTCTCCTTCACCCTGATCAGCCACATCGGCTACATGGTCTTCGGGATCGGCCTCGCCACCCGCGAGGCGTACGGCGGGGCCATCGTGTACGTCGCCCACCACATCACCGTCCAGACGACGCTGTTCCTCGTCGCCGGGCTCATCGAACGCCGGGGCGGCACCACGGAGCTGACCCGGCTCGGCGGCCTCGCCCGGGCCGCCCCGATGCTCGCCCTGCTCTTCTTCGTCCCCGCGATGAACCTCGCCGGGATCCCCCCGCTGTCCGGCTTCATCGGCAAGCTCGGGCTGATGCGCGCGGGCGTCGCCGACGGCAGCGGCTGGGCCTGGGTCCTGGTCGTCGGCTCGGCGGCCACCAGCCTGCTCACGCTGTACGTGGTCGCCAAGGTCTGGAACCTCGCCTTCTGGCGCGCGGCCCCGCCCGGCCTGGCCGCCGCCGGTACGGTCCTGGAGTCCGGCGACGACAGCGACGACGACAGCGACGCGGGACCCGACCACATCCCCGGCACCGGCGACGAGGGCATCGTGTCGGCGCCCCCGCCCGCCGGTCAGGCCGCCGCCGCGACGCTGCACGGACGGGCCGTCACCACCACCAGCCGGCTGCCCCACCCCATGGTCGCGGCCACCGCCGCCACCATCGCGATCGGCCTCGCCTTCACCGTCTTCGCCGACCCGCTCACCGCCTACACCGACCGCACGGCCGCCGAACTCCTCCAGCGGACCCCCTACATCCAGGAGGTGCTGGGCCGGTGAAACGCGTCCCGCACTTCTCGTTCCGCAACGCCGATCTGCCGCCGCTGAGCTTTGAGTTCGGCACCCGCCGCCGTCGGGTGATCGACCTCCCGCTGATCGCCTGGCTCACCGTCATCTGGGTGCTGCTCTGGTCCACCCTCACCTGGGCCAACGTCCTGACCGGCCTGGTCGTCTCGGTCGCCGTCTGCCTCGCCTTCCCGCTGCCCCGGGTCGACCTCGGACTCCGGCTCCACCCCTGGGGCATCCTGTGCCTGGCCGGCTATCTCTTCTACGACATGTACACCTCGGCCGTGAAGGTCACCCGGCAGATCTTCTTCGGCCTGCCGCACCGGGCCGCCGTGATCGGCGTCCCCCTGCGCTGCCGCAGCGACCTGATGCTCGCCGCCACCGCCGTCGCCGTCTCCAACGTGCCCGGCGGATCCATCATCGAGGTGCGCCGGGCCACCGCCACCGTCTTCGTGCACGTCCTGGACGCGGACCGGCCCGAAGAGCTCGAAGCCGCCCGGCGCCAGGTGTGGCGCGTGGAAGAACTGACCGTACGGGCCTTCGGCACCCCCGACGAGATCGCCCGGGTCGCCGAACCCCCGCCACCGCCCCAGCTCGCCGCCGGGAGGCCCGCACCATGACCGCACCCGAACAGGTCGACCACACCCTGCTGACCTGCGCCGTCGTCCTGATCCTCATCGCCGGGGCCTTGCTGCTGGCCCGGATCTGGCGCGGTCCCTCCATGCTGGACCGGGCGATCTCGCTGGACGTCTGCGCCGCCCTGATCATCGCCGGTCTCGCCGCGAAATCGGCCTTCGCCCGGGACCCCTTCTACTTCCCGATCATGCTGGTGCTGGCGTTCCTCGGGTTCACCGGCTCGGTGGGAATCGCCCGCTTCATCGCCGTGCGCGACCGGCCCCGCAATCCGCCGAGCCCCGCGCACCCCGGCGACTCCCAGGAGGACCCGCGGTGAACGTCTGGCTCCAGATCGTCGACACGGCCGGCGCCGTCCTGCTCCTCATCGGCGCCGCGATCTGTCTGCTCGGGGTGATCGGCATGATCCGGCTGCCCGACGTCCTCTCCCGCAGCCACGCCGCCACCAAGCCGCAGACCCTCGGGATGATCCTGGTGCTGGCCGGGGTCGCACTGCGGCTGCGCAGCGGCATGGACCTCGCCACCCTCGCCCTCATCGCCTTCTTCCAGATGCTCACGGGACCGGTCGCCTCGCACCTGGTGGCCCGCTCCGCGTACCGCACCGGCCAGGTCGACCACGGCGAGCTGCTCTTCGACGAACTCGACGAGCAGCTCACCGAGGAGAAGTGACGCTGGCGCGAGGCGCGTTCAGGCGGCCGGCACGCGGTCCAGGAACCCGCTGACCGAGCTGATCCGGCCGTCCTCGGCCAGCCGGGCCACGTCGAACCCGGCCACCGGGGCTGAGCCGTCCGCCGAGGAGACCAGCTCCCAGGAGAACCGGACCAGGTCGTGGTGCCCGTCCGGCGTCCCGGTGAGCGTGAACCGGAAGCCGGGGAACTGCTCGTGCACGCCGCCGATCAGGGCCGCGAGCCCCTCGTGCCCGCTCACGTCGGCCAGCGGGTCGGTGTAGCGGGCGTCGTCGGTGAACGCGGCTTCTACCGCCTTCGCCCGCTCCTCGGCCCCGGTGGTGTTCCAGGCGGCGAAGTAGCGCTGAACGGTCTCGTCGTACGCGGTCATGGCAGGCCCTCTCCGTAGGCGTCCCGGCGGTCCGGGGCGATGCACCCACCTTGGCCCCGGGGGCCGGGCGGCGTCGATTACCCCGGAGGTAAGGAGATCCAAACACCCCACGGCCGCGGGCCCGCGTGCCATGATGCGGGCAGGGCCGGACGCTGGGGGGCGTATGGGAAGCACGGGCACGGTGCTGCGCGAATTGCGCGGCGCACAGAAGAGCGCCAAGGGCGTCTCGCTCTACTCGCGGTACGTGAACCGGCCGGCCGGTCGTGTGCTCGCGGCCGGGGCCTACCGGGCGGGCATGACGCCCAATCAAGTCACGTTGACCAGTGCGTTGTTCACCTATGGTGCGGTGGCATCGGTCGCGCTCGTCGAGCCGTCCTGGACGCTCGCCGTCCTGGTCTGGGCGGCCTTGGCGGTCGGTTTCGCCTTCGACTCCGCCGACGGGCAGCTCGCCCGGCTCACCGGCCGGGGAGGCCCCGACGGGGAATGGCTGGACCACGTCGTGGACTGCGGGAAGCTGCTGCTCGTCCACACCGCGGTCCTGATCTCCTTCTACCGCTTCGGCGAACTTCCCTCACAAGCATGGCTGTTGCTGCCGCTGGGCTTTCAGCTGGCCGCCGTGGTGACCTTCTGCGCGGGGCTGCTGCGCGAACACCTCGGCAAGGCGGCGGCCAGTGCCCTGGGTCCGTCGTGGGCGGCGGCGCCGGCACCGGTGTCGCAGGTGCGGGCCGTGGCCCTGCTGCCCGCCGACTACGGGGTGTTCTGCCTGGTGTTCCTGCTGCTCGGCGCACCCGGGGCCTTCCGCGCCGGGTACGCCGTGCTGGCGGTCGTGCACACGCTGTTCCTGGCGGCCTTCCTCGCCAAGTGGTTCAGGGAGCTGAAAGCGCTCCGGGCCGGCTGACGAGCACGTCCAGCGCCCGGCGCAACTGGGTGCTGGACGTGTGCACGGTGTACGGGAAGTAGACGACCTCCACGCCCACTTCGGCGAAGTCGCGCTCCAGCTTCACCCCCTTCTCCGTGCCCCGCCAGTCGTCGCCCTTGAAGATCACGTCGAACCGGACCTGCTGCCAGGTCTCGACCTTGTCCGGGACGGTCTCCACGAACGCGGCGTCCACGAAGCGCACGCTGCGGACGATCTCCAGTCGTTCGCGGAGCGGGATCATCGGCGTATGGCCCTTGGCGAGGGCGGCCATCTCGTCCGACACGACTCCGGCGACCAGGTAGTCGCACTGACTGCGGGCGTGCCGCAGGATGTTGAGGTGCCCGACGTGGAACAGGTCGTACACCCCGGGTGCGTAACCCACCCTGTGCTGCACCATCCGTATCTCTCCCCCCACGGTGAACGTGATCCGGTGATGTTCCAACGACCTTACTGTGAAGAACACTTGTGCAAGCCGTGAACGGATAAGCTCGATGGGGGCTGTTCCTCGGTGGGGACAGCGGCTGTCGTGGGGGGAAGGCGATCGTCCGATGTCCGATGCTGCAAGGCCCGGTCCGATCCGGGACCGCCGGCTTCTGGTGGTCTCGACCAACTACGCTCCGGAACTCACGGGCATAGGCCCGTACGCCGCCCAACTGGCGCAGCACTGGGCCGCGTCCGGCGCCCGCGTCCGGGCGCTCACCGGCATGCCGCACTATCCCTCCTGGCGACTGGAGGAGAGCTACCGGGGCGTATGGCGGACGGTGGAGATAATCGGCGGCGTCGGCGTGCACCGTCGCCGCCACTATGTGCCGCCTCGTCAGACGGCTGTAAGGCGTGCGGCGTTCGAGGCCAGCGTGCTCGTCACCGGACTGATCGCACCGCCGCCCGGCCGCCCCGACGTCGTGATCTCCCAGATGCCCAGCCTCGCCGGCGGGGTCATCGGAGCGCGCCTCGCCCGACGCCATCGCGTGCCGTATCTCCCCGTCGTCCAGGACCTGATGGGCGCCGCCGCCGCGCAGAGCGGCATCCGGGGCGGGGGCCGGGCCGCCGCCGTTGCCGCGGCCGCCGAGCGGTACGCGCTGCGCGGGGCCGCCCTCGTCGGCGTCATCCACGAGAGCTTCGTCCCCGGCGTCACCGCCCTCGGGGTGGACCCCGGGCGCATCCGCCTCGTCCCCAACTGGACCCATGTGCAGGGGCCCACCGCCGACCGGGCCGCGACCCGGGCCCGGCTCGGCTGGCCCGAGTCCACCCCGGTCCTCCTGCACTCCGGCAACATGGGCCTCAAGCAGGGCCTGGAGGTGCTCATCGACACCGCCCGCCTCGCCCCCGACGTCCGTGTCGTCCTGATGGGCGACGGCAACCAGCGCGACGCCCTGCGCGCCCGCGCCGAGGGGCTGGCCAACGTGGAGTTCCTGGAGCCCGCGGGAGCCGAGGAGTTCACCGACGTCCTCGCCGCCGCCGACGCCCTCGCGGTCACCCAGCGCGCCTCGGTCCTCGACATGAGCGTCCCCTCCAAACTCACCTCCTACTTCACCTCCTCACGTCCCGTGATCGCCTCCGTCGCCGACGAGGGCGGCACCGCCGACGAGGTCCGCCGCTCGGGCGCCGGAGTCCTCGTCGCTCCCGAGGACCCGCCCGCCCTCCTCGAAGCGCTGCGGAAACTGACCGCCGACCCGGCCGCCGCCGACGTGCTCGGCGCCGAGGGGCCGCGGTACGTGGCCCGTCATCTGAGCCGCGAGGCGGGCCTCGCCCGCTTCGACGACCTGCTCGCCGAGGTCCTGCCGGACGCGCAAGGGAGCCCCCGCCGATGACGCCACAGCACCGCGCCCTGGACGACCACGACGAGCCCGCGCTCCTGCGCGACCAGTTCCGCCAACTCCTGCGCTACCGATCGCTGCTGGCCGTCGGCGTGGTCGTCGGCCTGCTCGGCGGCGGCTACCTCGCGCTCGGCGGCGAGGACACGTACACCGCCACCGGCGAGGTGCTCGTCCGCTCCGCGATCTCCGACCCCTTCGCCGCCGGATCCACCGCCGACAAGGGCATCAACATCGGCTCCGAACGCCAGACCGCGATCAGCGACACCGTGGGCACCCTGGCCGCGGGCACCCTCCTCAAGGAGGGCGACGACGTCACCGCCCGCAAGCTCCTCGCCGGACTCCAGGTCACCAACCCGCCCAACACCCTCACCCTGCGGTTCTCCTACACCGGCGCCACCCCCGAGCGGTCCCGGGCCCGCGCCGAAGCCCTCGCCGAGGCCTATCTGGCCCACCGCAAGGCGCGCACCGAGGAGAGCATCGAGAACATGGCGGGCGGCTACCGCGCCCAGCTGAAGCCGCTGGAGGAGAAACGCGACCAGCTGGAGGAACAGGCCGGAGTCGGAGCGGCCGACGACGTCACCAGCGCCCGCGCCAACATCATCGTCTCCATCTCCGAGCTGAGCCGGAAGATCTCCGAGCTGGGGGCCCTGGACACCACCCCCGGCTACCTCAACAAGAAGCCCGTCGCCCCCACCGCGCCCACCGGCCCGGGACTGCCCCTGCTCCTCGGTCTCGGCGGCGTCGTCGGCCTCGCGCTGGGGCTGCTGCTCTCCTGGGTGCGCCTCGTCTTCGACCCGGCCGTACGCTCCTCCCGCGAGCTCGTCCAGTCGCTCGGCGCACCCCTGCTCGGCACCCTGCCCCGGGAACGCGCCGCGGGCAGTCTGCTCGCCATCGGCCGGGGAAGCTCCCGGCTGGCGGAGGAGTACCGCGCCGTCGCCTTCCGGCTCGCCTACGACCCGTCGTTCGCCGAGAGCCGCCGCCTGCTGGTCACCGCCCCGCGCGGCGACAGCGCGGCAGCCGCCGCCGCTGCCGCCAACCTGGCCGCCGCCTTCGCCGAGATGGGCCGCGACGTCCTGCTCGTCGAGGCCGACCTGCGCACCCCCTCCCTCGCCCGCGACATCGGCTCCGCCGGCCACGAGGTGCGCCCGCCGCGCTGGGCCGCCGAGGAGGGCGACGGCAGCTGGCCAGGCGGCGGCCGCACCAATGTGGACGTGCCCGGCTCCGGGGCCTTCGCCCTGATCCCCGGGACCACCGTCGACAACGTCCCGCGCGCCCTGACCTCCCCGCCCGTCGGCCGCATCGTCGCCGAGGCCGACCGGAGCGGCAACGTCGTCATCGTCCTCGCCCCGCCCGTCCTGTCCTACGCGGACGCGGTCGCCCTCGTCGACCGGGTGGCGGGCGTCATGATCGTTTGCGACCCGCGCGAGGTGCACCGCAGCGACCTGGAACGCATCCGCGAGATCATCGGCGCCTCCGGCGGCTCCGTCCTCGGCGCCCTGCTCCACCCCGCCCGGGGTCGGTTGCGCCGCGCCGAGCGACGGGCGAAGCCGACCCGACGCCGGGGCGGTGGCGGCGGGCCCACCTCCGCCGCCGAGCCGGACGCTCCCGAGATCACCGGCGATCCCACCGAGACCCTCGGCCTGCGCTCCTTCACCCTGCCGGCCGCCCGCCGGTGAGAGCCCGCACCGCCGTCCTCTGCTCGGTCGCGGACCAGGGCGTGGCGGCGCTCACCAACATCCTGGTGCTTCTTGCCGCCGCCCGGCTCTCCACGCTCGCCGACTTCGCCCGCTTCTCCGCGGTCTACCTGGTCTTCACCGTGCTCCTCGGCGTCTCGGGCGCGTACACCGGGCAGCCCCTCGTCCTCAAGCGCGGCCCGGGGGAGGAGACCCGGGGCGCCTGCCGGTCCGCCGTGACCTTCACGGTGCTCGCCGCCGCCGTGCTCGGCGGGCTGCTCGCGGCCGTCTGCGTCCTCCTCCCCGGCGACACCGCAGGAGCCCTCCTGGTGTTGGGCCTCGTCCTGCCGGTGGTGCTGGGGCAGGACGCCGTACGGTACGCCTTCTCCACCCTCCAGCAGCCCCATCTCGCCCTGACCGGCGACCTGCTGCGGCTCGGCTGTGTGCTCGGGGCGCTCTCCGTGCAGGACCACGGGGCGTCCCCGGCCCGCCTGATCGCCGTCTGGGGCCTGTCCGCCCTGCCCGCGCTCCTGCTGTCCGCCGCCCTCCTCCACCGCGCCACCGCCGGGTCCCCGCTGCGGCTGCGCCCGCTGCTGCGGCGCGGCCACCTCGGGCAGCGCTTCACCGTCGAGTTCGGCGTCGGCAACGCGACCGGCCAGCTGTCCGTCCTCGGCCTCGGCGCGGTCGGCAACCCCCTCCTGGTCGGGGCGCTGCGCGGGGCGACCACCCTGTTCGGGCCGCTCAACGTGCTCTACACCTCCGCCACGTCCTTCGGCCCTCCGCTGCTCGCCCGCATCGGCGACGAGCGCCGCCGGATCCGGGCCACCGCCGCGCTCGCCGCCGTCCTCGCGGCGACCGCCGCGCTCTGGGCCACCGTGCTCGCTCTGCTGCCCGAGCGCGCCGGACGCGAACTGCTCGGCGACACCTGGCCCACGGCCGCCGCCCTGCTCCCCGCCACAGGCAGCCAGTACGCGGCGATGGCCGTCGGCACCTGCGGACTGCTCGCCCTGCGCATGCTCGACCCGCGCACCACGCTCGCCATCCAGGTCGTCTTCTCGCTCACCGCCGTGGCCTTCCTCGCGGGCGGTTACGTCGTCGGGGGCGTCCCGGGCGCCGCCTGGGGGCTGTTCCTGGGATCGCTCTGCAAGGCCGCCGCCACGTGGGTCAGGGTGGCCCGGCTGCGCCGCCGTACCCGGGCCGCCGGCGAGGGCGTCAGCGCCGGCGCTCTCTCCGCCGCTCCCTGAACGTGGCTATCGCCAGCAGACACAGCGCGGCGATGGCCAGCTTCCCCGCCGCCTGGAGGAGCGGGCCGCGCAGCAGGATGAAGGTGTACCCGGCGATCAGCGGAGCGGCGATGGCCAGCACACTCCCGGGGCCGGGCCCCGCCCGGGTGACGGCCAGTGCGTAGCGGCGGTCGGTGCGGGCCGACGCGTAGCCGATCACCGCGAGGCCGCCCATCATGCCGGTCGCGCCGAAGTCGACCCAGAACTCGGTCCACAGAGGGGCCGAGAGGTTGGTCATCCGCAGGCCCATCCACTGCCCGACCCGGACCCCGGTGTCCTCCGGCTTCCCGCTCCACACCGCGCGCGGCACGAAGAACAGCGCCGAGCCCGTCAGTTGGCGGCCGTAGGTGTGGCCGCGGGTGTCGACCCACGAGATGGTGTTGGCGAACATCACCATCTGGTCGTAGTCCTTGGTCACCAGCGGATCGAAGACCGAGGCCGACTGCACGGCCCGCTGCCCTCCCTCCTCGTACCGGAACTTGTCCGCGTACGGGAACAGCACCAGCGCCCCCACCACTCCCGTCGTCAGCACCGTCCGGTAGACCGCCGCGCTGCTCGGGAACGCGGCGAACACGAACGCCACCACCACCGTCAGGAACCAGTAACGGGCGTTGGAGATCGGATTGTTCACCAGGAGGTTCAGCCCCGCCAGCGCCACCCACACCAGCACCGTCGAGGGTCGGCGCCGGGCCCGGTAGGAGGTCGCCAGCCGGCGGGTGTAGAAGAGCAGCGCCAGCAGCGCCGGGACCTGGCCGAAGCCCTTGACGAACGCCGAGCCCACGTTGGAACCCTCCGCGGCAACGCCGCTCGCCGCGACCGTCTCGTTGATCTCCTGACGACTGGAGAAGAAGACCGCGGGGCCGCCCAGCTTCAGCACATAGAACGCGCTCGCGGCGAACGCCAGCAGCACCAGCAGCCGCAGCCGCACCGGGTGCGCCACGGCGGGCCCTCCGCCCGGGGCCCGCGCCGAGGGGGTACGGCGGCGCAGCGGGCGCCGCGAGGCCAGCAGCGCCCCCAGGTCGTAGGCGGCACACCCCACCAGGACCATCGCGATGGCCGTGACCAGGTCCTGGCGCGGTCCCACCATCGGCGTCGGCGTCTGCCCGATCACCACCTGGGCGAAGGGCGCCACGCCCATCGCGATGTACACGAACATCCAGAAGACGCCCTGGAGCAGCCGCCGCCGGGTGGAGAGGATCATGGTCGCCAGCCGGGCTCCCGCATAGCAGGTCAGCACCAACTGGAGCCAGTACGCGGTGTCCCGCACCCCGGTGCCGGGCTGGGCGGCGATCACCGCGGGCAGGAAGCAGACCAGCCCCAGGATGAGCGGCACGGACACCGCCCGCGACAGCATCGACCAGACGATCGGCCGCTCGGGCGCCTCGGATGCGGGCCCCCGGGCCTGCGTGCGCGCCGCCGTGTGCACCGACGTCATGCGCCCCCCCGGGATCAGTGAACCGCTGAACACTCTAACGAATCAGCCCACTTGAGGGGGACCGATGACTACGCTGTGAACACGTGGCCATAGTCGAGGGGAACTCTGGTGAAAATCCTGCACGTCGTCACGCTCCACACTCCGGATCACGCCTTCGGCGGTCCGACCCGGGTGGCGTTCAACCTCTCCAGGGTCCAGCGGGCGCACGGCGACGACGCCCGCGTCATGGCCCTCGGCGACGGCTTCCCCGACGGCGAACTGCCCAGCCGGGTGGAGGGAGTTCCGGTCCACCTCTTCCAGGCGCGGCACCTCCTGCCGATGTTCGAGGTCAGCGGCATCACCTCCGCCGGGCTGCTGCGCACCGCCCGGCGCATGATGCGCGGCGCCGACCTCGTCCACGTCCATCTGATGCGGGACCTGGTGACCCTGCCCGCGGCGCTCCTCGCGCTCGCGACCCGGACGCCGCTGGTCGTCCAGACCCACGGCATGATCGACCCCACCGAGAAGAAGGTCGCCCAGCTCACCGACCTCCTCGGGGTGCGCAAGGTGCTGCGGGAGGCGGACGCCGTCCTGCACCTGACCGAGATGGAGCGGCTCGACGTGAACGCCGTCGCCGCCCCCGTCCCGCTCACCCGCACCGTACGGCTGGTCAACGGGGTCCGCCCGCAGGAGCGCAAGCCCGCTCGGGAACCCGGCCGCCCGCCCACCGTGCTGTATCTGGCCCGGATCCAGGAGCGCAAGCGGCCCGAGGATTTCGTCGCCGCGATGCCGCACGTCCTCGCCCGCCACCCGGACGCCCGCTTCGTGCTGGCCGGGCCCGACACCGGCGCGCTGTCCGGCACCCTCGCGCTGGCCCGGAAGCTGGGGGTGGCCGCATCGCTCGACCACGTGGGGCCGTTGGAGCACGACGAGGTCCTGGCCGCCGACCGTGAGGCGGATGTGTACGTGCTGCCCGCGATCGAGGAGCCGTTCCCGGTCTCGGTGCTGGAGGCGATGTCGGTCGGCACCCCGGTCGTCATCACCCGCACCTGCGGGCAGGCCCCCGATGTGGCGGCGGCGGGCTCGGGCCGGGTCATCGACAGCCGGGTCGGCGAGGACGCGGCCAACGCCCGCAAGGTCGCCGACGCGATCCTGGAGCTGCTGGAGCCGGAGGCCGCCGAGCAGGCGGGCAAGGCCGCCTGGGAGCTGGTGAACGAGCAGTTCACCATCGAGGCCGTCACCGCCACCCTCCGGCGGACCTACGAGGACGTGGTCCGCCGGAGGCGAGGGTGACCGGCGGGCGGGTCAGCGCAGCGGCTTCTCACGGGACTTGAGCGCGATCTGCCAGCGGTAGAAGCTCATCGCCAGGGCGAAGTCGAAGCCCGCCCGGCCGTCCAGGAAGCCCCGCCGGTAGAGGTACATGTAGGCGAAGGACACCACCGGCTTGAACGGCGCCTTGTGGAACAACTGCCCCTGGCGCGACTTGACCTGGCGCACCTGCTCCTTCACATGGGGGTGGTGCTCCAGCCAGGCCTCCCAGTCCGAGTAGCGGTTGTGCCGCTCGAACCAGGCGGTCACCGGGTCGAGGTCCTGGTGCTCGATGGGGTGGGTGAGTGTGCCCACCGTCGCCGCGACCGGCTGGTAGTGCCCCTCGACCTCCCCGATGCCCGGGGCGTCCAGGTCCCCGACCTCGGGGTAGAAGGAGCGGGTGCGGTCGGTCAACGACCGCTTGCGGATGGTGTATCCGTGCCGCAGCCGCTTCCCGGAGAACCAGTAACCGAGCGGAATGTCGTACGCCGCCGGCTTCGGCGCCGCCGGGTTCCGGAAGGTCTCCCGGAGCTCGGCCAGCAGCCCGGGGCTGAGCCGCTCGTCGCCGTCCAGGAGCAGGATCCAGTCCAGATCGGTGCGGACGTTCTCCAGGCACCACTGCTTCTTGCGCGGGTGGCCCCCGTCCCAGGTGTACGTGACCACCTCGGCCCCGCACTCCTCGGCGATCTTGACGGTGTCATCGGTGCTGTGGGAGTCCACCACGACGACGGCCTCGAAGTGGCCGAGCACCGATTTCACCGCCTCCGCGATGTTCAGCCCCTCGTTCTTCGTGGGGATCGCCACGGCTATCGGGAGTTTCGGCGTACCTGCGGTCATCCCTTGGCTCCTTCGGGCAGCCAGGCGTAGCAGCCTGTGGAGGTGAATGTGCGAGCGGAATCGGGGATGGTGATCTTCCGGGACTTCCCGGTGCCGGAAGAGCCCCGGCTCAGCTCCTTGCCCCCGGCCCCGGTGATCTGCCAGGAGCAGTCCGCGGTGGGCGAGGCCGAGCGGTACACGCCCGGCCGGAGCTTCTTCCCGGTGTGGGCGCCGTCGGGGTAGGCGTACGCCGCCTCGTCCACCAGGTCCTGGTGCTGGGGGCAGAGCCCGGCGACGGCGTCCGCGGCGTCCGGGATCTCGTCGGTGGCGATGGCGCCGACGGCGGTGTCCCGGTCGGCCTTCACCAGATAGCGGAGCTTGTCGCAGGTCTCCTGGCCGGTCTCGAGCACGGCGGCCGGGTCCATGCCCTTGGGCACCCGGTCGGCCAGGTACTCCTTCTGCTCCTTCGTGAAGGTCCCGGTGGCCGGGGCGATCTCGTCGGGCGGTGTCCTGGGGCCCGTGGCGGCGGGAGCGGACGGGTCGGAGGGCGCAGCCTCCTCCGCCTCCTTAGGCTCCTGCGGTTTCTCGGTGGGTGTGCCGGCGGACGGGCCGGGGACGGCGGGCCCGGGGGGCGCGGGGGGCGGGGGGCCGGCCGCCGGGGTCCCCACGGCCGATCGCCCGGCGGGGGCGACCGCCCGGACAGCCGCCGGAGGAGCCGGAGACCCCGCCCACGGCGGGCGATCAGGACACCCCGTCGCCC
>NZ_JBHXPF010000010.1:0-158150 GCF_042718715.1 Streptomyces sp. NPDC058576 | reverse complement strand
AGGGGAAACCGGGTCGGCGGCGTCCGCTGCCGGCGTCGCACGGCCGCCAGCAGCGGACGCCGAGACATCAGCAGTGTGAGCGCTACTCGTCGTGGAGTTCGGCTTGGATGCGGCGGGAAGGTCGGAAGGTGTAGAGGTCGAGGATGTCGGGTGGGTCGGTGAGGCCGGGGCCGCCGTCCTTGATCCAGGTGGTGATGTCGGTGGTGGCGTCGGGGTCGTTGACGAGGCCGAGCCAGACGGGTCGGCCACCGTTGCGGCGCCCTCCGGCAGAGGGCTGGACGACGATGACGTTGGCGCGTTCGCAGGCGTCGAGGCAGTCGGTGACTCGTACGGTCGCGCCGCCGTCGAGGGCGCGGCGCAGGTCGCGGAGTTGGGCGGTGTGGTCGAGGCCGGGGACCTTGGGGGTGCCGCAGCAGCATCCTCGGCATACGGTCACGGTCGGTCGCGCGGCCCCGGTGGCGGGTGCGACGTAGCGGGTGCGTTTGCTCACGCGGTGTCCTGGGTGAGGCGGGGCCAGGCGGTCTCGCGCAGCAGGCGCAGGCCGTTGAGGCCGACGATGACGGTGGAGCCCTCGTGGCCGGCAACACCGAGCCGCTGAACGTCCCGGCGATGGCCAGGTTCTGGATGACGAGGCGTCGGGCGGTGCGGGAGAGCTGGACGATGGAGGGGATGGCGGCGAGTTCGTCGCGGACGACGACGGCGTCGGCGGTCTCCAGAGCGAGGTCGGAGCCGGCCTTGCCCATCGCGATCCCGGAGTGCGCGGCGGCCAGGGCGGGGGCGTCGTTGACAGCGTCGCCGACGACCAGCACCCGGCGCCCCTGGGCTTCCCACTCCTTGACGGCTGCCACCTTGTCCTGGGGCAGCAGTCCGGTGATGCCGACCTCGGCAGCTAGGTGCTGTGCGGCGCGCTCGTTGTCGCCGGTCAGCAGGATCGGGGTGCGGCCGGTTAGGCGGGTGAGGGCGGCTACGGTGGCCGCCGCATCCGGGCGGAGCCGGTCCGCGATGCCTAGCACACCCACCGGCTCCTGGTCGCGCAGGACGATGACGGCGGTCCGTCCGACTTCCTTCAGCTCGGCCACGACCGCTCGCACCGGCTGGTCGCCGGGAGGCGGGCGGGGGCGCCGACCGTGACGACGTGACCGTCGACCGTGGCGGTGACACCCTGGCCGGGCGCGGAGGTGAAGCCACCGGCGCTGCCCAGGGGCAGGGCGCGCTCGCGGGCGGCGGCGACGACGGCGCGGGCGAGTGGGTGCTCGCTGGGGTGCTTGGCGGACGCGGTCAGCGCCAACAGCGCCTCCTCGTAGAGGCCGCTGCCGGGCAGAGGGCGCAGGTCGGTGACGCGAGGCCTGCCCTCGGTGAGGGTGCCGGTCTTGTCTAGGGCGACGGTGTCGATCTGGCCGAGGCGTTCCATGACGACGGCGGACTTGGCGAGCACGCCGCGCCGGCATCGTGGACAGGACGACCGCGCACGGCGAGGCCACGATCATGAAGGTCATCGCTCGCAGCAGCGCCGAGGAGAGGGTCGCGTCGAAGACGAGTGGGACGCCGAAGACGGCGAGGGAGACGAGAGCACCACGGCCGAGCCCGAGCCACTGTCCGGACAGCGACACATGCCGGAGGAGGAGTTGGCCCCGGTCTCCATGTCCGCCGGGACCTCGGTTGCAGCAGGAGCGTCGGCTCCTGCCGTGGCCCGCTCCGCGATCGTCCAGCAGTTGTTGCGCGGCAGGCCCGACAGCAGCCACAGCATCAACCGCCCGGCCTGTATTCGGGGTTCGACCCGGGCGGACCGGCCCGCAATCCGGGCCTTGCCACCTCGAACGTCTCCCGCCAACGACCGGGATCTATGCTGTGACCAGCGGCCACTCTCTCATTGTCAGTCCACACAACTCACGATGATCAACGGTGGCCCCGCCCGCTGCGCACCGACCCCCACCAGAAAGAACACGATCTACAGCTGGAGAACTAGGCCTTCAGCCTGTTACGTCGCCGCGGCGCCTCACCTACCGTCGTCGCCATGGACACGACGGGCATTCTCGACGAGGCGCTCCAGCGCCTGCACAGTTCAGGGCCGGAGCGGCTTGGGCAGCTTACCAATCACGCGCCAATGGCCGTTGAGGCCCTGACCGCGCGTGGCCAGGCCAGTTCGGTGCACCGCTGGCTCGACCTGTATAAACGTAAACTTGAGGAGTTCCCGTCCGGTGTCGAGCCGGTCACGGAGGACAATTGGCGATTGGCGATTGGCGACTCGCGCCGCGCTGCCGACTGGATTGGCTACTTTGGCCGCGAGATCGTCGAGCGCCCCTGGCGCGACGTGCTTACCGACTGGTGGCCCCGTCTCATGCCCGGCATGTACGGCGGCTCAACCCATCCGGTGATCAGGGTGGGCCACGCTGTGCGCACTCTTCTGGTCAGCGAGGGCACCGAGCCGCGTCTGGTCGAGCTCGCCCACGGTCTCGGTTACTGGGCCGCCCGCTATCATCCCGTCTCGAAACACATTGCCCCACTGCCCGGCGCCGACAGCGCAGCCACCGCCCTCAACGCGGTTGCGTCCATCGCCGAACGGGACGGCGGCTTCGCCGCCCGGCTCGGACGCATCACGAGCCTGCCGGCGTGGGCAAGCGCGATCACCGACCCAAGAGAGGCGCACCACTGCCTCGTCGAATTGGTGCGGGCGGCCACTCACCGGTACGCCACACACGGTCATGGCCAGGAGACCATGTTGGTCCACGCGGCAACGGCCCCCAATGCCGTCCTGCGGACCCTGCCCGCGCTCCCCCATATCCTGTGGGTACCAAGCCTGCGGGCTGCATGGACAGCCTCCGCGGCAGTGACCGCGATGTACGCACCCAATACCCCAGTCACGTACACCCCACCCGGAACCTTCACCCCTGAAGAGGTCTTCGAACGAGCCCTGGCACACGGCGACGAACACGTCATCAAGCTCACCGACACGGCACTCGATATCGGCGACGAACGGGCCTTGGCGGCGGCTCTGCGCTCCATCGAGCTGAGCGAACCACTGGTCTAACCACGTCCGCCAAGCCGATCGCTGACAGTCGTCCTGCTCAATCGATACCGGTCCCCTTACATGGCTAAGGCCTGTCCCGTAAATGATCGTCAGTGGGTGTGGTTCGGTCCAACACGCGGCCTCGTTGGGCGCCCTGTTCGTGGGCTGTGCCGCTTCAGGCCCGTGAGGGAAAGCCAGGGTGGACGGTGTAGGGCGAGGCAAGGTCTCGCAGGTCGTGGCACGGCCAGGGGTCGCGGACGTGACGGGCCAGTATGCGCCGTTTGGCTTCGACCTCGCGCAGGACGCGGGCCGGGTCGTGCAGAGCCATATGCAGAGCAATCGTGGGGTGGAATCCGGAGAGGTCAACCTGACAGAAGTCGACCGTGTGTCCGTGGGTAGACCACTCTCCGCAACAGTCGCCGTCGCAGCGTCGTGCCAAGTCGGCCTCCTCGTCCAGCCGCGCCTTGAGAAACTTCACCAGCTTTTCAGTCATAGGGGCATTCTCGACGTTGTGTCGGCACCATGAAACGACGTTCACGGGGCTGAGCCCGCGTGTTTTCGGCAAGTTGGTGACTGAGTTGCGCCGCGAGGGTGCGGATCCGGTGCGCAAGGGTCGCCCGTGGTCCCTTCCGCTGGAAGGCCGGGTGCTGCTTGTCGCGGCGTACTGGCGCTCGAACCTCACGTTGCGCCAGCTTGCCCCGCTCTTCGGTATCTCGAGGTTCGCGGCCGACCGCATCATCGATGACCTCGGCCCGTCGCTCGCGTTGCAGCCCCGCAAGCGATTCCGTAAGGACACCGTGCTCATCGTGGACGGCACTCTGGTGCCCACCCGCGACCAGACCATCGCCGAGCAGTCCAAGAACTACCGGTACTCCACCAACCACCAGGTCGTCATCGACGCCGACACCCGACTCGTCGTACTGGTCGGCCGGCCCCTGCCCGGCAATCGCAACGACTGCAAGGCGTGGGAGGAGTCCGGCGCGTAGGCCGCCGTCGGCAAGACCATGACGATCGCAGACGGAGGCTATCCGGGCACCGGGCTCGTCATGCCCCACGGACGCCGCAAAGGCGAAGAGCTACCCGACTGGAAACAGGCCCACAACAAGTCCCACAAACAGGTCCGCGCCCGCGTCGAGCACGTCTTCGCCCGCATGAAGACCTGGAAGATCCTCCGCGACTGCCGCCTCAAAGGCGACGGAGTCCACCACGCCATGCTCAGAATCGCCCGACTCCACAACCCCAACCTCGCCGGATAGACAAGCAGTCGGGCTGGTCGCCGACCACGTCCCCACGGTTCAGAGATCATTTACGGGACAGGTCTTAATGTCGTTCACGCTGCGACATCAATCTGACCTGCAGGGAACGCACCACCACCCAATATGATTGGCCGACGCAGTACTTACTCGTGGATGCCTCCCAACGCCGCGCTCAGGTCGTGAGATCCGGAAAACATGGCCTAGTACCAAGGTCCCTGTTGTTATCCACCCATGGGGCGATGCCTCCTCGATGCGCAAAGGCGATCATGATGACGCCAATGACCAGGCTGAGGAGGAACAGTGCAGATCGAACCAGTGGACTGGGTAGAAATTCCTGCCGGGGTGCTCCGTCGGGGCACCCCGGTTCATGACATTCCGCTGGTGGCGGATCGCTACGCCGACACGCGAGTGCCGGTGGAGTGGTACCGCAAGGAAGCCCCCTGTAAGGAGATCCACCTTCGGGCTTTCCGGATCGCCCGTACGCCGGTCACAGTCGCCCAGTGGGCCGTCTTTGCCGCAGCCACCGGTCGGCCGACCCCAAGGGCGCCCAAAGACCATCCGGTGATCGGAGTGAGTTGGGATGCGGCGACAGCCTACTGCTTGTGGTACGGCAAGCAGACCAATGTCCCGAGCGTCAGGTTGCCAACGGAGGACGAGTGGGAGCGAGCCGCCCGCGGTGATGACAGCCGGGAATTTCCGTGGGGCGAAGAATATCGCACCGGGCTTGCCAATATGGTGGATTCCGGCATCGGTACGACTACCCCAGTCGGCTCGTTCCCTGAGGGGGCCAGCCCGTTCGGGGTTCTGGATATGGCGGGAAACGCAGACGAGTGGACCTCTACGCTATACGCCCCCTACCCAGGGGCCCCCGACGACGTACCGCAGGTTGAGGACTGGGCCTTCGACCCCCACATCACCCGCGGTGGTTCGTTCCGCCACGACCGCGATCTAGCCCGGTGCGCTCGCCGTCACGGTGCGTACGAGAAGGACCTGGCAGCTATCGGGGTCGGGTTTCGCCTGGCAGCGTCAGCTGTCGGCTTGCCAGCGGTGATCCGTTCGGCGGACTCTGCCCGTTGACAGTCGGCGAAATGGCCTTTCCTTTCCGGTCAGCCGCCGCCGAGGAGGAATTCGGCGGCGGCGATACCGGAGACGCGGGTTGCGCCGTGCGTGGTCACGTACACGGCCCCGGGACGGGCCCCACCGGGTACACCCATCTCAACGACCAGCGCGTCGGGGCGACGGCGTACGAGGCCATCCAGGGCCTGTGACATCCAGCTGTTGCGGGCCGCATCGCGAACGACGATGACGAGGGAGCGCCCGATTGCAGGCGCGAGTGCGGCCCGCTCCAATAGGTCCTTAGCACCACGAAATTCGGACTCTCCGATGCGCACAGAGGTGGTGCCGGGCTGCAGAACTCGCAGTGGGTCGGCCACACCCCAGGGGGTGCAGCCGTCGATGGCAAGATTCGTCACGGGGGACAGCTCCACCACGTGTGCGTCGCGCACGAGGGGAATCTCGGCTTCGGCGCCCTGGTTGCGGTGGACTGTGACCGCCCGCCTGGCTGCCACGAGACCGATGTCGACGCTCTGCTCGTCGGGCGTGAAGTCGCGAGCCAGTTTGGCGGACCAGGCGGCGAACTCGTGCACACGAGCGGCCGCTTCGGCCAGACGCTGCTCGGGTAGGGTTCCGTCGAGGACGGCGCGCACGAGCGCGTCTGTGAGTTCGACGGTTGTGGACTCCTCGGCGCTCTCGCCGCCGACGCACACCGCGTCACAGCCTCCGGCCACTGCCGAGACGGTCGCGCCGGTTATCCCGTAGCGGGCGGAGACGGCGCCCATCTCGATGCCATCTGTCACGACAAGGCCGGTGAAGCCGAGGTCGTTACGGAGCAAGTCGTTGATTATCCGAGGGCTCAGTGTTGCCGGCAGGTGCCCGTCGTACGCCGGGGTGAGCATGTGCGCAGTCATGACCGTGCGTACGCCCGCTTCCATGGCCGCGATAAACGGCGGCAGGGCGGTAAGGGCGATCGCGGAAGCGTCTGCTTTCGCCTGCGGCAGAGCGTAGTGCGAGTCGATGTCCGTGTCGCCGTGGCCGGGGAAGTGCTTGGCGCAGGCGGCGACGCCGGCGGACTGAAGGCCTCGAATCCAGGCAGCGGTGTGGCGGGAGACGACGTCGGTGCGCGAGCCGAAGGAGCGGACGCCGATCACCGGGTTCATCGGGTTGGAGTTCACATCGGCGCTGGGCGCGTAGTTCAGTGAGACCCCGACTTCGCGCAACGCGCGGCCGATGTCGCGGGCGACCTGTTCGGTGAGGTCGATGTCGTCGACGACGCCCAGGGCGAGGTTGCCGGGCCAGGAGGACCCGTTACGCGCTTCGAGGCGAGTGACGTCGCCCGCTTCCTCGTCGATGGCGACAATGAGGTCGGGGTTCTCGGCGCGCAGCGAAGCAGTGAGCGCGCCGACCTGTTCGGGGGTTTCAATGTTGCGTCCGAACAGGACGACGGAACCGAGGCCGTCGCCGATCCTGCGAAGCAGCCAGTCCGGGGCAGTGGTTCCAACGAAGCCCGGCTGAAGCACGGAGTTGGCCAGCCTCATGAGTTCCGGGTGGTTGTTCTCTACCATGAAGGTCCTCAAGCTCGGGCACGATGCGCGCCGTTGGGAAAGCATGCTCGACGGCGCAGGATGAAAGGGATGTTGGCCTATACCAATCCAGAGTGTCAAGGTGATCATCAGTCGAAGCAGCGACTGACCCGCAGGCGTTCACCTCCTGTGGACTCTTCTCCTGGTAGGGGCCGATATCTCGCGTCGCGCCGAAAGGCGGGTTGACTCCGCCGGAGGCCTGTGTAAGCCTCCCGGTGCTTTACTTCAGGCGACAGGGGTTGACCATGCATGCCGCCACCGGGACGCCAGGGGTGTTCTCCCGCCTCTACAGAGCCCGTACGTTGGCGATAAGCAGCACCTTCATCCTGGTCGCATTCGCGGGCCTCGCGCTGAGTACAGTGATGCCGATAGCTATCCAGGATCTGGATGGACTCGGCCTGTACTCCCTAGCGTTCGGCGGGTTTCTCACGACTGGCATCGTGGGGACGGTGCTTGCGGGGGGCTGGTCCGACCGCAGGACGCCCGCACCCGCGCTCTGTGCCGGGCTGGTGCTCTTCTCTGGCGGTGCGCTGGTGTCCGGCCTCGCCGACGCCATCGTGCCGTTTCTGTTGGGGCGCTACGTCCAGGGCTTTGGTGGTGGAGCGGTCACCGTGGCGCTGTATGTGGTCGTGGGGCGCACCTACCCGTCCGCGCTGCGGCCGAGGATGTTTTCGCTGATCACCGCGTGCTGGATCGTTCCTTCCATGGTGGGTCCGCCGATTGCCGGTGCTGTGACGCATCGCCTCTCGTGGCACTGGGTGTTCTACGGCATCGCGGCCCTGGGGTTGGCTTCCCTGGCGCTGCTCGCCGGCCAGCTGAGGTGCCTGCAGCCGAACGGCGACGAGGACGGCAGCCGGCCAAGCGGGCTGCGGGCCCTGCCCGCACTGGCAGTCGCTCTCGGGGCAGGGCTGTTGCAGTACGCCGGGGCACAGTCGGGTGCGCACCGGCTGGTTGCGGTGGCTGTCGGGCTGGTCCTGCTGGTCGTCTGGCTGCGCCCGCTGCTGCCCGCGGGCACCCTCTTGGCGGGCCACGGCATCCCGTCTCTGGTACTGCTACGCGGCGTCTCGGCCGGTGCGTACTTCACCATCGAGACCTACATTCCGCTGATGCTGGTGAACGAACGGCAGTTCTCGCCGGGGGCCGCCGGTATGTCCCTCACCGGGGCGGCGTTCACCTGGTTCGCCGCCTCCTGGCTGCAGGCGCACCCCAACCTGTCCTGGCCGAGGGAACGGGTTGTTCTGGCCGGTGCGCTGATCCACGCGGCCGGTGCGGCCGTGACCGTGAGCGGGGCGCTGCGGGGAATGCCCGCCGTGACCGTTGCCGTCGGGCTCCTGGTCGCCGGTTTCGGCATGGGGCTGCTGCTGCCTGGCGTCGGCGTTCTCACGCTCGATTACTCACCCATCGACCAACAGGGACGGAATTCGGCCTCGCTTCAGTTGTCCGACAGTCTGTCCAGCGTGCTGCTCATGGCTCTGTGCGGTGCGCTGTTCAACGCGGCGCACGTACGCGAAGGGCAGGATGCGACTGCCTTCGTCTTGGTCTTCGCCACCGCCCTCGTGCTCGCCACCGTGGCCGTTCTGATCGCCCGTAGGATCGCGATGCCCCATACGGAGGAGAAGAAGAATCATGCGACGGTATGAGCTCGTCGGCAGGCGCGACATCCGCCTGGCCACCAACGCCCCGGTGCCGGTGCCGGGCCCGCTGGAGGTATTGGTGCGGGTGCGTGCCTGCACGGTCTGCAACCGGAGCGACCTGGCGTACTACCACTACTACGGGCAGCGCGACCATTGTGCTCAGGGCTGCTTCGGCCATGAGATCGCCGGTGTGGTCGAGGCGGTCGGCGCCGGTGTGACCCGGGTGGCGCTGGGCCAACGTGTCTTCGTCCGCACCCCGCTGACCTCCGGGTACGCCGACTTCGCGCTGGCCCGAGAGATATCCGTGGGTCTGCTTCCGGACGATGCGCCCTTCGAGCAGGGCGCGATTCTGCAGCTGCTGCCCTTGGCCGTGCACGCAACCCGCGGTGTGCGGCTCGGCGACCGGGTCGCGGTCGTCGGTCAGGGACCGGTCGGTCTGATGGCGCTGCGTGTGGCGGCGCTGCGCGGAGCTTCCCACATCACCGCGGTCGACCTGGACGTCTGGCGGCTAGAACGGTCGGCCCTCCTCGGCGCTGACACCACCCGCCGTGTCGACGGTAGCCGCGCCGGACTGCTGGACGTGGGGGCCGATTTCGATGTGGCTATCGATGCGGTGGGCACGCCGACGACTCTCAACGCCTGCGTAGATCTCGTACGGCAGAACGGGCTCGTGGTGATGCTCGGTACCCACCATGTGGATACGCACGTCACCGTCGACCTGGTCACCTGGGAGCGCAAGGGGCTGCGTGTGCACAGCTCCGCCGAACCCCTCGACGCCGCCCGGGTGGAGGCCCTCGCCATCGCCGAGCGGCTGGTTCATGCCAAGGAGCTGTTTCTGTCGGAGATTCTGACGCACACCTATGCTCTTGAGGACCTACCCAAGGCGATGGAGCGGCTGTCGGCCAGCCGTACGCTGTATCCGGACGCCGAGGAGGCGCCGTACGACGGCCCTCCGCACGAGACGCTCAAGGTAGCGATCGTTCCGTGAGGTGGGGCATCGCCGGGCACGGCGACGTCGTGTCCCGGCGGGTGCTGCCCGCGCTGCGCGCACTGGGTCAGGACCCGGTGTTCCTGTATGGGCGAGATACCAAGCGCACAGCGACGGCCGCAGAGCAGTGGGGGATCACCGCTTCCAGCAGTGATCCCCTGGACCTGCTGACGGACACGGACGCGGTGTACGTCGCCACGCCCGTCGCTCGCCATGTGCCGCTGGCCGCCGCAGCGCTGGACGCCGGTCTGCCCGTGCTCATCGAGAAGCCACTGGCCGGATCCCTGCGCCCTGGCGGCTCCGCGCTTGCCACGGAGCGGGCGTGCGCGGGCGTCGCGTACTACCGCAGGCTGGCCCCCATCGTGCGGGAGATCCGCCGCGAGCTGACCGGGTGGTCGCCCGAGCGGGTGGAATTGCGATTCCGGTGCGCCTTCAATCCGGGACCCGGCCACCCGATGCGATGGCGCACTGACTGGACCGTTTCGGGCGGCGGAGTGCTCGCCGACGCGGGTAGCCACCGTCTGGACCTGCTGCTGATGCTGTTCGGGCCGCCCGTTGAAGTGAGTGCCCGGCTGGACCGGCGCTTCGCTGGGGGCGCCGAGCGCGTCGCCACCGTGGAGCTGGTCTGGGCCACAGGAGTGCGCGCGCACTGCTCGGTGGAGTGGAGGGACGGACCGCCGGTGGATGTCCTGTCGTTCCACGGTGGCGGCCGTTCCCTGGTCCTGAACCAGCTGGACTCTGGGGAGTTGCGGGCCACGGGTCCCGGTGGCGTCCGGCGGATCCTGCGTCCGCCGGACGCCAACCCCCATCTGCCGCTCGTCGCCGATTTCGTCACGGCGGTTGCCGACGAGCGGCCACCGGTGTGCCCAGTTGCCGAGGCCGTTCTCGTCGACGACGTCATCGTGGCGGCGAACCGTTCCGATGCCCTGGGCGGGGCACCGGTCAGGCCGTGGCCGCCGTGAACTTGTCCCGCTCGCCGTAGCCGTGCTCCTGTGTCCAGCTCTGCGGCTCGATATGCGCGTTGAAGGGCAGCCCGTCGTCCCGCGTCATCTCCGGCCGGGGATGATCCAGGTGCAGCAGCGCGTCCTCGTAGCGCTCCAGGGGCGCGGCAGCGGCCAGTCGGGCGACCACGTCGTCGTCTTCGCCGCCCCATCCCTCGTACCGCTCGTCGAATCCCCCAACCGTGTGAAAGACGTCGGTGCGCAGCCACACACAGCCGCCCGGCGGCTCCCGCAGTAGCAGGCCACGCAGCACCGAGTCGGGCACGTTAGCGGCGCCCCGGTCATTGCGCAAGCCGATGGCGTGCAGGGTGGAGGGGCCGTCGAGCGAGAGTGACCAGCGGAACGGCAGGTGGGCGCCGTGTTCGCCGTCGCGCAGCCGTGCAGTATTGCGGGCAACGAAGTGGCGGTCGACGAGGATGTCCGCGTCCAGGACGCATACGTACGCGGCGTCCCCGGTCGCTTCGACGACGCCGACGTTGACCGCCCACGACTTGTTGAACAGGCCATCCTTGCGCGCGAAGACGTAGCGGTCGACTATGCCTTCCAGCGCCCGTCGGGTGCGCGGCTCGCTGTCGGTCTCCACGACCGTGACCCGATGGTCGGGGCCGCCTTCCTGATCGGCGAGAGCCCGCAGGCAGGCCAACAGATTGCGGGTCCGCAGACCGCCGGACCGGTCCCGGAAGGGGATCACCACATGGACATCGGTGGACCCTGACTGCGGTCGGGGGCGGAACGTCGCCGATGCAGTGGGAGGTTCCTGCGCGGTGTAATCGGCGCCGAGGTGGTAGTCGATCCAGATGTGCCGGTCGGCCTCGGCGACCGCCGCCGCCAACACTGCTCGCTGCGCGGGGCGTTCGCCCAGCGCTCCGATGAGGTGGTCCCGCAGTGCGTGCTGCGACGCCGCATGCGTGGGGTCGGTGACAACGTCCCGGTAGGCGCGCTCCGGGGCCGGTGCGTCGGCCACAAAGGCGGCGAGTGCACAGTCGACCGTTCGGTAGTGGTCCTCGCTCTTGGCCCAGTAGTCGGCAGCGATGCCCGGCACGGCCGGGTCATGGGCCAACACCGTGTAGGCGGTGAGGCGGGTCGCGAGCCGAGGAACGGTCGACTCGGGTCTATTGGACACAGGGGTGCTCCGATCGGCTGGGGTCGGGTTCATGCTCCATCGTCCGCAGACCAAGGTGCGAGCCAGCGCGGGTCGGGCACGTCGTCGAAGCGGACGAATCTGATATCAGCGGACAGACGCATGGCGTCGGTGGTGGTGTCAAGCGAGGCGTGGACGATCTGCGGGACGTGCACCATGAGATCCCCGGCGGCGAAGTCGGCCCACAGCCAGCGCCGGCCCAAGTGGCGGGCGGTCAGCTCCAGGTCGTGGGAGATCGGCCGCCGGTCGCCGGGGCGGTCCACAGTGTCGCGCAGTGGTGCGTACTCCTCGGGCTCGAGCGTGTGGGAGCCCTCTAGGTAGACCAGTGAGCCGGTGCGCGGCGGGCAGTCGCCCACCGGAATCCACATGGTGACCACCCGGGGCGACCGGGAAGTGGCGTTCATGTAGTCGAGGTCCACATGGGCCCGGGAGGCGCGGCCGGAGCCGCGGTGGAAGTGGCGCAAGATCCGGCGGGGCAGCATCCAGGCGCTTCCGCCGAGCAGCGTCTCGGCGAGGCCGGCGAGCAGCGGGTCGTCCACGAACCGCTGGAAGGCGGCCGACCGAACGAAGGTGTGCGCCGGGTGTCCCGCGATGCCGTACTCCGGGAGCCCCGCAGGGACACAGCCAGAGAAGACACCGGCCTCGGGACGGGCGCCGTCAGCCAGGTAGCCGTCAGGGAAGAGCGAGAAGTATGCGCCGCGCAGGCGCAGCACCTCGGCCCGGTCCAGCACACCCGGCAGGTACAGATACCCGTCAGTGCGCAGACGTTCGCACAATGCCTGCGGGTCGTCGAGAAGACCCTCACTGGCCCGCAGCGGACCGAACAGGTCCGGCGAGAAGACTATGGGTACACCGTTGGAGTGCAGCGTTGATTCCGGCATGAGGGTGTCCTTCGGCGCGGGTGGGCGGGCACGTGGGAGGTCGGTCAGTACACGCCCTCGACGGCTTCCTCCTCATGGCTTCCGGCCTCTTCGAACGGCCGCACCCCCGCCACGCCGTCCCAGGGGAACCAGGGGTGCGGCCCTGTCCTGACGGCGCTGTCCCGCTCCAGCAGGTTGGGAATGAACAGGTCTTCCAGGAGCGTGGTGACCCGAACCCGACCGCGCTCCCCCACGGGTAGCTCTCGCCACGGGTCGTGCGGGTCGACGACGGTCATCACCGCGAAGGGCGGAGGCAGGTGGTAGGAGTGCGTACTGCCGTGCGGCAGAGGGGGGCCACCCGGCACCGCGTCGGCCTGCAGTGCGTGGCCGACGAGCGTGTTGCCGTAGGTGTCGATCCACTGCACTCCCACGAGGTGTTCCTCACGCAGGAACTGTGCCTCGGCCGGGGTGCAGGAGGTGCCACCGGTACAGACGGCGCGGACACCGTACGTGTGCAGGGGTTCGGGCAGCCGCATGGCGAGCTCGACAAGCAAACGGGGCGTGGTGAAGAGGAGTTCGGGTCGTTCGCTGGCCAGTAGTGGCATCGTCTGGGCGAGCAGATGGTCTGTGTACTTGTCCGCCTCGCCACCCGACCGCAGCACCGCCTTGACCCAGCGCGGGTCGAAGTCGATTGCGTGCACCGCGCCGTTCCAGGAGTCCGCGAGGGCTTCCACGAAGTGTCCGTAGGCGTGCGGGCCCATCGGGGTCATCGCCAGGACATCGCCGCCCGCCAGGCCGCGTGCCTCAAGCATGAGGCGGTAGACTTTCACGTCGTACGCGAGTCGGGTGACGTTGACGATCCGGCAGGGGGCACCGGTCGTCCCGCCGGTCTCGAAGATCCGGAAGGGGCGGTCGCGGTAGCCGCGCGGACGCAAGTCCCGGGCGTGCGCGGCGCGGAGTTCGGTCTTGTCAAAGAGGCCGAAGAGCTCCAGAGCCGCGAAGCCGTCGACGTCCTTCTCTGGGTCGAAACCGAGAGAGCCACCGCGAGAGACCCAGAACGGGGATCCCGTCTGCGGCGAGAAGTGCCACCGCATCATGCGTCGCGTCCAGGTATCGAGATCGACGGCGAGTTCTGGGACGTGTTCGCGCATGGCCGGGTAGGCCGAGGCGGGGTCCGGCAGGGTGCTCGGCAAGGACGTCATGGGGTTCCCTTCTGTGCTGCCGCTTCGGGCAGCGGGCGGTACACGAAGAGGGACCGGTCGGCGATCGCCGTGGCGGCCGGTCCGGTGGCACGTACCATGGCGGCGAACGGGAACGGGACCTCGTGGCCGAGCAGCGGATGCTCCTGCGGCTCGTGCAGTCCATCGCCGATCAGCACTAGGTGCGGACTGACGTAGGTGTCGCCTCCCACTGTCTCCACGACCGGGGGCCTCCGAGTGAGCAGCCGGTCGCCCGGGCGCATCAGGTCCGCCACGGAGCGGGCCGCCCGTGCGGCCGCTCCCGGCTCACGGAAGGCAGTCAACGGCCACCCAGAAAGCGAGGGATGAGGACTGATCGCATCGAGCTCCGCTGCCAGGGCGGTGGCCAACGGCTCGGCCGGACCTGCGTGGACGACAGTGCGGACGTTGCTGCAGAACCGCCCGGAGTCTGCTGCGATCAGCGGCAGGAGCCAGTCGACCGCCTCCGAGGTCCCTATCCTGTCGGGCAGCAGTGCGCAGCCCCGGCCCGGGCCGTGCAGGGTGAGGTCGGCGGACACGCGGACCGATGCAGCGAGTGAGGAGCCGCCGAAAACCACGTGCCGATCGGTGAGTCTGATCAGGCCGGTGAGCACCTGCTGCCCAGTGGGGTAGAGGGAGATCCGCTCCGGCGGCCATCCCGCTGTCAGCAGGGCCGTGACAAACCGCGCTGCGGAGAGCGGTTCCCGTCGGCTGGGACGAACCCACACAGCTGCCGAGCGCTCGATCTGATCCAGCACCGTCTCCAGGCAGGTGAAGGTGTTACCCGGCAGCGAAACGAGTGCCAAGGCCGTGTCCGGCAGCGGTTCGGGGCGTGCTCTAAGGGACGACCGGAGCATCCCACACCAGCGGTCGACCAGTGGCCCGGGGATCCCGGCCGTTTCCCACAGGGCGTTGCGGAAGTCGTCGCCACTCTGCGGGCCGAGCCCCCCGATATCGAGGGCACCATGCTCGAACAGGTCCAGCGCATCCAGGAGCAGCCGGCGCCGTTCGGCCGGTGCGGGCGGCAGGCCGGGGGCCGTGCGGTCCCACCAGCGGCGGTCGGACGCGACCACGATCTCTGGAACGAGTGCGAGGTGCGTCCCCGTCAGACCGGGGAGGGCCGCTGTGTCGAGCGAGGGATGCCAGCAGCCTCGGCGGAAAGCGTGGAGGAGGCGCGTCACGACAGCTCGCTACGGAGTGCCGAGACCACCCGTATCTGCTCGCTATGGGTGAGGGACGGGTACAGGGGCAGAGCGATGTGGTGGCGGGCGAACCACCTGCCCCGGGGATGGGTCTGCGCTCCCTTCTGGCCAGTGTCATTAAGGAAGTACGGGTGGTCGCAGAGGAGTCGATCGTAGACTTCCCCCGCGAGCTGGACGCCGTGTCGCTCCCGCAGCCGCTTCTTCAGTCGGTCACGGTCAACGGAGCCATCCAGGTACGCAATGTACTTGTAGTAGTTGGTCTGTGTGCCTGCCGGCACCGCGTGCGCCCGCAGGAAGGTGACTCCGTCGAGCAGGGTGTTGTAATGCGCGGCGAGTGAGTGCCGGAGGGCCAGAGTGCCGGCGAAGCGTTCAAGGTCCACGGTGCCGACGGCGGCGTGCAGCTCGCTCAGCCGCCAGTTGCTGCCCGGCCGGTCGTGCAGGGTGGATCCTGCGGCGCTCTTGCCGTGGTCCCGCCAGCGTCGTACGTGTTCCAGATCCTCGGGAGCCGAGGAGGTGAGCAGCCCGCCCTCGCCGCTGACCGCAACTTTCGTCGGAAAGAACGAGAATGCACCGAACCGCCCTAGGCTGCCCGCCGGGCGGTCACCCAGGGTGCTGCCGAAGGCGTGTGCGGCGTCTTCGAGGACGGGTATGCCGCGCTCGGCGCACTCGGCCAGTACTCCGCTGAGCGCCGGGGAGACGATCCCACCGATGTGCACATGGACCACGGCAGCCGTGTCCCGGTACTCGCCGAGAGCGGTCCGCAGGGCTTCCGGGTCCATGCCGAGTCCGTCAAGCTCCACGTCGACAAAACGGGCCCGCCCCCCGGCACGCACGGCCGCGGCCGCGGTCGCGAAAAACGTGTTGACGGGGACGAGGACGGTGCGTCCCGCTACGCCAATGGTCCGCAGGGCGATCTCCAGAGCGGCGGAACCGGACGCGACGGCGACGCCCGGAGTGCCGGTCCAGGTACGGCACAGCTCTTCGAAGCGGGCGGCCAACGGGCCCTGAGTGAGGACACCGGAGGCGAGTGCACTGTCGACGTGCTCCAGCACGGTGCGCCGGTCGGCGACATCGAAGCGGATTCGCTGGGCAGGCACGACGGCGGGTTGCGCCTGGGCCTCGGCCAGCTCCCGTTCGAAGAACTTCACCACGTGGCCCACATGAGTGCCGTGCCCCATGGGGAGTTCGAGGATGTCGGGCTTCGAGCCGCCTACTCTGTCATATCCCTGACGGATCGATTCTGCTGCGGCGCGGGCATCGGCCGTTTCCAAGTAGGGGTCGGACGTTCCGTACTGGAGCTGGAGGGGAGCTGGGGCCAGGGCTGTGTATAGGTCGGGGAGGTCGGCGTGTTCGAGAATACCGGGCAGCACTGCGCCCTCGAAGCCGGTGAATAGCCGTGCGTAAAGGGCTGAATAGGTGCCGAGGTGGCTGGCGGCGCAGACAGGGAGGGACTGCTGGCTCAGCAGCGCGGTGTGCAGAGCGACAGCCGCGCCCAGGCTATGGCCGAACAGCCCGATGCGGTTCGCGTCGACCAGCGGATGGTTGCGAAGCACGGCCAGGGCTCCGAGTGCGTCGCCCACCAGGGCGCCCAGCAGGGAGCGGCCGGTGAGTGCGAAGGCATGGGCGAGCAAGACGCCTTCGTCGCGACCCGCGAGCCGTTGAGGGTCGAGCCCGCCGATGCCGTACTCGAAGGCCAGGGTGGTGAAGCCGGCTCGCGCTAGGTGCTCGGCGGCATTGCGGTCCGGGTGGTCGGGAGCCACCTCGCCGGTGAGCTGTCCCAGCTCGGCGTTCCTCCCTCCGAGTACCAGGATCCCAGGGCCTCGGGCGGCACCCTCGGGCGAGAGCAGAACAGCCCGGAACTCAGCGCGTGCCGGGGAGGTAAGGATCATCTGCTCACGCCGCAATCCGTCGCGCACTATGACGGTGGAGGTGGTCCTGCTGACGTCGGAGTGCGCACGCTCGACCCGTGCCAGGCGCTCCACCTTGGAACGGAGCAGGCCGGGCCGCGCGGTGCGCACGGCCGAGTCGGATGTTTCGCGCAGCATTGGCACGGGGTTGAGGAGCCGGCGCAAGGAGCTGATCTGCATGGTGATGGTCGGACCGGTTTCGTGAGAGTGAGTGGAGAAGGTCCTGGACTACAGGCTTGTGACGTCAGGTCATACAAAGTCTGCGTGCAGGGTGCTGGGAACCTCCACGGCGTAGGAGTCCAACGCCTGGTCCAGCTGAATCTGGCCGCGCTGGAGGTGCTCCAGCAGCTCGTTCTGCGGCCGGTAGAAGCACGACTTGCAGAGGTCAGTACGGCGAGGATTGGCGACCTCCCACTCGGCGCGCGGACCGCCCTCCAGTACCTCCGCGTAGCCTTGGTCGAGCACATTGCCAATCAGGTAGCGGCTGTTGAGGTGGACCTGCGGGCACGGGTATAGATTGCCGTCGGCGCCGACCGCTGTGACGAATCGGCTGTAGTGGCACCGCTCGAAGTCCCCTTCGATGTTATCGACTTGGTCCATCGGCCCCCTGTCGAGTTTGGGAACCGAGACCTCGTATGCGTCGGTGGACAGCGCTGCCGCTTCCCGCAGGGACTCGGCGATCTCCGGCATCACCGCCTCGATGGTCTCGTGGCCGAGGGCGCTGTAGAACTCTGGCTCGAAGCGTACGTAGTGCGCTCCGGACTCCAAACCTATGTGGGCCGCGGCGAGTATCTCCCGGTAGTTTTGCTGAGTGATCACGAAGTTGAAACCGATGCGGAAGTCTGGTGCCACTGCGGTCTCGCGCAGCCGTCCCACGGCCCCTATGAAGGACGCGAAGGTCTGTTCCCGGTCCCGGGTGATCGCGTTGAACGTGGCTTCGGTACCTGCGTTCAGGCCGATGCGCACCCAGGTGTGGGTGGCCGCGACGGTCTCGGCAATGACCGGGCGACCGAGCCTGGACCCGTTGGTGATCAGTCCGATACGTAGCCCAGCCTCGTGGCCGGCATGGCTGATCTGCGCGTACCCGGGATGGATGGTGCACTCGCCACTGCCACAGAAGGTCACGGCGCGTCCGTCGTTTGCCGCGAACTCCCGCATCAGCGTGACGGCCTTGTCGGTCGCGATAGAGTCCTTGAACGAAAACAGATCGTAGAACTGCTCCTCGTTGGGGGAGTGGAAGTTGCAGAAGTTGCATCGCATGTTGCAGGCGCCCATGATGCCGATGCGCATGTGGATCGGTTTGAACTCTTCTCCCGCCACGAACCGCCGCAGCAGGTCTCCGTGTGCCATAACCTTTTGTGGCGAATGCGCCTGATCGAGGCTTATGGGTAGAAGCGGGACCGAATCTTCAGCAACTGTGGCCGCACTGTCCTGAGACCCACCGCAGCTATTCACAAAACCCCCAAGTGCGACTACTCGGCCGCGTATTCGATGATCTTGAGTCGACCCTAGAAGGAGCGTCTCGGGGTGTCAATATCGATCAGAAACGAACAAGTGTGGCTGGCGCTGTGTCCGGTGAAGAAACGGCGAGTTCGGAGCGGCTGCTGGCCTAGTGCTGCCTGAGAGGGATGTGCAGCGGTCTTGTGGCCTTGCGTGCGTTTCTCCTATGGGCGACGGCGCTGCCGTAGAGGCTGGCAAGGCGGGTGGGCTATCGATGGTGATGTTGCGGCAGGTGGCCGTGGCGCGGAACGCGTTGCCTGTCCGGAGCTATGAGCGTCCTCGGCGAAAGTGAAACCCCCGACGTGGTTCAGTGCTTCGATCGACCAGCGGCCGCGGATCAAGAAAGCGAGATGGGCGGGGTGCCTGCTCGGCGTTCGGGCTGGTGACGGCGTATACGCCTCAAGAGCTCGTAATTCGATCTTGCTGAAACGTCCTGGTTGGCCGTGACTGGTGTGATGATTGGGCCGTTCGTGATGGCGTGTTCTCGACCGTGGACGATGAGTTGTGAGCGTTGATCAAGCCGTTGCTGCCGCCGTGGCCGGAGCGGTCGCCAGGGCCGCAGCCCGTGCCGGACCGGCTGCTTCTGCAGGGCATCCAGTTTGATCTCTTCAACGACATGGCATGGCAGCTCCTGCTGCTGGAGCTGGGCTTCGGCTCGAGGCAGACGTGCTGGCGCCGTGGGGACCGGTGGCAGAAGGCCGGGTCTTTCGACCGGTTGCACCGGGGACTGCTCGCGGAGTGGAACGCGGCGGGTGAACTCGACTGGTCACGGGAGTGCGTGGACGGTTCGCACGTCCGCGCGAAATAAGGCGACCCGACACCGATCCGTCGCCGGTCGACCGGCGGAAGACGGGCAGCAAGCACCATCTGATCTGCGACGGACGCGGCACCCCGGTAAAGGTCATCACGACCGTGGCCAACGTCAACGACCCGACCCAGAGCCGCGCCTGGTCGACGGCATCCCGCCCTCGCTGGACGTCCCGGCCGGCCTCGTCGTCGGCCCGACGCCCTGCTCGGCGACAAGGGCTACGACTCCAACGCCCACCGTGACGAGCTGCGGAACCGGCGAATCCTGTCCGTCATCACCCGCAAGGGGTCGCCGAACATCAAGGGCATCGGCAAGCTCCGCTACGTCGTCGAGCAGACCCTCGCCCTGCTTCACCACTTCAAGAGCCTCGCCGTGCGCCGGGAGCGCCGCACCGAACTCCACGACGCCTTCGCCTCCCTCGCCTGCAGCCTGATCTGCTGGAGACGCCTCAAGAAGGTCCGATCATGATCGTGTTACGAGCTCTTAGGGCTTGCCGGGAATCAACACGTCGGTTTGATCTTGTTTTTGTCGAGGTGGAGGAATTTCGCGATGTCAGTCGGTGTGTGGAAGCGGGCGGTCGAGGCAGGGATGTGAACTCCGTGGGCTTCCAGGAGCGGGCGGACGTCTTTCGCTGCGCGGCTGATGGTCATGGCGGTGGTGTTGAAGAGCTGGCCCAGGAGGTCCATGGTCGCGAGTTTTCGCAGGTGGAGCACGGTGGCCAGGACCCGGTCGGCTGAGGTGAGTTGGGGTTTGGCTCCTGTGCCAGGGGCCACCAGGCGTTCGTGGCCTCTGCGGGTGCGGAGCACTTGCTCGCGTTGAATCTTGATCGCTGGAGTCAGCACGTCGATGAGTTCGTTGAGCTGCCGGCGGGTCATCCCGGTCTGTTCCGGGTCCTGTAGCGAACGCCGCGTGGGGCGGGCCGGTCTGTCCGCCAGGGCCTCGTCCCGTGTGCTGGTGGTGGTCGCCGTGTCCCTCGGGCGCTGGGGGTGGAGGGTGTAGTTCCAGTCGCGGTGGAAGCGGTGGCGGGTGATGGGCAGGGCGGCTATCTCGTCGTCGTTGACGCGGATGCCGGTGGGGTACTCACCGCTGTCGAGTTCGGCCTGGACGGTGAGGCCGGTGCGGCTGGTGGTCGCGGCGATGGTCTGGAGCATGACTTCGTGGCTGGTCAGGGGCCTGCCTCGCCAGTTCATGGTGATGTGGGAGAACAGCCGGTGCTCGATCTTGTTCCACTTCGAGGTGCCGGGCGGCAGGTGACACACCGTGATTTCAAGGCCGGTCTCGGCGGCGAGGTCGGCGAGCTGGGTCTTCCAGCCCCGGGTGCGGTAGCCGTTGGAGCCGCCACCGTAAGCGGTGATCAGCAGCCGGCGGGCGCCGGGGTAGTCGTGCCGGCCGACCGCCTGCCACCAGCGTCGGATCGAGGCGACGGCGAACGCCGCCGTGTCGTGATCGGTGCCGATGCTGACCCAGCCGGTGTTCGCCGTCATGTCGTAGATTCCGTAGGGAATTGCCTTCTCGGCCTGGCCGGGGAAGTCGTGCGTCTTGACCCTCAGGGGCTGTCCTGCGGGCTGCCATTCGTGCCCGGCGTTCCTGTAGTCGCCGATCAGCTCCTTCTGGCTGTCCACGCTGATCACCGGGTCACCGGCGTCCCTGTGATCTCGTGCCTGCTCTTTGAGGTAGCGGAACTGGGCATCCCTGTCGGGGTGCTGGGCACCTTCGATGGTCTTGGCTTTGGCCTGCAGGCTGAAGCCTTCCTCCCGCAGCAGGCCGGCGACGGTGTCGGCGGAGACTCGGTGCCCCTGGCGGGTGAGCTCCGCCGCCAGCTTCCGGGTCGACTTCGTCGTCCAGCGCAGCGGCGACATCGGGTCGCCCCGCTCGTCGGGCTCGACCAGCCCAGCAGTGCCGGCCGCAGCCCAGAGTCCATCTCGGCCGCCTTCTTCCGCCCTCCGCCGGGATGGCGCACCCGCCCCAACGGGGCCTGACCGGAGTCCAGTCAGCCGCCCCACGCGAGACCGTGGCCTCCCGGACCCCGGCTGCAGCGGCGACGATCCTGATGCCGCCATGCCCCAGCGACAATGCTTCCGCCCTATGGCCAGCCGACGCTGACGCTCGTCCAGATGCGGCAACAACACCTGGAACTTCGCCGCCAGAACGGCCTCGATCCCCTCCGGTCTCCCCATACCAGACCAACGAGCCCCACAGCTGGAAGCCACGACTTGTTTCCCGGCAAGCCCTTAGTGCTGCCGGTGGTCCGCAGGGCGCGATGGTGAAGTTGCGCAGGGTGCCATGCCGGCGGGTCCGTGGCTGGTGCGGATCTTCGAGGCGTCCTCGGCGAAGACGGTGTCGCTCACGCGATGCACGGCCTCGATCTCCCACTGGGAGCGGGCGATCCGTGCAATGAGCTGCCGGGACGCGGTCGGGGAGGGCCGGTCGGTGCGGGTGTAGATCGTCTCGCGGGTGAGCTTGCCAGTCTTCATGCAGGTCCAGCGGCGCACGATCTTCGCGGCCTGCACGACGTGGGGGAAGTCGAGGCCGAGGCCGGTGACGGTTAGCGCTCGCACCGAGCGGGTCTCCCGGCGTCTGTGACCGTGTCTGCGATCCAAGCGGCGGGCGGTGACCTGTTTCCACTGCAGCGAAATGCAGGGCGGCTTGGAGGGCGGGCTGGATGCGTTCGACGACCAGCAGGTAGCGCGCTCTTGGTCTCTACCAGCCACTTCGGGCGGTGTCGGCAGGGGCGCAGGGCGCCGCGGTCACGGCGACTCCGGTCAAGTTGAACGGGGCCAGGAACGCGGTGGTCTCACCGGGCACGCGAAGCTGGGCGACGGCGTGTCCGCCGGGCCGGACCGTGGACAGGAGGTGGGCCGCCGCAGCGGTACGGGTGCGCGAACCCCAGGCGATCTTTCCGTCTACCGGCAGACTTTTCGCGCCAGCCGGATCACGTCCCAGCAGGTCGGCCAAGGCTCCCGGGCAGACCAGCATCAGCGCCCGCCGGATGGTGGAGGCGGACGGAGCCCGGCGCACACCCAGCGGTCCGACCGGCGTGACCCCGAGCCGGGCTAGAGCCTCCTGCGGTGCACTCACCGACAGCCGCACAGGAGCGGGCACCGGACAGCACCGCGCAGCAGGTCGCCAGAAGCACCGATACCAGCGAGTGCCGATGCCCGCGCCGACCCGGGGATCAGCCAGAACACTCAGCCGGCTCACCGTCGAGGGCAGGACGCGCTGCACTGCGGTAGGCGACTTGGTCAGACAAGGCATGGCAAACTGACGGCACATCGAAGCTCCGGAGGCTCAGGGCGACTTGGCAAGGTCACCCCGAACAACCGGAGCTTCGTTGCGTACGACACGGCCTGCCCGCCCTCACAGCCGCCCTACCTGCGTCCCCACATGATCAGCGCGACTTTGAATCAGCTCTGTCTCGGCAGTGCGGTCCTGCAGTGGAATCCGCTTCCGACGGCCGCACGTGCGGCGTGACGGACCCAGATCGGCGGGTAAATCTGTTGATCGGAAAGTAGCCGCATCCTAAATCCTTGAGGTCGCGTCAAGCATCGATCCCATCGTCAAGAAAGCCGGCTTTGGCGATGAGATAGGCGAGCTGTGCGCGACTGCGACTGTTGAAGATCTCCGTTGCTTTACGCACGTGGGTGGCCACGGTTCTAACGCTCATGCCGAGCCTCCCGGCGATGGCCTCGTCGGTATAGCCGTTCACCATGAGCTGCAGAACCGACCGACGCTTTTCGTCGGCGAGCAGCGGCGGGCGGTGCGCGCCGGGCGAGTATTGGAGCGGAGTGGCACGTTCCCAGGCGTGCTCAAACATCTTGACGAGGTATCGGATCAGCCCCGGGTGCTCTATCGCCAAGGCGGTCTGACTCCGCTGCTCACCGGGGTCCGGCACGAAGGCGATTCGCCGATCGCACACGATGATCCGATCGAATACCTCGTCCAGCGTCCGCACTTCTGCCCCTGCGGCGGAGATTTGCTCAACGTAGAAGAGGGTGGAGCCGTGGGTGCGAACGGCGTGTTGATAGATCGTGCGCTGCCGCACCCCGCGCCTGAGTGCTGGCAGGTCACTGTCGAGGGCCTTCGCTAGGAGTTCCTGCGGCCGGCCGCCACCGGGTTGGGCGGTGAGGAGTTCCTCCTGGCAGGACTCCACGGCAGAGGCGAGGGTGGTGCTGATGATCTCCGCGCCGCTGATGACACGGGCCGCCTGTATATCCCCCTCGCGGTAGCTGGCGTCTCGGTAGACCTGCTCGGCACGCTGGATCGATACGCGGACCGAGTCTAGGGCGTGCTGTTGGCGGCCGATGGCCGCCTCCATGGGGCGCACCAAACGGCTGGCGGCCAGCCCGGGCTCAATGGCGACCAGTCGGTTGTCGGTTGTTCGTCGGAGAAGCCCTAGGCGGGTCAGGCACTCAGGGCTGTCGTGACTTATTGAAGGTTCTTTCAAAATTCGCGCATAGAAGTTCAGCCCCCTCTCGCAGATCTCAGATGCCTGATTTTCATTCAACATGTCCGCTTTGATACACATTCGCACATCCTTCTGGTTCTTGCAATGCATGATCATGTCACAAGTTCCCTCTATCGCCAGATTGGAGGAGGCGGCAAGACTCTCGTAAAGCAAGCACGACAACTCGCCCTGGTCCTGATGGCGGAAACAAAAGAGGCAGCTAGATGTTTAAGGCCAATATTCTTCGCGGGGTAGTCGGGGCTTTTATCCTTGCGGCATTCGTTTCGCTCGGATCGATCGTGTCCATTTCCCACGATCCGCAGTTCGAGATATCCGCCTCTGTCGATCAGACGGATGACTCGCAATGGGGATGAACCCCTCTCCGCTCAGCATTTCTTTCTCGTAACTCCAGCTGCAGGGTGGTCAGGTATGCGCACAGAAGGAAAAGAAGAAGTGATCGTTGCGCCCACGGAGTCCGTTAGGGTGAGGGCGAGGGTCGAGGTCCCTATCGATGTTCCCGGTCTGGGGCGTCGGGCGATTACCATGGTCAGTTTTCATGGGCTGCATGACGGCCGCGAGCACATCGCCCTTCTTATGCCGGGATGGCAAAAGAGGAGCGATCCGCTGGTGAGACTGCATTCCGAATGTCTCACAGGCGATGTTTTCGGTTCGCTGCGATGTGACTGCGGTCCACAACTCCACGAGGCCCTCGCCATCTGCTCCCACGAAGGCGGCATCATCCTGTATCTGCGGCAGGAGGGCCGTGGTATCGGGCTGTACAACAAGTTCGACGCCTACCTGCTGCAGGACAGGGGTCTGGACACCTTCGAAGCGAACGTTGTGCTCAACTTCGGTCACGACATGCGGGACTACCGGGTGGCGGCCGAGATGCTGGGGGCCTTGGGTGTGCCCCAGATTCGACTCCTCTCCAACAACCCGGAGAAGGGCGCTCAGTTGCGCTCGAACGGCGTTGCCGTATCCGACGTCGTCACCACGGGAACCTTTGCCAACGAGAGCAACCACGCCTACCTGACGGCCAAGCGCGAACGGGCCGGTCATGCGCTCGAAGTCTGAGGCGTCGGCGGCCCCCTCGGGCGTTGCCGCTCCATGGGAGCTGGACGCCATGCGCCGAGCTCTGGAACTCGCTGCGGCGGAGGTTGGGTCGACCGGTGAGAACCCGGCGGTCGGTTGTGTACTCCTCGACGGGGACGGCACCATCGTCGCAACCGGCGTACACCGAGGTCCAGGCACCCCGCACGCGGAGGTCGACGCGCTGCAGCAGGCGGACGGGCGGCAGCGCGGCGGCACCGCCGTGGTAACCCTGGAGCCCTGCAACCATCAGGGGCGTACGGGCCCATGCTCCAGGGCTTTGCTCGAAGCCGGGGTCCGGCGGGTGCTTTATGCGGTGGCGGACCCGAACCGGGTCGCGGCTGGCGGAGCGCGACGATTGCGGGACGCGGGAGTCGAGGTCGTCGGCGGTGTACTCCAGGCGGAGGCCGAGACGGTCCTGGAGATGTGGCTCACTGCTGTGCGCACCGGACGACCCTTCGTCACCTGGAAGTTCGCCACTACCCTGGACGGCCGAAGTGCCGCCCCCGACGGCTCGTCCCGCTGGATCAGCTCCGCCGAGTCCCGGACGGACGCTCATGAACTGCGCGCCCGGCACGACGCCGTCCTCGTCGGGTCGGGTACCTGGCGAGCCGACAACCCCCGATTGGACCTGCGCCACGGCGTCGTGGGGCATCCTCCCCTGAGGGTGGCACTGGACGCCCGCGGCGAGATGCCGCCGGACTCCCGGCTGCTGGACGGCGTCATCCCGACGCTCATGGTGACCGATCCCGGTACCGCGGTTGCGGGTATAGACGAGGACAACGTACTACGTCTGAAGACGGACGAAAACGGGCGCTTTCCACCCCTCGCCCTACTCGAGGCGCTGCACGAACGGGGAATGCGGTCTGTGCTGGTCGAGGGAGGCCCGGCACTCGCCTCCACTTTCGTACGCGCAGGGCTCACCGACCGTGTCGTCGCCTACGTCGCACCGCTACTGCTTGGCTCCGAGGGCGTAAGTGCCGTCGGAGAACTGGGAGTCGGGTCGATCGATGAGGCGCAACGGCTCCGCATCACTGCGGTGGACCGGATCGGAAGCGATCTGCGGGTCGAACTCCGGCCCGCCGCATGGACCAGAGGGACACAGTGACTGGATTTCTCCTCCCCAACGCCCGTCTCACACCTCAGGAACAGTCCGGGATCGATGGGCCTGAACTACCCCCAGTCACGATCCTAATCCCGTTCTACCGGGAGACAACCGAGATCCTGCGGCGTTCCGCCGGCATGCTCCAGTTCCTGGACTATCCGCACGACAGACTGTCCGTGTGCTGGCTCGTCGACGCCCGGGAACCCGAGGACGTGGCGGCTGCCGAGACCGTCGCCGCGTCGGCGCGGGCGGGCTTCAGCGGCCATCTTCGGGTCGTGGCAGTCCCCTCGATGACACCGAAGGCGAAGGCCCTCAACCATGTGCTGCGCGAGGTCGACGACCCGTTCGTCGCGGTCTACGACGCGGACACGGTCCCTGACCCGGGTCAGCTCCGCCAGGCCTTGGCCGCGCTAGACGCCCGCCAACTCGATGTCGTCGATGCCATCGAACTACCCGAGGCGGGCGGTGACCTGGTCAACCGTGTCACGCTCGCACAGTCGGCTGCGTTCTTCGGCGCTATGGAGTACGTCAACCGCCGCACGGGCATGCACATGCTGCTCGGCAGCTCCATCTACTTTCGCCGCAAGGCTTTGAGCGAAGTGGGACCGCTCTGCGAGGACGGCGTCGAGGAGCTGTACGAGTGGGCGGTGCGGGCTGCCGCCGCCGGTGTGCGCATGGGGCGCATCGTCTCCTTCTCGTATGGGACACGCACATCGGTGGTCGGGCCCGCGCTGCGCCAGCGCACTCGATGGATCCGAGGCCAACTGGACATCGGATTCCGCTTCCTGCGCGGGTCGCCGCTGCCGGCTCGACCGCGCACCGCCGTAGCGCTGATGACCCTGAGCCTGCTCGGCCAGCTCAGCGTGCTGCCGGTGGTGGCCGGAGCCGTGCGCTACCGCTCGCTGCGCGTTCCCGCCGCCGCGCTGCTCGCCAGTGAGGCGCTGCGCATACGTAGCGTCTCCCGCGATCCGGTGTGGGAGGTACTGCGGGTGGGCTCGGGGTGGGTCTTCCTGCTGCCGTTCGAGCTCCTTGAGTCGACCTCTGCCTGGCGCGCGGTCTGGGAGCTGGCGACCGGCCGTGACACATGGCACACGGTTCGACCGGAGTCCGGGAAGGACACAGCATGATCAATCTGGGTTTGCCCCGCATTCCGCAGCGCGGCCGCATCTTCTCCTCTGTCTTCATCGACACCTTCGGCTGGGGCCTATTCGCCCCGCTGGCGTTCCTCTATTTCTCCTTCGGCACCGGACTGTCTTTCTCGGCCATCGGCTCGGCGGTCAGCGCCGGTACGCTCGCGGCCCTTCCGATGGCTCTGCTAGCCGGCTGGCTGGTCGACCGGTTCTCCCCGAAGGCCGTGCTGGTGACCAGCAATCTGGTCACGGCCGTGGGCTACGGCGTCTACCCGTTCGCCTCCGAATGGACGCTGATCGCGGTGGCGACCTTCCTGGTGATGGCCGGGGACCGGCTGTACTGGGCGAGCTGGCCGGTGATCGTGGTGGACCTGGCATCGGGGCGCAAGCTCGACGCCACCTACGCGGCGGTCGGGACCATCAAGAACTTCACCGTGGCAACCGGAGCCTTGGCGAGCTCGGGACTGACCATCGCCTTCGGCCGCGGGGCCGCGGACCTGGTGCTGGCCCTGAACGTAGTCACGTCGCTCGTCGCCGCGGTACTCCTGGCCGGGGTACGGGTCTCGACGGACCGACCGGCCCCGAAAATGGGCAAGGCGGAGGAAAAGCTCGGCTGGCGGGCCGCGTTCAGGGACCACGCGTTCACCGGGTTCTGCTTCTCCTTCATGCTCCTCACCTTCGCCTGGGCGCTGCCAGCGACGATTCTGCCCGCCTACGCCGTGGAGATCATGGACCTTCCCGGCTGGGCACCGGCCTTCTTCCTCGGCATCAACAGCGTCGCCATCATGCTGGCGCAGATGCCAGTGACGGCGAAGGTCTCCCATGTCCCGCGACCGCGGCTGATCGTGAGGGCCGGACTGATCTTCGTCGTGGTCTTCACCGGGCTATACCTGGTGACCAAGTTGCCTGCCACCACCGCGATCATACTGCTCGTCCCCGTGATGCTGATCTTCACGCTGGGCGAAATGATCAGCTTGCCCGCGGCCAACGCCCTGGTGGCGAGCAGCGCGCCCGTGGCGATCCGCGGCCGGTACATGTCGCTCTTCCAGCTCTCCTGGGCCGTTTCCGGCCTCTTCATCCCCCTGCTAGCCGGTTTCGTGCTGGATCGCGGCGCCCTGTGGGTGTGCGCCGCGTTCGGCGGTATCGCGCTACTCGCGGCGATCGGAATCCAGGTCACGGCGTACCGGGTCGCTCCCGGCGAGGCGCAAGACCAATCAGACGCTGCTCCGGCAGCCCACCGGAGCGACGAGCCGACTGACCCCGGGAGCGGCCAAGACGAAAGCCGCGCCCCTGTATCCACCAAGGATGTGACATGACGGAGACTTCGGCTGGTGCCCACGGCCACGAGACGGCCCGATTTCCCAGCATCAGGGTTATGGCTCACCCCCGGCGTCGGAACCAGGCAGAGGTCCTGCTAGCCCAACTGCACACCGACGACCAACTGCTCGTCCTCGATCCGGATCCGGACGGGCCACCGAGCTCCCTGCGCACCGCAGCGTCTGCCTGGGCCGGCCCGTACGGCAAAGCGAGCCACCGGCTCGTACTTCAGGACGACGTGTTCCCTGCGAACGGCTTCCTGGGTCTGGTAGCGGAGGCCATCGAGAGTCGCCCCGACGATCCCATCGCCTTCTACAGCAACTGGAATCACTGGAACGGGTCGGCTGTGCGGCTCGCCGCGCTTTACGGTGCCGGCTGGGCCAGGGCTATCCCGGACGAGTACGCACCCTCACTGGCCGTGGCACTGCCCTGTTCCCTGGCTGCCGAGTTCGCTGACTATTCACAGCGGCTGCTCTCCCAGAACACGCCCCCGGACGACGAGGCGCTGGCCGCGTTCCTGCGGGAGCGGGACACGCCCCTGTTCATCGCTGTGCCGAACCTGGTCGAGCACAAGGGCGGCGACAGCCTGGTGGGCAACGACGTGCAAGGGCCCCGGCTCTCGCCCTGCTTCGCCGATGACGCGGCGGGCGGTCGAGGGAGCCAGGTCACGCTCGGAGCGCTGGACTTTTACCCCCACTTCTTCAAGGGGCACGTCTACGGGATCACCCCCACGGGTCCGGATGGCAGTTATGTGAAGACCTACTGGGACGAGAGCGCCCAGGCGCTGGGAATCGATCCGAGCCAGGTCAAGGAGCTGGCAAGGCGCGAGCCGACACCCGCCGTGCTGTTGCGGGACCTCGCCAACGCTGGACTGCAGATCCACCACGCGATGGCGGCCTGGACAGCCGCCGTGCTGTACGGGGTTGCCCTGGAGCGCCTTTCCGCCGCCTCGGGTTCCGCGCCGGCTGACTCTCAAGGACCGAACCCTGCCGTCCGTGCGCGTGCTGTTGAGACCATCCCGCTGGGAGGCCTGGCCCAGGTGGTCGGGCTCCCGCTGCTGCAGCGGGTCATGGAACCGCTGCGCAGGCTGACCGAGGAAGGCCTGAACGCCGGAGCGGACCTGGCAGCCGCCGCGGCACTTCTCGGTACCCCCCATTAGCTCCAGGCCCAGCTTTCTCTTTTCCCATCCCACTCCATTCCTTCCATCTATTTTGTCAGGAGTTCGAAAAGATCATGCGGACAGTCGACGTATTCCACCCGCAGTCCCCGAGCAATAGCACTGCCGTTCACGCCTCCCCCCAGACCTCCGTCGCGTTCAGCCCGGACGGCGTCCACTACGCCAGCGCCGGGTACGACGGCCGGGTGGCCCTGTGGGACCGTTCCGGTACCGCCCCTCTCTGGGTCGGCCATCACTCGCGGCTGGTCAACGGGGTGCGGTTTTCACCCTCGGGCCAGCTCCTCGCCAGCGGTTCGGCCGACAAGACCTGCCGCATCTGGGATGTGGCCACCGGCCGCCAGATCCAGTTGCTCGCACGACAGCCCGATGATCTCAACGCACTGGCATGGCTGGACGAGAACCGTCTGGTCACGGTCTCGCAAGACGGGACGGGCCGGATCTGGGACATTCGCACCGGCGTACTCCAAGATGGTGTGATCTTCCATAGCGACCACTGCATGTCTGTCGACGCCGCCCCCACGGGTGTGCTGGCCAGTTGCGGCGAGGATGCGACCATCCGCCTCTGGGACACCAACGGCTCGCTTCTACGCGACCTGCCCCAGGCCGGTCACGCCGAGATGTGCCGCTGGTCCCCCGACGGAACTCTCCTCGCCGCAAGCTGTGACGACGGCTTTGTGCACATCGTCCGCACCGACGGTGAGCTGGTCGCCAAGGTCGGCCCGTACACCGCGGCCGTGAAGTCGGTTGCCTGGTCCCAGGACGGCTCCCGGATCGTCATCGGAGCCTATGACAGCACGATCACCCTCTGGGACATCGCCGATTGCCGCCCGCTGGTGCGCTGGCACGGCGCGCACCTGTGGCCCCGCTCGGTGGACTGGTCCGTGGACGGCAGGACCGTGATCGCAGGTACGTTCTCGGCTCTGCCCGCGGTGATCGACGTGCCCGAGATCCCGGCGGGTGCCCTGCCCGACGAAGTACGGGAGATCGCGCTTGAGGCACCGGTGTCTACGCACGGCGTCAACCACGTCTCGGCCGCCGGCGAGGTGCTGGTGGCGGGCAGCGACAACGGCACGGTCCGCGTCTGGAACCACCCCGGCGCCACCGCGACCGAGGTACCGGTGGGCAACGGCAGCCTGATCAACACCGTCGCCGTCTCCGCCGAGTTGCCCGGACTCGTCGCCTACGGCTCGTTCTCCGGGCGGGTGGGCGTGGCCGATGCTGTAACCGGACGTGATGTCGCCTCTGTCGAGCGCGAGCATCCGGTGAACCGGGCCGCCTGGTCCCCGAACGGAAAGCAGCTGGCGGTCGCCGACTACGAGGGCGGGCTCGACCTCTACACCTGGACGGGGAGCGAACTGGTCCCCGGAGTCCACTACGAGGGCCATGACGGGGCCATCAAGGACGTGTCCTGGGTGGACGCTGACCGGCTGGTCACCTACTCGACCGACCGCCAGGCCCATCTGATCACCACGGAGGGTGCGCTGATCCGCTCCTTCGGCGGTCACGGCGAGTTGATCAACGGTGGGTCTGTGACCACGGTGGCAGGCAGGGCGCTGCTCGCCACGGTCTCCCGAGACCGCACCAGTCGCATCTACGACCTGGAGACCGGAGAGCTGCTGCAGGTCCTGGTCGGCCATGACGAGTCGGCCAAGTGCGCGGCCTGGCACCCGGGTGGCAAGCCCTTGCTCGTCACGGGCTCGTACGACTACACCGGCCGGCTGTGGGTCCTGGACCCCAAGAGTCTCGCTCCGCTCCACAGCCATGTGCTGGAAGGGCACGGCAGCGCGGTCAGCGCGGTGTCCTGGCTCGGCGACGACGCGATCACCGCATCCTGGGACAGCCGGGTACTCGCCTGGCCGCTGAACGCTGACCCCACCCGGGCGCCGGTCCCGGTCGAGCTGGCCACGGACTGGCAGATCCAGGGAGACTCCCGATGAAGTCCACAAGCCTGAAGATGAGTTCCCCTGTCACGCTGGCCCTGTCTGACGACGAGACAACGAGGGTACGGCGGGTGGCGGAGAGCGTGTGCCACGCTGCGGACAGCCGGTTGGACGACCCGGAGATGGCCGCTGCGGCACGCGGAGGCTGGGAGGAGCTGCCGGGCGGCCTTCGGGCGGCCGTGCGCACCTTCCGCCGGGACTCGGGGGAAGGTGGGGTGATGCTTGTGAGGGGGCTTCCGGTCGACGAGGCTCTGCTTCCGCCCACCCCGACGGCGGATGGCTCCGTCCGCCGGGAGGCGACCGTGCCGGCCGCTACCCTGCTGATGATGGCGGCTGGTGGCCTGGGGGACCCGGCCGCGTATGCACCGGAGAAGTCCGGTGCTCTGGTGCAGGACGTCGTGCCAGTGCCAGGCAAGGAGGATTTCGAGGGCAACGCGGGGTCCACCCTGCTCTCCTTCCACATCGAGAACGCCTTCCACGTGCACCGCCCGGACTTCGTGATGCTGCTGTGCCTGCGCGCGGACCACGACGGTGCGGCGGGGTTGCGCACCGGATCGATACGCCAGGCGCTGCCTACGCTGTCGGAGCGGACGAGGGAAATCCTTTCCCGCCCGGAGTTCAGCACGCAGCCGCCGCCCTCCTTTGGGACCGCGGACGGAGCCACGCCGCCACGCCCGGTGCTTTACGGCGACCCGGAGGACCCAGACCTGCGGGTGGACTTCTCCGCAACCACGGCTATGACGCTCGAGGCGCGCCAAGCGCTCGTCGAGCTGGAGGCGGCTATCAACGCCACTGCCCATACGGTCTGGCTGACACCGGGGGATCTCGCGATCGTAGACAACCGCGTGACCACGCATGGAAGGACCGCCTTCCGGCCGCGCTACGACGGGTGCGACCGCTGGCTGCTGCGCACCTTCGCGGTGGCTGATCTACGACGCTCCCGTAGCCATCGTCCCGGCGACGGCTACGTGCTGAGTCACTGAGCACCTCTGCCTGCCGGGGCCCGGTCTTGGAGGCCGGGCCCCGGCGCTCACACACAACAGCGGGAACTAAGGCATGCCATCCATGAATACGGGGCTTCACATCAATGCCGTCGCCCTGGAGAACTCCCGCCGGATCTGCGCGATCTGGAGAGTGAGCGTACCTGCCGATCAGCAGCAGGCCTGCAAGTTCGCGTTCGCCCTTCTGCTACCGCGTCGTGGGACGGAGCAGGACTGGGCCGCCGAGACCGCCCTCCGCGCGGTCGAGGACCAGCGATTCCGCGACGGGCCGGTCTGTGTGGACCTCACCACCACGGTAGACGGCATCGCGGTGGATGCGCTGCGGCCCGGTCTGTGCGGGTCCGATCTACTGGAGATGTCCCGTGCGGCGCTGGGCGAAGGCCAGCAGGAATGGGCCGAGCTGGCTCATGAGGATCCGTCGGCCTTCCACGCCGCGGCGTCCGACAGCTACGTGATGCTGCGCCATGCCGCAGTTGTGACGGAGCGCGACCCGATGGGTCCAGGGGTCCCCATCCATATCGTCCACGAGCGGGAGCCCCGGGTCCTACAGGCATACGTGGCAGCACTTCTCGCGAACGCCGGGGCGAGGTAGACGTCGTGATCATCGCCTTCGATCTGATGGACACCCTGGTGTCGGACCCCTACAAATCGGCGCACGAACAGGCCTTCGGTATCACGTATGAGGAGTTCGAGCAGCGTCGGCCCGAGGGCCTCTATCACCGCCTGGAACGCGGCGAGATGAAGGAGGAGGCCTACTGGGCCGCTCTGCGGGACGTCGGGTTGTCGTTTGACACATCGGTCTTCCACCGCACGAGGAGGAGCGGCTACACATGGCTGGAGGGCATGCGCGAGCTCGTGGCGGAGTGCGCGGGCGTGCATCGGACCGTGATCGCGTCTAACTACCCCTCGTGGATCGAGGAGATCGGACGGGACATGCTCGAAGGAACGGGGCTCGAGATCTACGCCTCGTACCGGTTCGGAGTGCGAAAGCCGTCCGAGCGGTTCTTTCACCTGCTGTGCGAGAAGACCGGTGTCGAGCCACGGGATCTTGTCCTGATTGATGACACGCGGGCGAACACGGACACGGTTATAAGGCTCGGAGGTCTCGGTATTCCCTTCGAGTCGGCCGTCGCCACAAGACAGCAGCTCCGCAGCAGCGGTGTGCTGAGCGGCTGACCCGACGGAGCACTTAGCGGGGGCGACAGTCCTCATTCACCGCACATGGAAAACTTGGAGTGACTACATGCCCGACCCCACCCCCTACCTCCATCGAGCTGCCTCGGAAATCCCGTACTTCAGCGCCGACGGTGAGTCCTATGTTGCGCCGACTCCGCTACAGGATATACGCAAATCCCGGCCGCTCCGTGTGCTGTCCGAAGAGGATTTCGCGTTCTGGCAGACGTACGGATACGTCATCGTCCGGCAGGCCATTCTCCCTTCCGCCGCAGAAAAATTGCTGAAATTCACATGGGACTTCCAAGGATTGGATCCCGCCTGGCCTGACACCTGGTATCCCGAACGGGAGTTCGGCTCGGACCTGGAACGAGATCTTTATATCTACGGCTTCGTTGAGGCCTACCACCACCAACTCATCTGGGACAGCCGTCAGGCGCAGCGGGTCTATGACGCGTTCGTCGACGTATGGGACTGCGAAGAGCTATGGGTGACGCTGGACCGGCTGAACCTCAACCCGCCCAACGTCAAGAACCGCGACCGGGCGTTGATAGCCCCCACGGACAAGGGCTTCGACATCGAGCTCCACTGGGATATCGAAAGCAATCTGAGGGTGCCGCCGCAGCGGGTTCAGGGGATCATCGCGCTCAACGACACCCGGCCGGACTGTGGCGGATTCCAGTGCTCGCCGGAGTTGTTCCGCCGGTTTGACCACTGGGAGGCCAGCCAGCCGGACGACCGGGACCCGATCAGGCCCGATGCCGACCGCTTGGAGTACCCGGTGGTCCGGCCGGCACTAAAGGCCGGTGACCTGCTGATCTGGAACGGTCTGCTGGCCCACGGTGTGGAGCGCAATACCTCGGAGAACAGTGTGCGCTCGGTGCAGTACCTCTCGATGATGCCCGCGCTGGAATCGCACCAGGAGATGCGGCGCTCCCGGATCGACTCATGGCGTCACCTCAGCACACCGGACTGGAACAAGACGCTGGTCGGCGACTCAACAACGCATGAATCCCTCCGGTACCCCGCGGCCGAGCTGACCGATCTCGGCGCGAAGCTACTGGGGCTCACTTCCTGGAACAACGGAGACGACGGACGACGACTCAAAGGAGTGCGGTCATGCGCCGTATCTGTCTGACACTTCCCACGAACCGCGCTTGTGCGGACACGATCTCGGCGATCGGCGGCGAGGCCGACTACGCCGCGCGACACTTCGACGTCGAGGTGCACCTCTTGATTCTAGACTCCTCCGACCAGAAGACGTTCACGGAGCACGCTATGGTCGTCGCCAACGAACGCCGGGCGCCGCATGTGCACGTGCACCATCTAGGCGAAGAACAGCAGCGGGAATTTCTGCAGCGGGTGATCGACCGTTCGTCGGCCGTCAAGCCGGACCTGCTGCTCGATCTGATGCTCCCGTCCAACGTCTCCTACGGAGCATGCACCAATCGCGCCTTCCTGATCGCCAGTGCTCTCGGGTGCGAGTCGGTACACCGCAGGGACTCAGACAGTGCCTTCCAGGTTCTGGACGGCACGCCCGTCTACCCCATTCACCATGAACTCGCCTCGATGGGCAGGCGTGCGGACGACGCGGCGAGTGGCGTCGCGGAGACCTTGCTTGATTCGGCGAACGCACAAAAGCAGGTCGTGCTGGTCGGCAGTTCTTTCGTGGGCGAGCTATCGGTGGACATCGGCGAGGTGCAGGCGCTCGACCCGGGGATCTACTACGACGTCGTGAGCCTGTGGGCTCCCGAGGTGTGGTCGGAGAGCAGGAAGCGGGAGCTGGTGAACGAGTCCTTCCGGGGGGCGGGCACGGAGCTGTTCGTCCAGGACCATTCGCTCCTGACCATCGTCGATCCCCTGCGGGTCGATATGTGCAACATTAGTCTCCACTGCGAGGTGTACGAGAACGTCCCGCTGCCCCCAGCGATCAACACCATCGGCAGTGACTATTTCCTCATGCACTTGGTGCACGACGCGAAACTTCCAGGCGTACTGCACAACCGCAACATCGTCAACTTCTATACACCGGAGCGCCGCACCGACGCCGGATTCATGGCGTACCACGGGCGGCTGACGAAGTTCTTCCTGTCAATGCTGTACTTCCACGACATCTACGGCCGGATGGCCTCCGCCGGCGAGGCGCTGCTCGACGGGCACAACCGCGTCCGCCCCGCGACCCTAGCCGAGTTCGCCCGGCAGAGCACCCGACTGGACCGGTCCGAGAACAGACGCCGAATGGACGTCCTCGACCGCTCCTACCGAAAGCTTGGCGGCCGGTACGCCGAGTTCGCCGGCCTCCTGAGGGAGGATAGGGAGCGCCTGCTCGTCGAGGCGCAGGAGGACATCGAGGACTTCGTGCTCCTGATCGAGGCGTGGGGACCGATGGTGCGGGCGAGCAGGACCGTGAAGGATCACCAACCCGCCGGCCCGTCCCGCCCGGGCCTTCGATCATGGATGTGAAAGCACGTGTGCGCGAAGCGCTGTCAGCTGCATCCGAGGATGTGATTGTTTTTGACCTCCCGGGGATCGAGCGGCAATTCACGGATCTGCTCGATGAGTTGCCAGACATATCCGTCCGCTTCGCGATGAAGGCCTGTCCGGTGGACGAGGTTCTGCTCCGCCTCGCGGAACTGGGCTCGGGGTTCGACGCAGCAAGCCCGAAGGAGATCGAGCAAGCCATCAGGACCGGTGTGCCGATACAGAAGATCCATTATGGAAACACCATCAAGTCCGACCGGACCATCACCGACGCGTATCGCCTGGGGATCAGGGACTTCGCCACGGACAGCCTCGCGGATGTGACGGCGATCGCGGGCCATGCCCCCGGCGCCCGGGTCTTCTGTCGACTGGCCACCGATGGATACGGGGCGCTGTGGGGTCTAAGCCGCAAGTTCGGCTGCTCGGCATCGAACGCGGTCCAGGTGATGGAAGCAGCGCGGTCGATGGGTCTAAAGCCGGCAGGCCTGTCGATCCATGTCGGCTCACAGCAGATGACGGCCGAGGCTTGGCGCAGGGCTTTCGAAACCCTGGCCGATGTGCTCGTGACGCTGAACCGGCGTGGGATCTTTCTGGACTACATCAACCTCGGCGGAGGCCTGCCTGCCCTGGGGTATGTCGACAAACTGGGCAGACGTCTCGATCCTCCGGTGGACAAGATATTTGCCGTGATCCGCGAGGGAATTCAGCATCTCAAAGAAGTCTCAGAATCCGAGCTTCAGTTTGTTATGGAGCCGGGCCGTCACCTGGTCGCGGACCACGGCGCCATCAGGGCACATGTCTTCCGACTAACCTCACGCCAGCAGATCGACGGTGAGCGGCAGAACTGGATGTATCTAAGCTGCGGTAAGTTTAATGGCCTGTACGAGATGGACGAAATCCAGTACAGTCTCTTCTTCCCTTCGCACTCCGGTACGGGATATGCCCCTGCTGTTATCGCGGGCCCGACGTGCGACAGTGACGATGCCTATGCGCACGAACGCAACCTTGCCCCTGTCCCCAGTGAAGCGAAATCCGGCGATCCGGTCTGGATATTTTCATGCGGCGCCTACGCCGCCGGCTACATGACTCAGGGCTTCAACGGATTCAGCCCCCTCCCCTACACGCTAATCAATTGAAGGGCGCGAGCATATGGGCCACAACGTGCGCCTACGAAATATCATCGAGGATGACTGGAGCGGCATCACGGAGCTTGAATCAAGAACATACACCGTAAATGACCTCTCGGAAGAGCGCGAGGTCTTGGAGTCCAGGTCCCACGCCTCTCCGGAAACCTGTTTCGTCCTGGAATTCGAGCACGAAATAGTGGGCTATGCGCTGGCGCTACCGTATCCGATCTTTCGATATCCCGATCTGGGTCGGACGGAGGATACCGTCTTTCGGTCGCGCAATCTGCATCTGCACGACTTCGTCATTGCTGAAGAGTTCCAGGGCAGGGGATGGGCCACGTACCTCCTGAATCATCTTGCCGATGCTGCCAGATCTAAGAAGTACGAGCGGATTTCGTTGATCGCCGTTGGTGGAAGCAAGAACTTCTGGTCAGCGAGTGGCTATGAACCTTACGGCGAGGTTGAACTGGCGCCAAGCTATGGCGCAAACGCGGTGTACATGTCCATGGCGCTCCACGGGGATCAGGCGATCCATATGAAGCTTGGCAGTAGCCCGATGCGCGGGGCGTCACGGAAGGGAGAAGTGGGCTGATGTCGGTGTTTCGAATAGGTGATGATTTTCGCCGTGCTCAAGTGGCGATCGCAGCATTGTTCTGCTTTCTCGGCTTCCAATACGCCACCTGGGCATCGCGGCTCCCCGCTCTCAAGGTGGAACTCGGTCTGAGCGAGGCGGAGGTGGGCCTCCTCCTAATGGCCTGCGGTGTCGGCGCGGCGGGTTCCTACCCCCTCGTCGGGCCACTGATGCGGAGGCTGGGCTCCAGGCGGCTCACGTTCCTGTCGGCTTTCGCCCTGGGGTTGCTCCTGCTCGCCCTGGCGGCGGCGCCGAACTACCCGGTCGCCCTGTTGATCATCTGCCTCGACGGTGTCGCCGTCGGGTGTCTGAACGTCGCCATGAATGCTCAGGGGGCCGCGCTCGAAGTCCTCTATGAGCGCACAGCGCTGTCCCAGCTGCACGCGACATTCAGCGCAGGCTCGCTTGGAGCCGCTCTCCTCGCATCGGGCATGAACCTGTGGACCGCGTCCCTGGCGGCACACTTCGGTGTGGCGGCGGTAATTCTGCTGCTGCTGATCGCCTACTCTCGGTCGGGACTGCTCACGGAAGACCCGCAGCCCGAATCCGAGGAGGGGAAGAGCCGACCCAAGCTGATTCTGCCGTCGCGGGTGATGATCTGGATGGGGCTGGCCATGGCCTTCGCCACGGTCACGGAAGGGGCCATGAACGACTGGTCTGCGCTCTACATGGAGAACGTGGTCAACGTCGGCGCGGAAGTTGCTCCGCTGGGCATCGCGGTGGTTTCGGTCATGATGGTCGTGGCCCGCCTCTTCGCCGACGGCTGGCGCACCCGCTGGGGGGACGACCGCGTCGTCCGCACCGGTAGCGTGCTGGCCGGTTCGGGGCTGGCGGTTGCCCTGCTGGTCGGTGGCTTGGCACCGACGCTTGCCGGGTTTGCCTGCGTAGGGATCGGTATTGCCGTCGTGACACCGTGCCTCTATGTCGCTGCGGCACGTCAGGGACCGGACGCACTGGCTCTTGTCGCCGCCATGGGAACCACGGGTCTGCTGGCGGGACCAGCGATGATTGGCTTCATCGCCAGCGCCAGCAGCCTGCTGTGGGGCATGAGTGCTGTCGCGGTGTCGGCTCTCCTCGTATTCGCGTGCGCCACGCGGATAAGGTGGAAGGTCGTTTCCCATTAAATGAGAGCGAACAGAATGCTGAGTCCGGATCAGGTCAATGGCCCTGAAGTGCTGGCTCTGTCGAGAGTTGCGTCGAATTCGAGATGTTGATCTGCATTACTTTCGATCATGCCGAGTGTTCATCACTGAGCTGATCGCTGTTCTGTTCCGCACTTCGTCAGACTGCATGTCGAGTACGTCCGACCTGCGGGCCGGACCGTTCACGTTCATGCGAGAGGCCGGGAGCCGTCTTTTCTGTCCCCGGACTGCGGTGCAGTCTCGGTCCTCGTGCGCTTTCGGTACGAACGCAGGATCTCCGACACGGCCGTGTTGAACCAGCAGACCGTGCTCCACCTGCGGGTGCGTCGGCTCTTCTACGACTCCGGGACCTGCGCGAGGACGACTTTCGCCGAGCAGATACCCGATCTGACCTTCCGCTAAGGGAGGTCGACCATCCTCCTGCGGATCGTACGCGAGGGCCTATGTGTATTGAGCCGCAGCGTTATTCACACGGCTGATGGGTGGCTGGCCTCCGAGTGCGGTGTGGCAGCGGTGGTGGTTGTAGGTGTGCAGGAAGTCTGCCAGGGCTGCCGTGCGCTCGGTGTTGGAGGTGTAGGGCCGCTGGTAGGCCCATTCGTCGGCGATGGTGCGGTTGAAGCGTTCGACTTTGCCGTTGGTCTGGGGGCGCTAAGGGCGGTCGCGCCGATGTCGGCCAGGGCTTGCTTCCAGACCAGGCCCTTGCGGTAGGCCCACGCGTTGTCCGTCAGAACGCGCTCGATCCGGGTGATGCCCAGGTCGGCGAAGAACGCGGCGGCCCGGGTCAGGAAGGCTGCGCAGGTCGCGACTTTCTCGTCGGGGTGGATCTCGCTGTAGGCGAGGCGGGAGTGGTCGTCGACGGCGGAGTGGACGTAGTCGAAGCCGACGTTGCTGCGGGTGGCGCGGCCGGCCTGGCGGCCCAGGGTCCTGTGGCCGCCGCCGTCGGGGATCCGGCCGAGCTTCTTCACGTCGACGTGGATCAGCTCGCCGGGGCGCTCGCGCTCGTAGCGGCGGATTAGCCGGCCGATGGGCCGGTCGAGGAAGGCCAGGCGGTTGAGGCCGTGCCGCGTGAGGACACGGTGCACCGTCGAGGCAGGCATGCCAAGGACCGGCCCGAGCCGTGCGGGTCCGAGCTTTCGGCCCTGGCGCAGGCGGCACATCCGGGCTTCGGTCGCGGCACTGGTCCGGTGTGGTGTTCGGTGCGGGCGGCTGGAGCGGTCGATGAGTCCGCTTTCGCCACGGCGGAGCCTGGATGGCACGGGGCATCGGCGAGGCCGCCCTCCTTGTCCTACTCGGCGGAGCGATCGCCATGGCAGGTCTGGCCATGCGCCGCTCCCTCGCCCAGCGCCGCGCGCGGGACCGCTTCCGCCTGACCGTGGACACGGACGGCGAAGTCACCGATGACCCCCTCGTCCGCGTGAACGACCACGACGGTCCCGCGGCGTTCTGCATCCCCGGCACGCGAGGGGAGGGCCGCATCGTGATCACGTCGGCCACCCGCACCTTGCTGACGGCCGAGCAACCGGCGGCCAAACTGGAGCACGAGCGGGCGCACCTGCGCCTGCGTCACCACCGCTCGATCCTGGCCGCGGACGTAATCACGACGGGCTTCGGGCGGTTCGGGCTCTTGCGTCGCTACGCCGAGCAGGTGCGGCGTCTGGCCGAACTGGCCGCCGACGACCAGGCATCAACCACCCACGGCCGTCTCACCGTGGCCGGGGCCCTGCTCGAAATGGGCTCCGCCGCACCCGCCGCCACCACAGTCAACGGCATGCCCGCCCTCACCGGCCCCGACGTCGGAGGGCGGATCCGCCGCCTCATCGCCGCACCCACCCGCCGGGCGCCTGCCCCGGTCGGGTTTCTCGCCCCGACGGCGCTGCTCGTTGCCCTGGTCGCACCCTCGGGCCTCGCACTCGCCCCGGCCGCGCTCCCCATGGACACCGCGAACCAGACCAGGGCCGCCGACGCCGAGCACCCCAGCGTCGTGAACCGGGCGGACAGTAGGCCGTAGAGCTCGGTCAGTCGTGGGAAGCCGTCCCGGTCACCCGGTGGTCGGCGTGGCTCAGCGCCTCGACCACCAGGCGGCGCTGATGCCCGTCGACCAGCCGATAGAACACATGGCGTCCCGCTCTTCGGGTGTCCACCAGCCCGCCGATCCGCAGCTTGGCCAGGTTCTGGCTCACCGCCGTGCGCGAGGCGCCACAGCTTTCGGCCAGCGAGCCCACATCCGCCTCTCCTTTTGCCAACAGCCACAGCAGGTGAAGTCGCTGAGATCGGACAACATCCCGAAGACGGACGCGGCCTCGGCCAGCCGGGTCGCGCCGCGCTGCTCGCTGCCTGCACCGGTCCCCCCGTTACCTTTTTCGTGGCTCCGCAATGGGGCCTCCGGCCTTCGGGTCCGGCATGGCTTCCCCCTCCTGTTGCTGATGATCCGGGGGGGGGGGGGACACCGGGCCCGAAGGCATCGACGGACCGCTGATGAGGGGCTTGAGCACCGGCTTCACCCAGGCCGGAAGAGCTCTCCGTAACGTGGATGTGGCAGCTCGATGCCGAGGCAAGGCCGGACGAAAGCGTGACCGGAGGGGCCTGCACGTGATCGACACGAGTGACATCGACGTCTTCCTCGGCCTGGACGTCGGCAAGGGCGAACACCACGCCACCGCCGTCACCCCGGCCGGCAAGAAGGCCTTCGACAAGCGACTGCCCAATACCGAGCCCAAGCTCCGCGAGTTGTTCGCCAAGCTGCTGGCCAAGCACGGGACGGTGCTGGTCGTGGTCGACCAGCCAGCTTCGATCGGTGCCCTGCCGCTGGCCGTTGCGAGGGACATGGGCTGCCCCGTGGCCTACCTTCCGGGCCTGACGATGCGGCGGATCGCCGACCTCTAACCGGGCGAGGCCAAGACGGATGCGAAGGACGCGTTCATCATCGCGGACGCTGCCCGCGCGATGCCTCACACCCTGCGGGCGATCGACGGCGAGGACGAGACCACCGCCGAGCTGGAGATGATCGTCGGGTTCGACGACGACCTGGCCGGCGAGGCCACCCGGGTCGCGAACCGGCTCCACGGCCTGCTGACCCAAATCCACCCGTCGCTGGAGCGAGTACTGGGGCCACGGTTGCAGCACCCGGCGGTGCTGGCCTTGCTGGAGCGGTTCGGGTCACCGGCCCAGATCCGCAAGGCCGGACGGCGGCGGCTGGTCACGCTGTTACGGCCGAAGGCCCCGCGGATGGCCGAGCGACTGGTCGAGGACATCTTCACCGCCCTGGACGAGCAGACCGTCACCGTTCCGGGCACCGAGGCAGCCGCACTGATCGTCCCGAGCCTGGCCGGATCCCTGGCCGCAGTCCTTGACCAGCGCAAACTCCTGGCCGGGCGGATCGAGGAACTTCTGGAGGCCCACCCTTTCGAAGGTCCTGACGTCCATGCCGGGAATCGGCGTCAGGACCGGAGCCAGGAGCCTCATCGAGGTCGGCGACGGCAGCACCTTCCCGACCGCCGGCCACCTCGCCGCCTACGCCGGACACTCGCCCGCGACCCGCAGTTCCGGGTCGTCGATCCGCGGCGAACAGCCCTCCAGGAGAGGAAACAAGCAGCTCAAGAGGGCCTTCTTCCTCTCCGCGCTCGCCGTCCTGGGCGACCCGGCATCGCGGGCCTTACTACGACAAGAAAATCGCCCAGGGCAAGCACCACACCCAGGCCCTGCTCTGCCTCGCCAGACGACGGGCCGACGTCCTCTTCGCGATGCTCCGCGACGGAACCTTCTACGAACCTCAACCCGCCAAGTCAGGCTGAATCGCCGAGAGCCCGCCGCGCTTCAGCCCACAGCCGCTCGAACTCCTCCGCGGGAATCTGGGCCGCCTGCGGCTGGTCCTGCCAGCCGTCCATGGGACCTTCGGCGAGAACGCCGTACTGCCGTTCATAGCGGAACATCGCCGCGAGATCGGCATGATCACGCAAGTGCAGCACCTCTTCCAAAGAAGCCGCCGTCACCGGACGCGAGTCCTGCCCCCGGACCTCAACCTGCCGCGCGGCCCAGCCCTCGTCATCGGCCTCGAAATGCAGCCACAGATCTTCGTCCTCGTAGTAGGTCCGGAACCAGGTCGTCATGCCGCAATCCTGACCCACGACCTTGACCAAAGAGATAGGGGCACCCCCCCGCGGAAAGCAACATCCCGGCCGCCGGTCCTGGGACCGGGCATCTGCACGGTCTCGGAATCGACCCGGCCGACGGCAGCGTCTACGCCGGGGCCACCTCGGCGTCTTCCGCCTCAGCGGCGGGGAGGCGGTCCGGGTGGCCGATTGCTACCAGGACACCATGGGCTTCACCATCACCGGCCCATCCACCTTTCGGGCCAGCGGCCACCCCTCCCCGACCGGCGCTCGCCCCGCCTGGGCTTGATCCGCAGCACCGATGCCGGCCGCACCTGGAAGACCCTCTCCGCCGAAGGCGAGGCAGACTTCCACTCCCTGCAACAGGCCAGCGCAGCCGGCGCAGCCCTGTACGGCTTCGACAGCCAGAGCGGCCGGCTCTGGGTCAGCGCCGACAACGGCCGCAGTTGGAGCAAGCGCGCAAAGCAGCCGCTTCTCGACCTCGCCGCACACGCCGAGGAGACCGAGACGGTGTAGACCGCCACGGGCAAGGGCCTTGAGCGCAGCACCTACGGCGGGCGCACCTTCAGCGGTGTTCCCGCTGCCCCCGGCCTAGTCGCCGTCAACGCGCTCGAGCCCGGCCTGCTGGTCGCCCTCGCAACGGACGGCCGCGTTCTCAGCAGCCATGGTGGCCGTCCTTGGACCGAGCAAGGTCGCCTTCCCGGTGCCGGTGATCCCACCGTGCCGGACCGCTGTGACAGCGCAGCGACTGCTGGCCTCCGACCGTACCGACTCCATCTACCAGTCCACCGATGCCGGTCGCACCTGGAAGGCCCTCCACCAGCCGGCACCAACGACGGAGGACCAGCAGAAGAATACCCCTAGGGGGTATATGGTTCGGATGTGAGGCCCGGAGAGCGGACCACACTGGACGGGAATGGGGATGAAGGTTATGGACCACAGCACTCACCAAACCGGCCATGCACACGACCCGGCCGCCCGTGAGGGCCACCGTGCGCACGCCGATCAACACGGGGAGCACGCGCACGGGGCGTCCTGGCCGACGGCCGCCAAGGCCACCCTGCACTGCCTGACCGGCTGCGCCATCGGTGAGATTCTCGGCATGGTCATCGGCACCGCGCTGCTGTGGGGCAACGTGCAGACCATGGTCCTGACGATCTCGCTGGCGTTCCTCTTCGGCTACTCGTTCACGCTGTTCGCGGTCCGCCGGGCCGGCCTGGACTTCAAGAGCGCGGTCAAGGTGGCACTGGCCGCCGACACCGTCTCGATCGCCGTCATGGAACTGGTCGACAACGGCATCATCGCCCTGACCCCCGGCGCGATGGACGCCCACCTGTCGGACGGACTGCTCTGGTCGGCGCTCCTGGGCGGGTTCGTCGTCGCGTTCCTGATCACCACGCCGGTGAACAAGTGGATGATCGGTCGCGGCCAGGGCCACGCCGTCGTCCACGCTTACCACTGACCTCCTACGCGCATCGCGCCTGGTGCACCGCCTGGTGCACCAGGCGCGTTCGCGCTGATGGGAGTTAGCTGGAGGTATACCGGGGGCTCGAGAGGCGGCCAACCGGATCCGCCGACCCCACGGTGAAGGAGGCATTCCCATGTCCACCACCGTGAAGGACATGCTCGCCACCTACCCGGCCGACCTCGGCGACGTCGACCGCGAGAAGCTCACCCGCTGTATCGAAGAGTGCATCGCCTGCGCCCAGGCGTGTACCGCGTGCGCGGACGCCTGCCTGTCGGAGGGCATGGTCGGCGATCTCACCAAGTGCATCCGCACCGACATGGACTGCGCCGACATCTGCACCGCCACCGCGTCCGTGCTCTCCCGGCACACCGGCTACGACGCCAACATCGCCCGCGCCATCCTCAAAGCCTGCGCGACCGCCTGCAAAGCCTGCGCCGACGAATGCTCCTCGCACGCCGACATGCACGAACACTGCCGCCTATGCGCCGAAGCCTGCCGCTCCTGCCAACAGGCGTGCAACGAAATGCTGCATGCCCTCGGCTGACCGCCCCAGGGCCGCGTGATCCCCTGCGCCTGCCACGTCAGCTCCAGTGCGGGCCTGGCGCTGCTCGGCACGGTGCCCGACCGGCCTCCTGACCCGCCTCGGCTCCGGGGTCTGCGGGTGTACATCGAGAAGCAGATCGCGGAGACCGACACGGATAGGTACATGGTTGGGGCTTCAGCGCGACGCGACCTTGGAAGCCCTCGCCTGAGCCGGGCGACCGACTCGCCGCAGCGGTCGCGACGCCGGTGGCCCGAGGGGCAGCCACCTTCCTCCTCCTGTGGCCGCCCCGAAGCCGCGAGTTGCTCTTACCGACCCGGAGTCCGAGCCGTGTCCGCGATGCCGCCCCGACAGCGAACTGGGCATCGACGTGGGGTGACCCTCCGGTGACCACGCTGGCCACGGCATCGAACGTCGCTTGGAGTGCGCGGCGGTTGTCGGACCCCGACAAGCACGTCGGTCTGCGCCGGAAACTGGCATCGTCCACTCCAGCAGCGCAAGCAGTGGTCACCGGCAGCTGCGTGGAGACGGGCGCCGGTGGACGGCCGGTGGACAGACGCCTTCGGACGAGCCAGTACGAGGCCGCACGGGGAAACCTGCCGCACGTGGTCTGATCAGGCAAAACGTGACCAGACGGCACGGCGCGGCACCATCCGACATGAACGCTTTCGGTCTCGTAATGCGTAGGTCTCGCTACCCGACGCGTGTACCGGTTGCACTCCGTACTCGACAACGGTTAGGGCGCATGGTCGTCCTGGAGGCACCGCGCATTCCTCAAGAACGCGGCAAAGCAGGGACATCTCAGGGACTTTTCAGGGACTTTCACGTCTGTCCCAGGGAGGTTCCAGGGACTTTCCGCCGCGTAAGCAGGGAAGGCCCTGGCAGCGCTGAAAGACGCGAACGCGCTGGTCAGGGCCCATCTGTCTAGCATTCGATGATGTTCACCGCGAGCCCGCCCCGCGCCGTCTCCTTGTACTTCACGCTCATGTCGGCCCCGGTCTCCTTCATGGTCTTGATGACCTTGTCGAGGGAGACCTTGTGACTGCCGTCGCCCCGCAGCGCCATCCGCGCCGCGGTGACCGCCTTCACCGCCGCCATGCCGTTGCGCTCGATGCAGGGGATCTGGACGAGGCCGCCGACCGGGTCGCAGGTCAGGCCCAGGTTGTGTTCCATGCCGATCTCGGCGGCGTTCTCCACCTGCTCGGGGGAGCCGCCGAGCACCTCGGCCAGGGCTCCGGCCGCCATCGAGCAGGCCGACCCCACCTCGCCCTGGCAGCCGACCTCGGCGCCGGAGATGGAGGCGTTCTCCTTGAAGAGCAGGCCGATCGCGCCGGCCGCCAGGAGGAAGCGCACGACGCTGTCCTCCTTCTCGGCCTCCGTGCAGCCGCTTGCCGCGAAGTTCATGTAGTAGTGCAGGACGGCGGGGATGATGCCCGCGGCCCCGTTGGTGGGGGCGGTGACGACGCGGCCGCCCGCCGCGTTCTCCTCGTTGACCGCCATCGCGTAGAGGGTGATCCACTCCATCGCGTGTGCCTGCGGGTCGCCCTCGGCGCGCAGCTGGCGGGCCGAGTTCGCGGCGCGGCGGCGGACCTTGAGACCGCCGGGGAGGATGCCCTCGCGGGACATGCCGCGCGAGACGCAGGCCTGCATGACGCGCCAGATGTCCAGCAGCCCCGAGCGGATCTCCGCCTCGGTGCGCCAGGCCAGCTCGTTCTCCAGCATCATCGAGGAGATGGACAGGCCGGTCTCGCGGGAGAGCCGCAGCAGTTCGTCGCCGGTCCGGAAGGGGTGTTTCAGGACCGTGTCGTCCGGGACGATCGGATTCTCCCCGGCCACCGCGTCCTCGTCGACGACGAAGCCGCCGCCGACGGAGTAGTACGTCTTCTCCAGGAGCGGGGCGCCCTCGGTGTCGTACGCGAAGATCGTCATGCCGTTGGCGTGGTACGGGAGCGCCTTGCGGCGGTGCAGGACCAGGTCGTCGTCGAAGGCGAACGGGATCTCGTGCATGCCGAGCAGATTGATCCGGCCGCTGGAGCGGATCTTCTCGACCCGGCCGTCGGCGGACTCCACGTCCACGGTCTGGGGCGACTCGCCCTCCAGGCCGAGCAGGACCGCCTTGGGCGTGCCGTGCCCGTGGCCGGTCGCGCCGAGGGAACCGTACAGCTCGGCCCGTATCGAGGCGGTGTGCGCGAGCAGGCCCTCGTTCTTCAGGCGGCGCGCGAACATCCGGGCGGCGCGCATCGGGCCCACCGTGTGGGAGCTGGACGGGCCGATGCCGACCGAGAAGAGGTCGAAGACCGAGATGGCCACGGGAGGACTCCTTGGGGGGTGGGAAGACGCCGTTGTCTGCCTGGGTGGTGCGGGAAACGGGCCGGTGGTGCGGTACGGGCCGGGGTGAGGCCCGCGGGACAGGTGGGGCAAAAGGTGGAGCGGGGGACATGGGACGGGGCACCACGCTCACCTTGTTCAGTGTGCGCGGTGCCCCGCCCTTTTGCGCAGAACCGCGGGCCAGGTGCTACTTCAGGCCGGGGTACAGCGGGAACTTCTCGGCCAGCGCGACCACGCGGGCCTTGAGGTCGTCCGCGTCGTAGGACGGCTTCAGGGCGGCGGCGATGATCTCCGCGACCTCGGTGAAGTCCTCGGCGCCGAAGCCGCGGGTGGCGAGCGCCGGGGTGCCGATCCGCAGGCCCGAGGTGACCATCGGGGGACGCGGGTCGTTCGGGATGGCGTTCCGGTTGACCGTGATGCCCAGCTCGTGGAGCCGGTCCTCGGCCTGCTGGCCGTCCAGCGCGGAGTTGCGCAGGTCGACCAGGACCAGGTGCACGTCGGTGCCGCCGGAGAGGACGGAGACGCCGACCTCGGTGACGTCGGCCTGGACCAGGCGCTCTGCCAGGATCCGCGCGCCGTCCAGGGTGCGCTGCTGGCGCTCCTTGAACTCCTCGCCCGCCGCAATCTTGAACGAGACCGCCTTGGCCGCGATCACGTGCTCCAGCGGGCCGCCCTGCTGACCCGGGAAGACCGCCGAGTTGATCTTCTTGGCGAGCTCCTGGGTGGAGAGGATCACGCCGCCGCGCGGACCGCCGAGGGTCTTGTGCGTGGTGGTGGTGACGACGTGGGCGTGCGGCACCGGGTTGGGGTGCAGGCCGGCCGCGACCAGGCCCGCGAAGTGCGCCATGTCGACCATCAGGTACGCGCCGACCTCGTCCGCGATCCGGCGGAAGGCGGCGAAGTCCAGCTGGCGCGGGTAGGCGGACCAGCCGGCCACGATCAGCTTCGGCCGGGACTCCTTGGCGAGGCGCTCGACCTCCTCCATGTCCACGGTGCCGCTCTCGTCGACGTGGTACGGGACCACGTTGTAGAGCTTGCCGGAGAAGTTGATCTTCATGCCGTGGGTCAGGTGACCGCCGTGGGCCAGGTTCAGACCCATGATCGTGTCGCCCGGCTTCAGCAGCGCGAACATCGCGGCCGCGTTCGCCTGGGCGCCGGAGTGCGGCTGCACGTTCGCGGCCTCGGCGCCGAACAGGGCCTTGATCCGGTCGATCGCGATCTGCTCGACGACGTCGACGTGCTCACAGCCGCCGTAGTAGCGGCGGCCGGGGTAGCCCTCGGCGTACTTGTTGGTGAGGACGGAGCCCTGCGCCTCCATGACCGCGACCGGAGCGAAGTTCTCCGAGGCGATCATTTCGAGGGTGGACTGCTGACGGTGGAGCTCGGCGTCGACGGCGGCGGCGACGTCCGGGTCCAGCTCGTGGAGGGAGGAGTTCAGAAGCGACATCAGGGGGTCCCTTAAGGTCTCAGTTGCCGGAGAACGCGGTGTACTCGTCGGCGGAGAGCAGATCGGCCGGCTCCTCCGCGACGCGCACCTTGAACAGCCAGCCGCCCTCGAAGGGAGCGGAGTTCACCAGCGAGGGGTCGTCCACGACGTCCTGGTTGGCCGCCGTCACCTCACCGGTCACCGGCGCGTACAGATCGCTGACGGACTTGGTCGACTCCAGTTCGCCGCAGGTCTCGCCCGCGGTCACCGTGTCGCCGACCTCCGGGAGCTGGGCGTAGACGACGTCACCGAGCGCGTTGGCCGCGTACTCCGTGATGCCGATGGTGGCCACGCCGTCCTCGAGGGCCGACAGCCACTCGTGCTCCTTGCTGTACCGCAGCTGCTGGGGGTTGCTCATGACCTGAATTCTCCTGTACGCGGGGGAGTGCTGATGAACGGTGGTCTTACGGTGTGAGACGCGACGGCGTGACGTCAGTGACGCCCGAAGAGCCCGGCTCGTCCCGGGATATCACTTCTGGCGCTTGTAGAACGGCAGCGCGACGACCTCGTACGGCTCGTGCGTGCCCCGGATGTCCACGCCCACGCCCTCGGTGCCCGGGGCGGCGAAGGCCGCGTCCACGTACGCCATGGCGATCGGCTTGCCCAGGGTCGGGGACGGGGCGCCGGAGGTGACCTCGCCGATCACCTGGCCGTCCGCGACCACCGGGAAGCCCGCGCGCGGGACCCGGCGGCCCTCGGCGATCAGGCCGACCAGCTTGCGCGGCGGGGCGCTCTCGGCACGCTCGGCGGCGGCCCGCAGCGCCTCGCGGCCGACGAAGTCGCCCTCCTTCTCGAACTTCACGACCCGGCCCAGGCCCGCGTCGAACGGGGTGAGCGCGGTCGTCAGCTCGTGCCCGTACAGCGGCATGCCCGCCTCCAGGCGCAGCGTGTCCCGGCAGGAGAGCCCGCACGGGATCAGGCCGTGCGGAGCGCCGGCCTCGGTCAGCGCCCGCCACAGCTGCTCGGCGTGCTCGGGCGCGACGAAGAGTTCGAAGCCGTCCTCGCCGGTGTAGCCGGTCCGGGCGATCAGCGCCGGAACCCCGGCGACCGTGCCCGGCAGGCCCGCGTAGTACTTCAGCCCGTCCAGGTCGGCGTCGGTGACGGCCTTCATGATGGCGGGCGACTCGGGGCCCTGGACCGCGAGCAGCGCGTACGCGTCGCGGTCGTCGCGCACCTCGGCGTCGAAGCCGCTGACGCGCTCGGTGAGCGCGTCCAGCACGATCTGGGCGTTGCCCGCGTTGGCGACGACCATGTACTCGGTGGCCCCCGCCTCACCGAGCCGGTAGACGATCAGGTCGTCCACGATCCCGCCGTCCTCCTGGACGATCATCGTGTAGCGGGCGCGGCCGCTGCCGACGGTGGCGATGTTGCCCACGAGCGCGTAGCTCAGGAAGGCGGCCGCCTCCGGCCCGGTGACGGTGATCTCGCCCATGTGCGACAGGTCGAAGAGACCGGCCCGGGTGCGTACGGCGTTGTGCTCGTCGCGTTCACTGGCGTACCGCAGGGGCATGTCCCAGCCCGCGAAGTCGGTCATGGTGGCGCCGAGCGAGCGGTGCAGTGCGTCGAGGGCGGTGAGACGGGGGGCAGTGCTCATGGATACGGCTCCAGGGCATGACGACGTCAGGACGAATCCTCCCCATCTGTCATCGGAACCTGAGAGGTTCGCCGATAGCCCCTGGCGGGGTATGCCCCTGGGGGGCGCCCGGTTCAGGGGGCTCGGCTTGCACCTTGGGTGGAGCCGCTGGGCGGCTCGCTTTTCAGATCTGCCTCATCCACGCGGTACGGGGCCTGAGAGATTCAAGGGAGGATCTTGCTCCTTCGGCGCCCGGCTCACACTGTGGCCGGAACTCTCCCGCGCGGATTCGAACGGCCGGTATGCAGTTGGCGGGGTCATCATCGCACGCATTGGGGGAGAGTGGGGGGCCAGGTCCCCACGCAGGTGAAGACGGCGAGGTCGGTTGTGCCGTATTGCCTTTTCTTTACACTTCAGGGGCAGGCGAGGGTGACCCGACGGCAGGGGGATGGGCGATGACGGTGCAGCGGTCGGTACCGACCGCGGGGGTCGCGCACGGCGCGATGCCCGCACAGCCCGGCGCACCCGTGCGGGAGCTGCTGGGGACCCGCGCGCCGGTCGTACGCGATCTGCGCGGGCGCACGGGCTACGGCCCGCACAGCCTCGATTTCGCCGCCTGTGACATCGTCGTGGTCTCCGGACTCCCCGGCAGCGGGAAGTCCACCCTCATCCGCCGGGCCGTGCAGGCCCGGGCCATCGACTCCCAGAACACCCGCGACCGCTGGTCCGCCGCCCTGCCCCGTTTACTCCCCTACGCCCTCTACCGCCCCCTGGTGCGCGCCGCGCACTACCTCGGCCTCTGGAACGCCCTGCGCTCCGGCGAATCCGTCGTCGTGCACGACTGCGGCACCCAGACCTGGGTACGCCGCTGGCTCGCCCGGCACGCCGTGAGCCGGGGCCGCACCCTCCATCTGGTCCTGCTCGACGTGACGCCCGAGGTGGCCCGGCAGGGGCAGCGCGAGCGTGGTCGCGGCGTCTCCGGCTACGCCTTCGCCCGTCACCGGCACGCGGTTGCCCGGCTGCTCCGCGACACCGAACAGGGCCTGCTGCCCGCCGGCTGCACCTCCGCGGTGCTGCTCGACCGCGAGGGCGCGGGGACGCTCGGCCGGATCTCCTTCACGGACGCCTGAGCCCCGGCCGCCCGCTCCGGTTAAGGTGCTGGCCGGAGCAGAGGCCGCCGCGCGCGGCCGAGGCGGTGGAGAGAGGGCACAGAAGCAGTGGACATTCCGGTACCCGCACCGGCGCATCCCCAGCAGGGGTGGCCCGCCAACGAGCTCGAAGAGGTGCTGACGGCCTCGCTCGGCGTCCCGGACGCGGGCGGCCGCCTCGTTGAGGTGCTGGGCCGCAGCTCCGTCTGGGTGCCGCTGCCGAACGGCGGCACCCCCGCGAGCGCGGACCTCGATCTGCCGATGATGGAGATCGACGGCGCGGCCTTCGTCCCCGTCTTCAGCTCCGAGGCCCAGTTCCTCAGCTGCGTCGGCAGCCATCTGTCCTTCGCCGTCGCGCCCGCCCGCGACTTCGCCCGGGGCCTGCCCCCGCAGGTCGGCATCGCCGTGAATCCGGGCGGCGCCGTCGGCATACCGCTGCCGCCGCCCGCCGTCGCCGAACTCTGCCGGGCCGGCCGCACCGCCCTGGACGGGCCCGCCACCGGCGGCCGGGTCCGGCTGTTCGAGCCGGACTGGCAGCACGACCCGGTCGACTTCCTCACCGCGGTGTCCGAGGAGTTCGAGGCCACCGCAGTGGTGAGCACCGCCCGCCGGGCGCTGGCCAGCATCGAGGGCGGCGACCCGGTCCTCTTCGTCGGCGTCGAGTTCGCCACCTGGGACGGAGCGGGACAGAGCGCCCCCATGGACGCCATCGGCCGCGCGCTCGGCCGGGTCCAGGTGCCCTGGCCGGTCAACCTGGTCCTGCTCGACGTGGCCCAGGACCTCGTCGGCGACTGGATGCGGGAGAAGGTACGCCCGTTCTACCGGCGCGAGGGCCACTGATCCATCGGCGCGGGGGTCCGGGGGCCGGGCGCCGTCGGACCAGGGCGTCAAGTCGGTGTCAGAAGTGGCGCATAAGCTGGTTTGATGGCGTGGTCGCTCCCCTGTGCCCGGGGGCGACGGCGTGAAGGCGACGGATCGACGAGGGGCGGAACCCAGGGTGAGTGCGTCAGGCACTGCGGCGGCCGGCAAGGTCGAGCACCTGCTGCGCCAGGTGACCCCCGGGCGTTACGACGCCTACGAGGCGCTGCTCGCCGCGGTCGCCGAGGGCCGGATCTGGATGCTGCTCTGGCACGGCACGGCCGGCTCACCCGACGCCCAGTACGGAAACATGGAGATCGACGGCCTGGGCTACGCCCCCTGCGTCACCTCCGCCCAGGAGCTCTCCGCCAGCGGCTGGAACCGGGCCCACGAGCTGGTCACCGGGCGTGACATCGCCCGCGCCCTGTTCCCGGACCGCTGGGGCGTCTGGCTCAACCCGCACGCCCCCGGCGGCGGCGTCGGCATCCCCTGGCTCGACCTGCGCCGCATCGCCACCGGCCTGGACCGGCTGCCCGCCGGACCGCTCCGCCTGTCCGAGCCCGCCATCGAACTGCCCCAGTTCTACGCCCTGCTCACCCAGAACGCCCACCGCACCCCCGCGATCCGCTCGCTGCGCCGCGCCTGGGTGCACCCCGCGGTCGGCGTCCCGTATCTCGCGATCGGCCTCGACCTCTACGACACCGGCCGCGCCTCCGTCGAATCGGTGCGCGAGATGATGCGCCAGTCGGTCGGCGCGGTCCCCGAGGGGCTGCCCGTCTCCACCGTCGCCCTGTCCGACGAGTACGACCCGGTCGGCATGTGGCTGCGCGCGAACGCCCGCCCCTTCTACGACCGCGAGGCCCACGCCCCAGCAGGCCCGCCGTCGGCCGCCGCCCCCGGCTACGGATACCCGCCCCTTCCCCGCTGAGCTGCGACGGGCGGCAGATCCGGCCATCGGGTGGCGAACGCCCGCTGATGTCCGGCTTGTTAACTCGCACCGGGAGGATGTCCCGGAACTGGACGGTTTGTTAACTGTCCGGGTCTCGACTAGGTCTCACCGCTATCCGGACTGTTCTCTTGCGGCAGGCACCGTCTGTAGTGTGCGGCCATCAAACCTCACCACATGGCGAACCAGGGGTGGACCCATGCGAATATTCAAGTCCCGGGCTGTCCGGGCGATCACGACAGCGGTCGCTGTCGGTCTGATCGCCACGGGCTGTTCCAGCGAGCGGGACGAGGGCGGCTCCAAGGGGGGCGACAAGGACACCTTCGTCTTCGCCGGAGCCGGTGACCCCGGTTCTCTCGACCCGGCCCTCGCGAGCGACGGCGAGACGTTCCGCGTCACCCGGCAGGCCTTCGAGGCGCTCCTGGAGCACGAGCCCGGCGGCAGCAAGCTCGTCGGCGGTCTCGCCGAGAAGTGGGCGAGCGACGAGGCCGGCAAGGTCTGGACGTTCAACCTGCGCCAGAACGTGAAGTTCCACGACGGCGAGGCGTTCAACGCCGCCGCGGTCTGCGCGAACTACGACTACTGGTTCAACTGGAAGGGCACGTACCAGTCCAGCGCGGTCTCCTACTACTGGCAGACCATCATGGGCGGGTTCGCCAAGAACGAGGACCCCGAGACGCCCAAGCCGAACTACAAGTCCTGCACCGCCAAGGACGACAACACGGCTGTCATCGAGGTCAACGAGCCCTCCGCGAACCTTCCGGGCGGCTTCTCGCTCCAGGCCCTGGCGATCCACTCGCCGAAGGCCCTGAAGGAGTACGCGAAGCAGGACGCGAGCGCCAAGGGCGACGCGATCACGTACCCGAAGTACAGCCAGGAGGCCGGCACGGTCGCCGGCACCGGCCCGTACAAGATCACCAAGTGGAACAAGGGCAACAAGGAAGTCTCCTTGCAGCGCTTCGACGACTACTGGGGCGCCAAGGCCAAGGTGAAGAACCTGGTCTTCCGCACCATCTCCACCGAGGAGACCCGCCGCCAGGCGCTCCAGGCGGGTGACATCGACGGTTACGACCTGGTCGCGCCCGCTGATGTGACGACGCTGGAGAAGGAGGGTTACGAGGTCCCGACCCGTGACGTCTTCAACATCTTCTACGTCGGCATGAGCCAGTCGGCGAACCCGGCGCTGAAGAAGCCCGAGGTCCGTCAGGCGATCACGCACGCCATCGACCGCGAGAACCTCGTCAACACCCAGCTGCCCGAGGGCGGCAAGGTCGCGACCCAGTTCATGCCCGACACGGTCGCCGGCTTCTCGGACAAGGTGAAGACGTACCCGTTCGACACCGCCAAGGCGAAGGACCTCCTCAAGCAGGCCGGCGAGGAGAAGCTGAGCATCGACTTCTGCTACCCGACCGAGGTCACCCGCCCGTACATGCCTGCCCCGCAGGACATGTTCGAGCTGATGAAGGCCGACCTGGAGAAGGCCGGCATCACCATCAAGCCGAAGGCCATGAAGTGGGCCCCGGACTACCTGGACGCCACCGAGGCGGGCTCCTGCGCCCTGCACATGCTCGGCTGGACCGGTGACTTCAACGACGGCTACAACTTCATCGGCACCTGGTTCGCCGGACCGGACAAGCAGTGGGGCTTCAAGGACGAGAAGGTCTTCGACGCCGTGAACGCCGCTTCCGAGATCGCGGACCCGGCCGGTCGCACCGAGGCCTACAAGAAGGCCAACGAGGCGATCGCGGAGTACGTCCCGGGCGTGCCGATCTCGTCGTCGCCGCCGGCCATCGCGTTCGCCAAGAACGTCAACCCGCCGAAGGTCTCCCCGCTGACGCAGGAGAACTTCGCCGAGTACACCTTCACCTAATCGCACCCCAGCGGTACCGCCGGCCCCCACCCACCTGGTGCCCGGGCGGACCCGCATCGACGCACGTGAGAAAGGGGCATGCGGGGTGCTGCGACTCGTCGTAAGAAGACTTCTCCAGCTCATTCCCACCCTGCTCGGCCTGTCGGTTCTGCTGTTCCTCTGGCTGAACCGACTGCCCGGCGGACCCGCCACAGCGATCCTGGGCGAGCGGGCCACCGAAGCCGAAGTAGCGAGAATCAACCGCGCACTCGGGCTCGACGAGCCGGTGCACGTCCAGTACTGGCGGTTCCTCAAGCGCATCTTCGAGCTCGACCTCGGAACCTCCACCCAGACCGGACAGCCGGTGTGGGACGAATTCACCCGCGCCTTCCCCGCCACCGTGGAGCTGAGTCTCGCGGCGATCCTCATCGCCGTCGTCGTCGGCATCCCGATGGGCTACCTCGCGGCCAAGCACCGCGGCGGCTGGCTGGACGTCGCCTCCGTCTCCGGATCGCTGCTCGGCATCTGCATCCCGGTCTTCTTCCTGGCCGTACTGCTGCGCGGGATCTTCTCCGTACAGCTGCAGTGGTTCCCGAGCCAGGGGCGGCTCGACTCCGGCATCGACGCCACCGACGTCACCGGATTCGCCGTCCTGGACGGCCTGTTGACCGGCGAGTTCGACGCGAGCTGGAACGCGATCATGCACTTGATCCTGCCCGCCGTCGCGCTGGCCTCGATCCCGCTCGCCGTCATCGTCCGGATGACCCGCGCCAGCGTCCTGGAGGTGCTCGGCGAGGACTACATCCGCACCGCCGAGTCCAAGGGCCTCGACAAGAAGACCGTGCGGGGACGCCACGTGCTGCGCAACGCGCTGCTGCCCGTGATCACCGCGGTCGGCCTGCTGACCGGCAGCCTGCTCTCCGGCGCGGTGCTCACCGAGTCCGTCTTCGACTTCGGCGGCCTCGGCTCCTTCATCCGTACCGCGATCGACGGCCGCGACTACCCGGTCCTCGTCGGGTTCATTCTCTTCATCGCGATGGTGTACGTGCTGATCAACCTGCTGGTCGACCTCGCGTACAGCATCATCGACCCGAGAGTGCGGGTGCACTGACGTGACGATCCTGACCAACAAAGCAGACAAGATCGACCGTCTCGCGGAGCTGACCCAGAGCTCCGAGACCGTCACCGGCACCAGCCTGTGGCGCGAGGCGTTCCGCCGGATGCGCTCCAGCAAGATGGCGATCATCGGTGCGGTCATCATCGGCGCGTTCGTCCTCATCGCCATCGTCGGGCCGTTGGTGGCCCCGCACGGCGCCACCGCGCAGAACTGGCGCAGCGAGGTCTTCCCCAACCAGGGCAAGTTCGTCGGCATGCGCGGCGAGAACTGGTTCGGCCTGGACCACCTGGGCCGCGACATGTTCTCCCGCTGGCTCGTCGGAGCCCGCCAGACGCTGCTCGTCGGTGTGGTCTCCATGCTCATCGGCCTGATCGTCGGCGCGCTGGTCGGTGTGCTCTCCGGAGCCGCCGCGACGCTCGGCGGCAAGGCCGGGCAGCGCGTCGACACCGTGATCATGCGCTTCACCGACATCATGCTGTCGCTGCCGTCGCTGCTGCTGGCCGTCTCCATCGCCGCGGTGCTGGGCCAGTCGCTGACCACCGTGATGATCGCCGTGGGTGTCGTCCAGATCCCCATCTTCGCCCGCCTGCTGCGCGGTTCGATGCTGGTGCAGGGCGGCGCGGACTACGTGCTCGCCGCGAAGGCGGTCGGCATCCGGCGCAAGCGGATCGTGCTCACGCAGATCCTGCCGAACTCGCTGAGCCCCGTCATCGTCCAGGCCACGCTGAGCCTGGCCACCGCGATCATCGAGGCCGCGGCCCTGTCCTACCTGGGCCTCGGCAACCCCGACCCGGCCGTTCCCGAGTGGGGCGTGATGCTCTCCCAGGCACAGCGCTTCTTCGACAACGAGCCGATGATGGCCGCCTATCCGGCCATCGGGATCATCATCACCGCCCTCGGCTTCACCCTGCTCGGCGAGGCCATGCGCGAAGCCCTCGACCCGAAGTTGCGAGGCTGAAGTCCCATGTCACTGCTCTCCGTTGAGGAACTCAGCGTCACCTTCACCGCCCGCGGCCGCAAGGACGCCACGGCCGTGGACGGCGTCTCCTTCGAGGTCGACCAGGGCCAGGTCGTGGGCCTGGTCGGCGAGTCGGGCTGCGGCAAGTCGGTCACCTCGCTCGCCCTGATGGGCCTGCTGCCCCGCAAGGGCGCGAGGATCGGCGGCCGCGCCGAGTTCGACGGCCAGAACCTGCTGACCATGAACGAGCGCAAGCTCCGCGATCTGCGCGGCAGCCAGCTCGCCATGATCTTCCAGGACCCGCTCTCCTCGCTGAACCCGGTCGTCCCCATCGGGATTCAGGTCACCGAGATCCTCCAGCGCCACCGCGGGCTGAAGGGCGAGAAGGCCCGCAAGGAAGCGGCCTCGCTGCTCGACCGGGTCGGCATCCCCGACCCGGACCGGCGGCTGAAGGAGTACCCGCACCAGCTCTCCGGCGGTATGCGCCAGCGGGCGCTGATCGCCATGGCGGTCGCCTGCGCCCCCCGGCTGCTGATCGCCGACGAGCCGACGACCGCCCTGGACGTGACCATCCAGGCGCAGATCCTGGAGCTCCTGAAGGAGCTGGTCGACCAGGAGGGCACCGCCCTGCTGATGATCACGCACGACCTCGGCGTCGTCGCCGGCCTCTGCGACGAGGTCAACGTCCTCTACGCCGGCCGGGCGGTGGAATCGGCGGGCCGCCGCGAGCTGTTCGCCCACCCCAGCCACCCGTACGCGCACGGGCTGCTCGGCTCCATCCCGCGCCTGGACGCACCGCGCGGCGAGCCGCTGCACCCGATCCGCGGGTCCATCAACGACAAGATCGCCTGGGCGGACGGCTGCGCGTTCGCGCCCCGGTGCGACCACTACACGATGGAGTGCCTCACCGGCACCCCCGAACTGACCGAACCACGCACGGCCGGACACCAGGTGCGCTGCGTCAACCCGGTCCTGCCCAAGGCGGAGGTCCCGGCATGAGCCTGCTCGAACTGGACGGCGTCAAAGTCCACTTCCCGGTCAAGAAGGGCCTCTTCTTCGACCGTACGGTGGGCCACGTCTACGCGGTCGACGGCGTCTCGCTGTCCATCGAGGCCGGCCAGACGTACGGTCTGGTCGGCGAGTCGGGCTGCGGCAAGACGACCCTCGGCCGCGCGGTCCTGCGGCTGAACGACATCACCGACGGCGGGGTCGTCTTCGACGGCACCGACCTGGCGAAGCTGCCGTCGGAGGAGATGCGGGCCTTCCGCCGCCGCCTCCAGATGGTCTTCCAGGACCCGCTGGGCAGCCTCAACCCCCGGCAGAACATCGAGTCGATCCTGTCCGAGGGCATGGCCGCCCACGGCATCGGCAAGGACCAGGCGGAGCGCCGGGAGAAGATCAAGGACATCCTCGCCAAGGTCGGCCTGCCGTCCAACGCGATGTCCCGCTACCCGCACGAGTTCTCCGGCGGCCAGCGCCAGCGCATCGGCATCGCCCGCGCGCTGGTCCTGGAGCCGGACGTGATCATCTGCGACGAGCCGGTGTCCGCGCTCGACGTCTCCGTCCAGGCACAGGTGATCAACCTCCTGGAGGAGCTCCAGGAGTCCCTCGGCCTGACCTACCTGGTCATCGCGCACGACCTCGCGGTCGTCCGGCACATCTCGGACGTCATCGGGGTGATGTACCTGGGCGGGCTCGTCGAGGAGGCCCCGAGCGACGCGCTGTACGCGGGGCCCCGGCACCCGTACACCAAGGCGCTGATGTCGGCGGTCCCGGTGCCGGATCCCGAGGTCGAGGACCGCCGCGAGCGCATCCTGCTCCACGGCGACCTGCCCTCCCCGGCGAACCCGCCGGCCGGCTGCCGCTTCCACACCCGCTGCCCGTGGGTGCAGGAGACCAAGTGCGCCACGGAGCGCCCGCCGCTGCTGGACACCGGCGACGGCCACAAGGTGGCCTGCCACTTCACGGCCGAGATCGAGGCCGGGACGGTGAAGCAGACTCTGGCGACCGGGATCGAGGCGGTCACCGGCACGGAAACGGTGGCAGCCGAAGCGGTGGAGGTCTCGGAGGGCGAGACCGCCGCCGAGCCGGCGGACGTCGCTCCGGAGAAGGGGGAGACTCCGGAGGAGGAGGCTCCGGAGAAGGAGGAGCCCGCGACCGTACCGGCTCAGGCTCAGTCCGACGCGGGCAAGGCCGACCGGTCGGAGGACAGCCCCAAGGCCTAGGACCGGCACAATTGCCCGGTGCTCACCGAACTGTTCACGCCCTCCGTCCAGCATGCGCTCGATCTCGTCGGGATCTTCGTCTTCGCGATCTCGGGCGCCCTGCTCGCCGTCCGCAAGAACTTCGATGTCTTCGGCATCGCGGTCCTCGCGGAGGTGACAGCGCTGGGCGGAGGGCTGTTCCGCGACGTCATGATCGGTGCGATCCCGCCCGCGGCCTTCACCGACCTCGGCTACTTCATCACTCCGCTGTTCGCCGCCGTCCTGGTCTTCTTCCTCCACCCGCACGTGGAGCGCATCCAGGTCGGGGTCAACGTCTTCGACGCGGCGGGGCTCGGGCTGTTCTGCGTGACCGGCACGGTCAAGGCGTACGAGTACGGGCTCGGGCTCACCGCGTCGGCGGCGCTGGGTCTGGCCACGGCGGTCGGCGGCGGTGTGCTGCGCGACGTGCTCGCCAACGAGGTGCCCTCGCTGCTGCGCTGGGACCGCGACCTGTACGCGGTGCCCGCGATCGTCGGCGCGACCATGGTGGTCCTCTGCATCCGCTTCGACACGCTCAACGCGCTGACCAGCGGGTTGGCGGTGATCGCCGCGTTCGCCCTGCGACTGCTGGCGCTGCGCTTCCACTGGCGGGCGCCGCGTGCGTACAACCGGTCCTCCGCCCGGGCCGAGGAGGGCTCGGCGGCGACCTGAGGCGGGTCCGCCGGCGTGATGCGCCCGCCATGATTCGGCAACGAAAAAGCTACCGCTCAGTAATGCAGTCGATGTACCGTGCATGCCATGGCACAGGCAGCGACTGAGGCAGTGACCGGCGCGGCGCGGACCGCACGGGCGACCATCGGCGACAGCGAGTTCGACCGGGACACCGCGGTCACCCTGCGCGAGGACGGCGTCTACGACGCCGAGCTCTCCGCGGGCTGGACCATCATCCACGCCGTCAACGGCGGCTATCTGCTGGCCCTGCTCGGCCGGGCGCTGGGCGAGGCCCTGCCGCACCCCGACCCGTTCTCCGTATCGGCGCACTACCTCACCGCCTCCGCGCCCGGCCCCGCCGTGATCCGCACCGAGGTCGTCCGGACCGGCCGCACCCTCTCCACCGGCCAGGCCTCCCTCTTCCAGTACGCCGAGGACGGCACCGAGGTCGAGCGCATCCGGGTCCTGGCCACCTACGGCGACCTCGACACGCTCCCCGACGACGTCCGCACCACGGCCCTGCCGCCCGCCATGCCCGACCGGGACCACTGCCTCGGCCCGAGCGGCGGCGCGCCCCGGATCCCCGGCAGCTCCGCCATCACCGACCGCCTCGACATCAAGCTCGACCCCGCGACCGTCGGCTGGGCGGTCGGCGCCCCGTCCGGCAAGGGCGAGATGCGCGGTTGGTTCGGCCTGGCCGACGGCCGTGACGCGGACCCGCTGTCGTTGCTGCTCACCGTGGACGCCCTGCCGCCGACCTCGTTCGAGCTGGGCCTGACCGGCTGGACCCCCACCGTCGAGCTGACCACCCACATCCGCTGCCGCCCCGCCCCGGGCCCGCTGCGCGTCGCCATCACCACCCGTAACCTCGCGGGCGGCTTCCTGGAGGAGGACGCCGAGGTCTGGGACAGCGCCGACCGCCTGGTCGCCCAGTCCCGCCAACTGGCCAAGGCCCCGCGCGACAAGTAGGCGCACGGGGCGAGAGCCTGCCCCGCCCCGCCCCGCACCGCCCGGCCGCCGCATCCTCGTCGACCCGCGCCGCTGGACGAGCGGCCCCCGGGCGGCCGTCGACGGGGACGCCACCGCCGCGCTCGACTCTCCCGTAGCAGCAGGCCCGGGTGTCACAGCGGATCGAGGACTCCCGTCGACTCGCGGCCGGCCCGTGCGTGCCTCACGCCTCGTCCAGCCAGTGCGCACGGCCGATGGTGACCAGCCGCAGCCGCCGCCGGGCCACCCGGACGACCTCCGCCTCACCCGCCGGCCCGGCCTCCAGCAGGGTCGACGTGGTGACCACCATGTGGTCCACATAGAGGCCGCCGAGCATCAGGAGATCGTCCTCGCTCCAGCCGGCGGACCCCGCCTCCTGGCCGAGCGCGCACGCCACCTCCTCCGCGAACCGCCGCAGTTGGGCCGCGATCGCCTCGCGCACCGGGCCGACCCCGCCGTGCTGCTCGCGGGCGATGAACCGGAAGTGGGCGGGCTGCGCGCCGACATGGCGCGCTATCACCTCCACGCTGCGGTCCACGCGCTCCTCGCTGTCGCCCGTCTCCGCGAGCACCGCCGCGATCAGCCCGTGCAGGCTGCCCAGGGTCTCCTCGACCAGCGCGACGCCGAGCGCGGCGGTGTCCTCGAAGTGCCGGTAGAAGGCCGTCGGGGTGACTCCGGCGGCCCGGGTCACCTCGCGCAGTCCCAGGCTGCTCAGACTCTGGTGCTCCAGGAGGGCGAGCGCCGCGTCCAGGAGGGTCTGGCGGGTCCTGAGCTTCTGGGTCTGGCGGATTCCGACGGTGTGACTCATGCCATTCAGTAAACAACCGTTCTCCGAGTCCAGGGAAGGGTCAGGGGTTTAGACTTCCCAGTCAGTGAACACTCGTACTCCGAACGGCCTTCGTCGTCGCACAGAGAGGTTCCGCCGTGCTCGTCCTCGTCGCCGCACTGCTTCTGCTGGGCATCCTCCTCGGGGCGGTCGCCCACCTCCCGCTGCCGCTGACCCTGGCCGCCGCGGCCGTGATCGGCTGCTGGCTGCTGGTCTTCGCCGTGCGCGAGCGCACGGCGCGCCGCACCCACTGACCCGCCGCACCCGCACCCGCCGAGCCTGTCGTGTCCCGGACCGATCCGAAGGAGCTCGCACCATGACCCTCACGACCCTCATCGACCGCACCCGCCGGACGACCGACTCTCCTGCCGAGGCCCACGGGGATGCCGAGGTCGCCGACCTCGCCCCCGTCGCGGATGCGCCTGCGGGTCCGGACCCGGATGCGGATGCGCGTACGGACACCCCCGCCGCCCGTGCCGTGGGCCGCGAGGCGGACGGTCTCGCCGTCGCCTCCTTCGTCCTCGGCCTCGTCGGGCTGCTGGTCTTCAACATCGTGCTCGGACCCATGGCGATCGTGATGGCGCTGCTGGCCCTGGTCCGCCGCACCCGCCGCCGGGGACGCGCCCGCCTCGGCCTCGCCCTGGGCGTCGCCGACCTCGCCGTGCTCGGTGTCCTGGTCACCGTCAACGGCACCGTCGGCTGGAGCATCGGCGGCTGACACACGCCCCCCACGCGGCCCCGCGAGCCGCTCTCCCGTTCCGGATCGGGCTCCGGACCGGGGCCTGTCGCCGGTCTCCGAACCGGTCCGTCGCACCCCGTGCGGGCGTGCGCGGGGGCCGGGCCGTGACGCGCCCGGCGTGCGCCCCACCCCGGGCTCGTAGAATCGGCCCCACCATGGCTTACCTCGACCACGCCGCGACCACCCCGATGCTTCCCGAAGCGATCGGGGCGATGACCGCCCAGCTCTCCGTCACCGGCAACGCGTCCTCGCTGCACGCCGCCGGACGCCGGGCCCGCCGCACCGTCGAGGAGTCCAGAGAAGCCCTCGCCGACTCCCTCGGCGCACGCCCCAGCGAGGTCGTGTTCACCTCCGGCGGCACGGAGGCCGACAACCTCGCCGTCAAGGGCCTCTACTGGTCCCGCCGCGACGTCGATCCCCGCCGCACCCGGGTCCTCGCCGGCCCCGTCGAGCACCACGCCGTCCTCGACGCCGTCGACTGGCTCGCCGAGCACGAGGGCGCGAACGTCGACTATCTTCCCGTCGACCGCCACGGCCGGGTCCACCCCGAAGACCTGCGCGAGGCGATTCTCCGGGACCCCGACGACGTCGCGATGATCACCGTGATGTGGGCCAACAACGAGATCGGCACCATCATGCCGGTACGTGAACTGGCCTCGGTGGCGGCGGAGTTCGGGATCCCCATGCACGCCGACGCGGTCCAGGCCTTCGGCCAGCTGGAGGTCGACTTCGCCCGCTCCGGACTGGCCGCGATGACGGTCAGCGGGCACAAGATCGGCGGCCCGTTCGGCATCGGCGCACTGCTGCTGGGCCGCGACCACACCCCCGTACCCGTCCTGCACGGCGGCGGCCAGGAGCGGCACGTGCGCTCCGGCACCCTGGACGTGCCCGCCGTCGCCTCCTTCGCGGTCGCCGGGCGACTGGCGGCCGAGCGGCGCGAGCAGTTCGCCCGGCGCGTGGGCTCCCTGCGCGACGACCTCGTGGCCGCCGTGCGCCTGGCCGTGCCGGACGCCGTGCTCGGCGGCGACCCCGACCCGGCCGGACGCCTTCCCGCCAACGCCCACTTCAGCTTCCCCGGCTGCGAGGGCGACTCCCTCCTGCTGCTGCTGGACGCCCAGGGCATCGAATGCTCCACCGGCTCCGCCTGCACCGCCGGGATCGCCCAGCCCAGCCACGTGCTCCTGGCGACCGGGACCGACCCGGACCTGGCCCGGGGCACCCTGCGCTTCTCGCTCGGCCACACCTCGACCGAACAGGACGTGAAGGCGCTCGCCGAGGCGATCGGCCCGGCGGTCGAACGGGCGCGGACGGCCGGGCTCAGCTGAGAGCGCTCACCCCGAGGCCTTCGCGGAAGCGGAGGCGGAAGGTGTGGCCGAAGGGGTGGGCGGGGCCGCCGCGGCGCGGCGCACCAGCTCCAGGTAACGGTCCCAGTCCCAGTGCGGACCCGGGTCGGTGTGGTCGGTGCCCGGCACCTCCACATGCCCGATGATGTGCTCCCGGTCGATGGGTATGTCGTGGCGCGCGCAGATCGACGCCGTGAGCCGCGCCGAGGACGCGTACATCGCCTTGGTGAGGTCCTTCGGCCGGTCCACGAACCCCTCGTGCTCGATGCCGACCGCACGTTCGTTGTAGGCGCGGTTGCCCGCCTGGTACGCCACGTCCAGCTCGCGGATCATCTGCACCACCCGCCCGTCCTGCCCCACGATGTAGTGCGTCGCGGCCTGGTGGGCGGGGTTCTGGAACACCTTCACCGCGCTGTCGAAGCTGCCCTGGGTGACGTGGATGATCACCCGGTCGATGGCGAAGTCGTCAGGCCGGTCCGCACGCCGCCAGTTCGCCTCCGAGGCCGCCACCCAGGTCGCCCCCGCGTAGTCCAGCTCGCCCGGCTTCCGTGGCTTCTCGACGCCGGGCACCTGCCACCACAGCCGCTTCACCTGGTCGCGCGCGAGCACGGCGGCGGTGCCGGCGGCCGCCACCGCGCCGCCGCCGATCAGCAGTGCGCGGCGGCTGACGCCGTCCGCCGGCTTCTTCCGCGAAGGCTTTCCCGAACGCTTTCGCGCAGCCCGGGTGCTCCCGTTGTTCCCCATGTGATCGTCAACGCTTATCCGCGAGCGTTCGGTTCCCGGCGACCCGTACCCTGGAGGGGCTATGACTCAGACTTCCCAGCGCCCCCTGCGTGTCCTCGCCGCGATGTCGGGCGGCGTGGACTCCGCCGTCGCCGCCGCCCGCGCCGTCGAGGCGGGCCACGACGTGACCGGTGTCCACCTCGCCCTGTCCGCGAACCCCCAGTCCTTCCGGACCGGGGCGCGCGGCTGTTGCACCATCGAGGACTCCCGGGACGCCCGCCGCGCGGCCGACGTCATCGGTATCCCGTTCTACGTCTGGGACCTGGCGGAACGCTTCCGCGAGGACGTCGTCGAGGACTTCGTCGCGGAGTACGAGGCCGGGCGCACGCCCAACCCCTGCCTGCGCTGCAACGAGAAGATCAAGTTCGCCGCGCTGCTCGACAAGGCGCTCGCCCTCGGCTTCGACGCCGTGTGCACCGGCCACTACGCCACGGTGGTCCTCACCGAGGACGGCAGCCGTGAACTGCACCGCGCCTCCGACATGGCCAAGGACCAGAGTTACGTCCTCGGCGTCCTGGACGAGAAGCAGCTCGCCCACGCCATGTTCCCGCTCGGCGACACCCTCACCACCAAGGACGAGATCCGCGCCGAGGCCGAGCGGCGCGGCCTCGCCGTCGCCAAGAAGCCCGACAGCCACGACATCTGCTTCATCGCCGACGGCGACACCCAGGGCTTCCTGGCAAACCGCCTCGGCGGCCCGGCCGAGGGCGACATCCTCGACGAGTCCGGTACGAAGCTGGGCACCCACGAGGGCGCGTTCGGCTTCACCATCGGCCAGCGCAAGGGCCTGAAGATCGGCCACCCGGCCCCCGACGGCAAGCCGCGCTACGTGCTGGACATCTCCCCGGTGAACAACACCGTCACCGTCGGCCCCGTCGAGGCCCTCGACGTGACCTCGCTGACCGCGATCAAGCCCCGCTGGTGCGGAACGCCGCCGTCCGGCCCGGGGACGTACACCGCCCAGCTCCGCGCCCACGGCGGCGAGTGCGAGGTCACCGCCGAGCTGGTGGACGGCTCCGAGCTGAACGTCGCCTTCACCGAGCCGGTCCGGGGCGTCGCCCCCGGCCAGGCGGTCGTCCTCTACGACGGCACGCGCGTGGTCGGCTCGGCCACCATCGCCACGACGGTCCGCCGCGAGCGGGTTCCGGCGGGCGGCTGAGCAACCGGCGGCACGAGGCCCGACACCGGGCCCCGTGCCGCCTACGACGCCTGACGGTACGCGTACACGTCCGTGGCGAAGAAGTCCGTCAGCACCGGGGCGAGCACCTGGGGCGCCACCTCGCGCACCTGGCCCGTCAGTGTCCGGTGCCGGCCGCGCGGCAGGGCCTCGGCCAGGGTCCGGGTCGCCGCGCGCGCCGGGGCGCTGCTGAAGCCGCCGCAGATCACCAGGGTCCGGGCGGCGATCGCCGAGAACCGCTCGGCGGGGATCGCCCCGTCGCCCAGCAGCGCGTCGTCGTACGCCAGCGTGTGCGCCAGCGCCTCCAGCTCCGCCCACACCGGGGTCCGCCGCATCCGGGCGGCCGTCTCCTCGGCGACACCCGTCATGGACAGGAACAGGTCCACCGCCCCGCCCCGGTCGCGGGCGGCCAGCAGCCGGTGCAGCCGGGTCGTGCAGCGGGCCTTGAACAGCAGGCCGGACGCCCCCGGCGTGTAGGGCGGCTCATACACGGCGAGCAGCTCCACCGGGAGCCCGGCGGCCGCCGCCTCCAGGGCGAGCGCCCCGCCGGACGACATCCCGAAGACCGACGCGCCCGCCCCGGCCGCACCGACGACGGCGGCCAGATCCTCGACCTCCCGCTCCACCGCCCAGCCCCCGGCGTCACCGCTGGCGCCCCGGCCCCGCCGGTCGTAGGTGAGCACCGTGAAACGCGGCGCGAGCAGGGCGGCCAGCGGCGCCTCGGCCACGGCGGTGCCCAGCGCCCCGCCGACCAGCACCAGCGGCGGCCCCTCGCCCTGGCGGCGGTAGGCGATCGGCGTGCCGTCGGCGGAGAGAATCCTGTCCATGGGAGAGGAGACCGGGGCGGCCGCGGAAACTCATCGCTCCGCCCGGAAAAACTTCCCGGGCGGCGCATCGCGCGTCAGTCGGCCACCGCCTCCGCGGCGTAGAAGCAGAAGTGGTCCTTGATCGCGGCGACTTCGGACTTCGGGTCCGGGTAGGCCCAGACGAGATCGGCGGCCCCGGGCAGCGACCAGTAGGAAGCGTCCCCCTTGAACGGGCAGTGGGTGGTGGTGTCCGACGGGGAGAGCAGTTCGGTGCGGACGTCCTCGGGCGGCAGGTAGTAGCGGGGCGGGCAACCCGTCTCGCGGAGCACGAGCGGGCGGCGGCTCTCGGCCAGCACCTGGCCCTCGTGCACGGCCCGGACGTGCTCGGAGCCCTGCTCGACGGTGATGCGGTGTCCTCGGGTGGCAGTCATGCCTGTTTCAGCGGCGTACGGGCCCGTCTTCTTCCCCGTACGCCGGATCTTCCCCCCAACGGGTGCGCGAGGAACCGTCCGAGGCCGCGCCCGCGACGGGTGGGCGAAGAGGTGCCCGGGCGGGTCGTACGGTTGCCCCATGAACATCTGCGTCTTCCTCTCCGCCGCCGACCTCGACGACCGCTACACCGTGCCCGCCCGCGAGTTCGCCGAGCTGCTGGGCAGGGGCGGCCACACCCTGGTCTGGGGCGGGTCGGAGAGCGGGCTGATGAAGGTGGTCGCGGACGGCGTCCAGTCGGCGGGCGGGCGGCTGGTGGGGGTCTCGGTCGACTTCCTCGCCGCCAAGGCCCGGACCGACGCCGACGAGATGGTCATCGCCCGCGACCTCGCCGAGCGCAAGGCGCTCCTCCTGGAGAAGGCCGACGCCGTCGTGATCATGGTCGGTGGGACGGGGACCCTCGACGAGGCCACCGAGATCCTGGAGCTGAAGAAGCACGGCAAGCACACCAAGCCGGTCGTCCTGCTGAACACGGCGGGCTTCTACGACGGGCTGCGCCAGCAGTTCCAGCGCATGGAGGACGAGGGGTTCCTGCCCCTGCCCCTGACCGACCTCGTCTTCTTCGCCAAGGACGGCGTCGGCGCGCTGGCCTACCTGGAGGAGTCCGCCGGTCTCCGGTAAGGAGCCCGGATCCAGGGCGTGTCGTTCGGATCATGTCGGACTCGCGGGGTCCGGCACGCACTCCCCCAAGCTCTCGGCTCCGCTCGTCGAGCAGGGGAGGCCCCATCGCGTTGCCTCGATCCTCCGCCTTGCAGCTGCACGCACCGGACCCCGCTCCCTGATCCGACCTGACCCAAACGACACGCCCTAGGATCCCCCCATGGCTACCCACCTCATCACCGGCGCCGGCTCCGGCATCGGCGCCGCTGTCGCCCGCCGGCTCCAGGAGCGCGGCGACGACCTCGTCCTGCTCGCCCGCGACGCCGGCCGCGCCAAGGAGTTCGCCGACCGCCACCCGGGCGCGCGCACGCTCGTCGGCGACCTCGCCAACCCCGACCGGCTGTCCTGGGCGTTCGGCCAGCAGGCCATGCCCGAGCGGATCGACACCCTGCTGCACATCGCGGGCGTCGTCGAGCTCGGCGAGGTCGGGGAGCTCACCCCCAAGGCCTGGCACTTCCAGCTCAACGCCAACCTGATCGCCCCCGCCGAGATCACCCGCCTCCTGCTCCCGCAGCTCCGCGTCGCCCAGGGCCACGTCCTGTTCGTGAACTCCGGGGCCGGGCTCAACGCCCACGCCGGGTGGAGCGCGTACGCCGCGAGCAAGCACGGCCTCAAGGCGCTCGCCGACTCGCTGCGCCACGAGGAGCACGGCAACGGCGTCCGCGTCACCTCCGTCTACCCGGGCCGCACCGCCAGCCCCATGCAGGTCAAGGTGCACCAGCAGGAGGGCAAGGAGTACGACGCGGACCGCTGGATCGACCCCGAGTCGGTGGCCACCACGATCCTGATGGCGATCGACCTGCCGCGCGACGCCGAGGTCAACGACCTCACGGTCCGCCCCGGCCGCTGACGCGCCCTGCGGCGGAGGTTCCCCGCCCCGGACCGTAGGCTTCCCGCGTGAGCGAGAAGAGCAAGTTCAGCGGGTGTCCGGCGACCGGCATCGGGTCGATGCCCGGGGGAGACGCGAGGGAGGCGGCGAAGACCGTCACCGGCTCCTTCGCCGACGGCCAGGGCATGCCGCACCTGGCGGAACTGCCCGCGCGCGGGCCCGGCGCCGACATGATCGGCCGGACCATCGGCATGCTCGTCGAGATGTACGGGCACGTCGAGCCGAGCGGCTGGCGGATCAGCGACCGGCCCGGCCGCGACACCCGGCGTGCCCGCTCCTGGCTGGGCGAGGACCTGGACGCCCTGGAGGAGTTCACCCAGGGGTACGAGGGCCCGCTCAAGGTCCAGGCCGTCGGCCCCTGGACCCTTGCCGCCGCCCTCGAACTGCGCGGCGGCGAAGCCATGCTGGCCGACCCCGGCGCCTGCCGGGACCTGGGCGGGTCCCTGGCCGAGGGACTCCGCGCCCATCTCGCGGAGGTCCGCCGCCGGATGCCCGGGGCGAAGGTCGTCCTCCAGCTCGACGAACCCTCCCTGACCGCCGTCCTGCTGGGCCGGGTCCGCTCCGCCAGCGGCTACCGCACCTACCGCGCCGTCGACCGCCAGGTCGTCGAGGGCACCCTGCGCGACGTCCTCGCGGCGGCGGGCGAGGACGGCACGACGCTCGTCCACTCCTGCGCCCCCGAAGTGCCCTTCGCGCTGCTGCGCCGGGCCGGGGCCGACGGGATCTCGTTCGACTTCTCGTTGCTCACCGAGCGTGAGGAAGAGGCGATCGGGGAAGCCGTCGAGGGCGGCACCCACCTCTTCCTTGGCGTGGTGCCGTCCACCGACGCGGCCTCGGAGGCATTGTCAGACCCTGGCGGTAGCGTCATGGGGGTCAGGACGTTGTGGAGCAGGCTGGGGCTGAATCCGGGGACTCTCGCCGAGTCCGTCGCGATCACTCCGTCGTGCGGTCTCGCGGGTGCGTCGCCCGCGTACGCCCGCACCGCGCTCGCCCACAGCGCCAGGGCGGCGCGGTCGCTCGCGGACAACCCTGAGTGACGGGAATGACGGCCCAACGGGAGGACGGAACGATGGCGGGCGAACAGCGGGTGGAGCAGGAGAGCTCGGTTCCGGCGGACGTGCGGGAGAAGCACGCGCTGCTGGCCGAGCAGGTCGAGGAGCACCGCTTCCGCTACTACGTGAAGGACCAGCCGGTAGTCAGCGACGGCGAGTTCGACCGGCTGATGCGTTCTCTGGAGGCTCTGGAGGAGGAGCACCCGGCGCTGCGCACCCCGGACTCGCCGACCCAGAAGGTCGCCGGGCCCTACCGCACGGAGTTCACCTCCGTGGAGCACCGCGAGCGCATGCTCTCCCTGGACAACGCCTTCGACGACGAGGAGCTGGCCGCCTGGGCGGACCGGGTCGCCAAGGACGTCGGCACCCCGGACCACCACTTCCTGTGCGAGCTGAAGGTCGACGGCCTCGCCGTCAACCTCACCTACGAGCACGGCCGCCTCACCCGGGCGGCGACCCGCGGCGACGGCCGTACCGGCGAGGACATCACCCCCAACGTCCGGACGATCGCCGAGATCCCGCACCGCCTCAAGGGCGACGACATCCCCGCGCTCGTCGAGATCCGCGGCGAGGTCTTCTTCCCCATGGAGGGCTTCGAGGAGCTGAACGCCCGGCTGGTCGCCGCCGACGACAAGCCTTTCGCCAACCCGCGCAACGCGGCGGCCGGGTCCCTGCGCCAGAAGGACCCCAAGGTCACCGCCACCCGCCCGCTGCACATGGTGGTGCACGGCATCGGCGCCCACGAGGGCCTGAGCATCGACCGCCTCTCCGGGGCCTACGACCTCCTGCACGCCTGGGGCCTGCCCACCGCCCAGCACAACAAGGTCGTCGACTCCCTCGCCGGCGTACGGGAGTTCATCGCGTACTACGGCGACAACCGGCACTCCGTGGAGCACGAGATCGACGGAGTCGTCGTCAAGCTCGACGAGATCCCGCTCCAGGGCCGGCTGGGCTCCACCTCGCGCGCCCCCCGCTGGGCCATCGCCTGGAAGTACGCCCCCGAGGAGGTCAACACCAAGCTGGTCAACATCCGCGTCGGCGTCGGCCGCACCGGCCGCGTCACCCCGTACGCCCAGGTCGAGCCGGTCGAAGTGGCCGGATCCGAAGTCGAGTTCGCCACCCTGCACAACCAGAACGTGGTGAAGGCCAAGGGCGTCCTCATCGGCGACACCGTCGTCATCCGCAAGGCGGGCGAGGTCATCCCGGAGATCCTCGGCCCCGTCGTCGATCTGCGCGACGGCACCGAGAAGGCCTTCGAGATGCCGACCCACTGTCCCGAGTGCGGGACGGAGCTGCGCCCGATGAAGGAGGGCGACATCGATCTCCGCTGCCCCAACGCCCGCACCTGCCCCGCCCAGTTGCGTGAGCGGGTCTTCTATCTCGCCGGGCGCAAGAGCCTGGACATCGACCACTTCGGCTATGTGGCGGCCGCCGCCCTGACCCGGCCGCTGGAGCCCGCCGAGCCCGTCCTGCGAGACGAGAGCGACCTCTTCTCCCTCACCATCGACCAGCTGCTGCCGATCCGGGCGTACGTCCTGGACCAGGACAGCGGACTGCCCAAGCGCGACCCGAAGACCGGCGAGGAGAAGGTCGCGACGGTCTTCGCCAACCAGCAGGGCGAGCCGAAGAAGAACGCCGTGGCCATGCTGGAGGGCATCGCCGCCGCCAAGGAGGCCCCCCTCGCCCGGATCCTCACCGGGCTCTCCATCCGGCACGTGGGACCGGTCGCCGCCCAGGAGCTGGCCCGTCAGTTCCGTTCCGTCGACCGCATCGACGAGGCGACCGAGGAGGAGCTGGCCGCCGCCGACGGCGTCGGGCCGACCATCGCCGCCTCGGTCAAGCAGTGGTTCGCCGAGGACTGGCACCGCGAGATCCTGCGCAAGTGGCGCGAGGCCGGGGTGCGGATGGCGGACGAGGGCTCCGACGAGGACGAGGGCCCCCGCCCCCTCGAAGGACTCACCGTCGTCGTCACCGGCACGCTCGCGAGCCACACCCGCGACGGCGCGAAAGAGGCGCTCCAGGCCCTCGGCGCGAAGGTCGCCGGATCGGTGTCGAAGAAGACCGCCTTCGTGGTCGTCGGCGACAACCCCGGCTCCAAGTACGACAAGGCGATGCAGCTGAAGGTGCCCGTGCTCGACGAGGACGGATTCGCGATCCTGCTCGAACAGGGGCCCGAACGCGCCAAGGAGGCGGCCCTGCCCCTACCGGACGCCACGCCCATGGCCGACCCGGGAGACAGCGAGGAGTAGACGGGGAGGGGTGAACGGGGAGTGACCGCCCGCCGGGCGGCCGTTCGCCCCCTGTTCCCCGGATCGAGACGCCTTCGAGACGCTGCCCCGGCGTGGCGCGGCCCGTGCGGGGAAGGAAACGGGGCAGAGGGGTGAAGAAGGGTCGGCCGCTCCCCGATTGGCCCTGCCGCACCACCCGTTCGGGCCAATAGCAGATGGTGACGGGTGGTCGGTTCGCATTCGGGCAAGAGCTGTAGAGCGCTGCCCCTGGAAGCCTTTCGCGGCCTACTGTTGAGGGGTGCGCCTTCCGTGCACGGCTGCTCGACCGGGCCGTGGCGCCACGGGAGCGGGCGCCACCGAGGGCCATCGGCATCGCCGGCTGTGAGAGGGACGGAATGAAACCGACCGAGAGCGCCGCCCCGGTGTCGCGGCTGCAGGGCTTCGTCGGCCTCACGCCCCCGGTGGGCGCCGCCGTCGTGGGGATCGCCGCGTTACTGCTGGCGGTCGGGTCCTACCGGACCGTCCAGCAGGGCCACGCGCTCTTCCCGGACGGGGCGGTGGGCTGGTCCCTCGCGGTGCTCACCGGAATCATCGTCGGCCATCTGGTGGCCCTCGGCCGTGACCGGTGGTGGGGCGGTACCGGCTCCGGCGCCGCCCTCACCCTCGCCGTGCTGCTGCTGTACGGCTGGCTGCCGGCCGTCCTGGTCAGCCTCGCCGTCGTGGTGCTCGTCGGGACGGCCCGCCGGCACCGCTGGTGGCAGGGGCTGCTGCACGGCGGCGTCGACATGCTGGGCATCGGCGCCGCGGCGCTCGTGCTGGCAGCTTTCGGCGAGGTCCCGACCGTCGAGGAACCCTGGCGGCCACTCGACTGGGGCATCGCGGCCGTCCCGGAACTGCTCCTGACGGCATCCACGTATCTGCTCGTCACCCGGGTCCTGCTGTGGTACGCCCAGGCCCCGCACAACGGCGGGCTGCCCACCATCGCCCGGACCGCGATGCTGCGGCAGGGGCTCGTCGCCGTCGCGCTCCTCGGGCTCGCCCCGCTGATCTGCGCCGTCGCGATGTCCATGCCCATCCTGCTGCCGCTCTTCGCGGTGCCGCTGATCGCCCTGGACTCCACCCTCTGGATCGCCCGCGCCCGCGCCGAGGAGCAGCTGCGCGACCCGCTGACCGGGCTGCCCAACCGCCAGTGGCTGCTGGAGCGGACCTGGTCGGCCCTGGAGGACGCGGAATCCATCGGCACCCGCTCCGCGCTGGTCCTCATCGACCTGGACCGCTTCCGCGCGGTCAACGACACCCTCGGCCACCTTGCCGGGGACCGGCTGCTGCTGCAGATAGCGGAGCGCCTGCGGCTCGCCCTGCCGCGCGGCGCGGAGGCGGCCCGGCTCGGCGGCGACGAGTTCGCCGTCCTCCTGCCGCACACCGACTCCACCACCAGCGCCCAGCAGGTCGCCCGCCATCTGGTCGCCGAGCTGTCCTCGCCGCTCGACCTCGACGGGCTGACCCTCGTCCTGGAGGCCAGCGCCGGGGTCGCGGTCTACCCCGACCACGCCCTGGACGCCGAGGGCCTGCTGCGGCGGGCGGACGTCGCGATGTACCAGGCCAAGCGGGACCGCACGGGCGTGGAGGTCTACGAGTCCAAGCGGGACAGCAACACCCCCGACCGGCTCGGGCTGCTCGGCGATCTGCGCCGGGCGCTGGACGCGGGCGAGGTCGAGCTGCACTACCAGCCCAAGGTCCGCTTCGACGGGCAGGTCGCCGGTCTGGAGGCGCTGGTGCGCTGGGTGCACCCGGAGCGCGGCCGGGTCCCTCCGGACGAGTTCATCGCCATCGCCGAGTCCTCCGGGCTGATGCCGCACCTCACGGAGTACGTCCTGGAGACGGCGCTCGCCCAGGTCGCCCGCTGGCGGGCGCAGGGCCTGTTCGTGCCGGTGGCGGTCAACGTCTCCCCGCGCGACGTCCACACCCCCGGCTTCGCGGGAGGCGTCGCGGCCCGCCTGGCCCGCCACGGGGTGCCCGCGGGAGCGCTCCAACTGGAGATCACCGAGCATGTGCTCCTCGAGGACCCGCAGCGCGCCGCCGACACCCTGGCCGGGCTCACCGCGCACGGCGTGAAGATGTCCCTCGACGACTTCGGCACCGGCTATTCCTCCCTGGTCCACCTGCGCCGGCTCCCGGTCAGCGAGCTGAAGATCGACCGGTCCTTCGTGGCCCGGCTGGCGGTCGACCACGAGGACGCGGAGATCGTCCGCTGCACCATCGACCTGGCCCACTCGCTCGGCCTGGTCGTCGTCGCCGAGGGCGTCGAGGACGACGAGACGTGGGAGCGGCTGCGGGACCTGCGGTGCGACGCGGTGCAGGGCTGGCTGGTGGCGGCGGCGATGCCGCCGCAGGAGACGACGGCCTGGCTGCGGGCGCGCGGCGAGCACGGCTGGCGGCGGCCCGCGGAGCTGAGGGCCCAGGCAGCTGCGGCCGCCGCCGCGGGATCGGCGACCGCCTCGGCGACCGGCCCGATGAACGCGTCGCTGAACGCCTCGGTGAACGCGTCGCTGAACGGCGTGGTGAACGGCGTGGTGAACGGCGCGGTGAACGGTGTGGTGAGCAGCCCGTCGGAGACCGACACCCCCTGACGGCCGCAGGGGGTGCGGCCCGGAAAGGGCTAGCCCGATCGGGGCGGGGCACCCGTCCCCCGGAGACCCCATAGGATTGGGCCAAAACCACACACCAACCCCTGAGGATCGCTGCATGCCTGGCATCACGCGCGAGGAGGTCGCCCACCTCGCCCGGCTGGCGCGTCTGGAGCTGAAGGGCGAAGAGCTCGATCACTTCGCCGGTCAGCTCGACGACATCATCGGCGCGGTCGCCCGCGTCTCCGAGGTCGCCGACCAAGACGTACCGCCGACCTCCCACCCGCTGCCGCTGACCAACGTCATGCGCGCGGACGAGGTCCGTCCGTCGCTCACCCCCGCGCAGGCGCTCTCCGGCGCCCCGGCCCAGGAGCAGCAGCGTTTCAAGGTGCCGCAGATCCTGGGGGAGGACTAACCGCCATGACGGACATCAGCACCATCATCAAGCTCACCGCGGCCGAGATCGCCGCGAAGATCGCCTCCGGCGAGCTGACCGCCGTCGAGGTCACCGAGGCGCACCTCGCCCGGATCGACGCGGTCGACGAGAAGGTCCACGCCTTCCTGCACATCGACCGCGAGGGCGCGCTCGCCCAGGCCCGTGCCGTGGACGCCAAGCGCGAGGCGGGCGAGAAGCTCGGCCCGCTGGCCGGCGTCCCGCTCGCGCTGAAGGACATCTTCACCACCAAGGACATGCCGACCACCGTCGGTTCCAAGATCCTTGAGGGCTGGGTCCCGCCGTACGACGCCACGCTCACGCGGAAGCTGCGCGCCGCCGACGTCGTCATCCTCGGCAAGACCAACATGGACGAGTTCGCCATGGGGTCCTCCACCGAGAACAGCGCCTACGGCCCCACCGGCAACCCCTGGGACCTCACCCGCATCCCCGGCGGCTCCGGCGGCGGCTCCTCCGCCGCCCTCGCCTCCTACGAGGCCCCGCTCGCCATCGGCACGGACACCGGCGGCTCGATCCGCCAGCCCGCCGCCGTCACCGGCACCGTCGGCGTCAAGCCCACCTACGGCGGCGTCTCCCGCTACGGCATGGTCGCCTTCTCGTCCTCCCTCGACCAGGGCGGGCCCTGCGCCCGTACGGTCCTGGACGCGGCGCTGCTGCACGAGGCGATCGCCGGCCACGACCCGCTGGACTCGACGTCCATCGACGCACCGGTCCCGCCGGTCGTCGAGGCCGCCCGCAACGGCTCCGTACAGGGCATGCGCGTCGGCGTCGTCAAGCAGTTCCGCGGCGAGGGCTACCAGGCCGGTGTGCTCCAGCGCTTCGACGAGTCGGTCGAGCTGCTGAGGTCGCTGGGCGCGGACATCGTCGAGCTGGACTGCCCGTCCTTCGACCTGGCGCTCTCCGCGTACTACCTGATCGCGCCCTCCGAGTGCTCCTCCAACCTGGCCCGCTTCGACGCCATGCGCTACGGCCTGCGGGTCGGCGACGACGGCACGAAGTCGGCCGAGGACGTCACCGCGCTCACCCGCGAGGCCGGCTTCGGCGACGAGGTCAAGCGCCGCATCATCCTGGGCACGTACGCGCTCAGCTCCGGCTACTACGACGCGTACTACGGCTCGGCCCAGAAGGTCCGCACCCTGATCACCCAGGACTTCGCGAAGGCCTTCGAGCAGGTCGACGTGATCGTCTCCCCGACGACCCCGACCACCGCCTTCCCGATCGGCGAGCGCGCCGACGACCCGATGGCGATGTACCTCGCGGACCTGTGCACCATCCCGACCAACCTGGCCGGCAACTCCGCCATGTCGCTGCCCTGCGGCCTGGCCCCGGAGGACGGTCTGCCGGTCGGACTGCAGATCATCGCCCCCGCCATGAAGGACGACCGGCTGTACAAGGTCGGATCCGCCGTCGAGGCCGCTTTCGTGGAAAAGTGGGGACACCCGCTGCTTGAGGAGGCTCCGTCGCTGTGAGTGCCATGGCAAAGAAGGCCAAGAACTTCAAGAAGTCCAAGACGGGCGTGTACGTCGCGCTCGGCAGCACCGCGTTCGGCGCGATCAGCGTCGCCAAGCAAGCGAAGCTGGCCCGCAACGACAACGACGTGCTGCGACTCGTCGACGCGGCGGTCTCCGCGGCCGCCATCGTCACCGGACTCGCGATCCTCTATCGCGAACTGAAGCGTCTCGGCGACGACGACGTTCTGCTGGGCTGAGAGGGAAAGTTTCACCGTGACTGTCACTGACCTGGTGTCGTACGAGGACGCGCTCGCGTCCTACGACCCCGTCATGGGCCTCGAAGTCCATGTCGAGCTCGGCACCAAGACCAAGATGTTCTGCGGCTGCTCCACGGAGCTGAAGCAGGACGCCAACTCCCAGACCTGCCCGGTCTGCCTCGGACTGCCCGGCGCGCTGCCGGTCGTCAACGAGATCGGCGTGGAGTCGGCCATCAAGATCGGTCTCGCGCTCAACTGCGAGATCGCCGACTGGTGCCGCTTCGCCCGGAAGAACTACTTCTATCCGGACATGCCGAAGAACTTCCAGACCTCCCAGTACGACGAGCCGATCGCCTTCGACGGCTATCTGGACGTCCAGCTGGAGGACGGCGAGATCTTCCGGGTGCAGATCGAGCGCGCCCACATGGAGGAGGACACCGGCAAGTCGACGCACGTCGGCGGCGCCACCGGCCGTATCCACGGCGCGTCCCACTCCCTGCTCGACTACAACCGGGCCGGCATCCCGCTCATCGAGATCGTCACCAAGCCGATCGAGGGAGCCGGCGCCCGTGCCCCCGAGGTCGCCAAGGCGTACGTCGCCGAGCTGCGCGAGCTGATCAAGGCCCTCGGGGTCTCCGAGGCCCGCATGGAGATGGGCCAGATGCGCTGCGACGTCAACCTGTCGCTGCGCCCGCACGGCCGCGAGGCGTTCGGTACGCGCTCCGAGACGAAGAACGTGAACTCGCTGCGTTCCGTCGAGCGGGCCGCGCGCTTCGAGATCCAGCGGCACGCCGCCGTGCTGTCCTCGGGCGGCACGATCGTGCAGGAGACCCGGCACTTCCACGAGGAGGACGGCTCCACCACGGCCGGCCGCATCAAGGACAACGCCGAGGACTACCGCTACTTCCCCGAGCCGGACCTGGTCCCCGTCGCGCCCGCGCGCGCGTGGGTCGAGGAGCTGCGCGAGGGCCTCCCCGAGCTGCCCCGGCTGCGCCGGGCGCGGCTCAAGGAGGAGTGGGGCGTCTCCGAGCACGACATGCAGTCCATCCTCAACGCGGGCGCGGTCGACCTGATCGTCGCCACGATCGAGGCGGGCGCACCGGCGGACCAGGCCCGCAAGTGGTGGATGGGCGAGCTGGCCCGCAACGCCAACGAGACCGCCCGCGGTCTGGACGAGCTGCCGATCACCCCGGAGCAGGTCGCCCGGGTGGCCGCGCTCGTCGCCAAGGGCGACCTCAACGACAAGCTGGCCCGCCAGGTCATCGAGGGCGTCCTCGCGGGCGAGGGCGACCCGGACACCGTCGTCGAGACGCGCGGCCTGAAGGTCGTCTCGGACGAGGGCGCCCTGTCCACCGCCGTGGACGAGGCCATCGCGGGCAACGCGGCCATCGCGGACAAGATCCGCGGCGGCAAGGTCGCGGCGGCGGGCGCGCTCGTCGGCGCGGTCATGAAGGCCACCCGCGGCCAGGCGGACGCGGCCCGCGTGCGCGAGCTGATCCTGGAGAAGCTCGGCGTCGAGGGCTGATCACCCCGATCACCACCCGGAGGGGCGGTGCACCCGTGACACGGGGGCACCGCCCCTCCACCCGTCCGGAGAGACCCCCTGAACACCGTCACCGCCGAGCTCGTCTCCTTCGCCCTGCTCCTGGGCGTCCTCGCCTTCGCCGTGCTGCGCCCCCGGGGCCTGCCGGAGGCGACCGTCGCCGTGCCCGCCGCGATCCTCGTGGTGGCCGTCGGGGCGGTGTCCTGGCCCGAGGCCCGGGACCAGGTGGGCGAGTTGCTCCCCGTCGTCGGCTTCCTCGCCGCGATTCTCGTGCTGGCCCAGCTCTGCGCGGACGAGGGGCTGTTCCGGGCCGCCGGTGATCTGGTGGCGCGTGCCTGCCGGGGGCAGACCCGGCCCCTGCTCGGCGGCGTCTTCGTCGTCGCCTCCCTCATCACCGCCGTCCTCAGCCTGGACGCCACCGTCGTCCTGCTCACCCCGGTCGTCCTCGCCACCGCCGCCCGGGTCGGTGCGCGGCCCCGCCCGTACGTCTACGCCTGCGCGCACCTGGCCAACTCCGCCTCCCTCCTGCTCCCCGTCTCCAACCTCACCAACCTCCTGGCGTTCACCGCGAGCGGCCTCTCCTTCACCCGGTTCGCCGCGCTGATGGCGCTGCCGTGGCTCGCCGCCATCGCCGTCGAGTACGCGGTGTTCCGCCGCGCGTTCCGGTCCGACCTGGCCGCCGGGGCGCACGCGCCGGATCCCGAAGGGGAGCGCACGCCCGTCCCCGTCTTCACCCTCGTCGTGCTGGCGCTGACGCTGGCCGGGTTCGTCGTGACCTCGTTCGAGGGGGCCGAGCCGCTCTGGGCGGCGCTCGCGGGGGCCCTGGTGCTCGCCGTACGGGCGCTGGTCAAGCGGGAGACCACACCGGTCGCCGTCGTCCGCTCGGCCAACCCGCTGTTCTGCCTCTTCGTCCTCGCGCTCGGCGTCGTCGTCAAGGCGGTCGTCGACAACGGCCTCGGCGACGGGATCGCCGCCCTGCTGCCCGACGGCGACACCCTGCCCGCCCTGCTCGGCGTCGCCGTGGTCGCGGCCCTGCTCGCCAACCTGATCAACAACCTGCCAGCGATCCTCGCCCTGCTCCCGATCGTCGCGGCGGCCGGGCCCGGACCGCTGCTCGCCGCTCTGATCGGGGTGAACCTCGGGCCGAACCTCACGTACGTCGGATCGCTGGCCACGCTCCTGTGGCGGCGCATCCTGCACGCCCACGGGGACGCCCCCGAACTGGGCCACTTCACCCGGCTGGGACTCGCGACCGTACCGGCGACACTGCTGGCCTCCACCCTCGCGCTGTGGGGATCGCTGCACCTCATCGGGGTGTGAGGACCCCGGCCCGGGGGTTGGACTTCCGGTCCGGCCTGTTGGACGTTCACCACCGGGCCGTACGCAGTCCTTCCCGACGCCACCTGATCTGACTAGCTTCCGGGCTGTAACCACCGGAATCAGGAGGCTCTTTTGACCACGGACATGTCACGGCGACGGCTCTTCGCGCTGGGCGGCGGCGCACTCGGCGCCGCTGCGGCCGGATCGTTCCTGCCGCCGTCGCTCCAGGCCGCCATCGCCGCGCAGCCCGCCCACGCGGGGTCCGGCGGGGGAGGCCTCGGCTCCATCAAGCATGTGGTGATCCTGATGCAGGAGAACCGCTCCTTCGACCACTACTTCGGCACCCTGCGCGGCGTCCGCGGCTTCGGCGACCGCAACGCCATCGAGCTGCCCGGCGGCGGGACGGTGTTCGAGCAGCCCGGCGCGGCCGGGTCCACCGTGCTGCCCTTCCCGGTGCGCGGCGCGGCCGAGGAGCAGAAGAAGGACCTCCAGTACATCGGCGACCTCGACCACTCCTGGAGCGGGGGCGCCAAGGCCTGGGGCGGCGGCTGGATGAACGGCTGGATCAGCGCGAAGACCGCGGCGACCATGGCGTACTACGACCGCCGTGACATCCCGCTGCACTACGAGCTGGCCGACACCTTCACCGTCTGCGACGCCTACCACTCGTCCATCCACACCTCCACCAGCCCCAACCGGAACCACCTCTGGAGCGGGAAGACCGGCTTCGAGGCGAACGGGAAGCGGGCCGTCGGCAACGACGCGTACGACGAGGGCGGCCACCCCGGCTACGACTGGTCCACCTACGCCGAGCGGCTGGAGAAGGCCGGGCGCAGCTGGCGTACGTACACCGAGTGGGAGAACTTCACCGACAACCAGATCGAGTTCTACGCCACCTTCAAGGCGATCGCCCGCAAGGCGCTGGCGAAGACCGGCGGCCACACGTATATGGAAGCCTTCTACGCGAAGGTCCGGGGCGCGTCCGAGGCCGAGCGCACCCGGCTCCTCGGGCTGCTGGAGGAGGGCGTCGCCACCCTCACGAAGCAGGAGCGCAGCCTCTTCGATCGGGGGCTGCGCCGGGTGCCGACCGGGACGCTGGCGGACGAGTTCGCCAAGGACGTGGCGGCCGGGAAGCTCCCCGAGGTCTCCTACCTGGTCCCCTCGGCGCTCGACTCCGAGCACCCGAGCGTCTCCTCGCCGGTGCACAGCGCCACGATCGTCTACAAGATCCTGGACGCCCTCGGCAAGCACCCGGACGTGTGGCGGCACACCGCCGTACTGATCAACTACGACGAGAACGACGGCTTCTTCGACCACGTCCCGCCGCCCGTCGCACCCCCCGAGGTGACCGAGGAGCGGTGGGAGGACCGTCCCACCGGCCTGGGCATCCGGGTGCCGCTGCTGGTCGTCTCGCCGTGGACCGTCGGCGGGTACGTCTGTTCCGAGGTCTTCGACCACACCTCCGTGATCCGCTTCCTGGAGCGCTGGACCGGGGTGAAGGAGCCCAACATCGGCGACTGGCGGCGACGCGTCACCGGTGACCTCACCTCCGCCTTCGACTTCACCCGGGCCCGGCGGCAGCCCGCCGTGGAGCAGCCCGGCGTGATTCCGCCGCTCAGCGGACGCTGGCGGCCGAAGCCGCCCGCCGTCCAGCGCCTCCCCGAGCAGGAGCCCGGCGCACGCCCGGCGCGCCCGCTGCCGTACCAGCCGGACGCGGAGGCCCGGAAGGCGGACGGCGGACTGCGGGTGGAGCTGGACAACAGCGGCCGGTCCTCGGCGCACTTCGCGCTGTACCCGTACGCGGAGGAGTTCCCGGCCCCGCAGCACCAGGACGTCCGGGGCCGCGCGCACTGGACGGTCCCGGTGACGGGGGACGCGTACCGCTTCACGGTCACCGGGCCGAACGGCTTCCGTCGCGAGTTCGCCGGACCGGCCGGCGGGGGAGCGGAGGTCACCACCCGCATCGACCACCGCGACCGCGACATCCACCTCACCCTGCGCAACACCGGCCGCCGGACCCTGACCTTCCTGGTGCGGCCGCTCGGGTACGTCGACGAGGACGACGTGGAGGACTGGACCCGCCGCGTCACGGTCAAGCCGGGCCGCAGCCGGGCGCTCGTCCACTCGGCGGCCGACGCCCACGGCTGGTACGACCTCGCCGTCACCGCCGACGGGGAGGACGGCTTCCGGCGGCGGCTCATGGGACACATCGAGAACGGCCGGGCGAGCGTCTCGGGCTGACCGTCTCCGGCGAGGTCGCAGGGCCGGTGTGTTCCGCATAAGGAGCAGATCAGGCCCTGTGACCATGGCCACGAAACGGACAAAGGATCACGTCCTGATGACAGAGTGGCGGTCTCAGGTCATGAGACGTTTACGGGCAGATCACGTCATCTGTGGGTAAAGGTCCACGAACCCGCAGGGAGCTCGTCCGTTGGCTGCCATCGCCCGCTGGTGCATCAGGCACCGTCTCGTCGCCGTCCTCATCTGGCTCGCCGCTCTCGGCGGGACCGCCGCAGCGGCGGGCTTCGCGGGTTCGGCCTACTCCAACGACTACGAGGTCCCCGGCACGGAGTCCGGCCGGGCCACCGAACTCCTCTCGCGCGGCTTCACCGACCTCGGCGGCGACACCGACACCGTCGTCTGGCACACCACCGACTCCACGGTCCGGGCCGCCGACGTCGAGCAGACCATGACCCGCACGCTCCACGCGATCGAGGAGCTGCCGGGCGTCGGCGGGGTCACCGGCCCCTACGGCACCACCGGCCCCGGCCGGATCAGCGAGGACGGCCACACCGCCTACGCCGCGGTCACCTTCGACCGGCCCACCGACGAGATCCCCGCCTCCCAGGCCCAGGCCCTCGTCGACACCGCGAAGGCCGCCGAGGCCGACGGGCTCCAGGTCGAGCTGGGCGGCACCGCCGTCGCCCTCACCGAAGCGCCCTCCGTCCACCTCGCCGAAGGCATCGGCGTCGTCGTCGCGGCCGTCGTGCTCTTCCTCGCCTTCGGCTCGCTCGCCGCCAGCCTGCTGCCCATCGCCACCGCCCTGGTCTCCGTCGGCACCGCCTACGCGGGCATCGTGCTGCTCGGCCACGTGATGACCGTCGCCGACTTCGCCCCGATGCTCGGCATGCTCATCGGGCTCGGCGTGGGCATCGACTACGCCCTGTTCATCGTCACCCGGCACCGAAGAGGGCTCCGGCGCGGCATGTCGGTCGACGAAGCCGCGCAGAACGCCGTCGCGACCACCGGCCGCGCCGTCGTCTTCGCCGGGGCGACGGTCTGCATCGCCCTGCTCGGCATGCTCATCCTGCGGCTCGGCTTCCTCAACGGCGTCGCCATCGCCGCCTCGCTCACCGTGGTGCTGACCGTCATGGCCTCGGTGACCCTGCTGCCCGCGCTGCTCTCCCTCATCGGGATGCGGGCGCTCAGCCGCCGCGAACGCCGGCAGCTCGCCGAGCACGGACCGCGGCCCGAGCTGCCCACCGGCTTCGCCGCCCGCTGGTCCGCCTTCGTCGAGCGGCACCCCAAGCTGCTCGGCGGGATCGCGGCCGTCGTCATGGCGGTCCTCGCGCTGCCCGCCCTCGGCCTCCACCTGGGCACCTCCGACCAGGGCAACAACCCGGCCACCGCCACCACCCGGCAGGCCTACGACCTGCTCGCCGACGGCTTCGGGCCCGGCGTCAACGGCCCCCTCACCATCGCCGCCCAACTCGACGGCGCGGACGACCGGCTCGCGCTGGACTCGCTGCCCGAGAAGCTGCGCACCACCGAAGGCGTCGCGTCCGTCAGCCCGGTCACGTACAACAGCTCCGGCGACACCGCCTTCCTCACCGTCGTACCCGACTCGTCGCCCCAGTCGCAGGACACCAGCGAGCTGGTCGACCGGATCCGGGGCGACGTGCTGCCGCCGGTCCAGGAAAAGACCTCGCTGGAGGCCCACGTCGGCGGGGTGACGGCGAGCTACGACGACTTCGCCGACATCATCGTCGGGAAGCTGCCGCTCTTCGTCGGGGTCGTCATCGGACTCGGCTGCCTGCTGCTGCTCCTGGCCTTCCGCTCCATCGGCATCCCGATCAAGGCCGCCGTGATGAACGTGGCCGCCGTCGCCTCCTCCTTCGGCGTCGTCGTGGCCGTCTTCCAGTGGGGCTGGGGGAGCGAACTGCTCGGCCTCGGCAGCGCCGGACCCATCGAACCCTTCCTCCCCGTGATCATGGTCTCGGTGCTCTTCGGCCTCTCCATGGACTACCAGGTCTTCCTGGTCGGGCGGATGTACGAGGAGTGGCTGGAGACCGGCGACAACCGGCGCTCCGTCCGGGTCGGCCTCGCGGAGACCGGGCGGGTCATCAACTCCGCCGCCGTGATCATGATCTCCGTCTTCCTCGCCTTCGTGCTCAGCGGCGACCGGGTCATCGCCATGTTCGGGATCGCGCTGGCCACCGCCGTCGCCCTGGACGCCTTCGTCCTGCGCACCCTGCTGGTGCCCGCCCTCATGCACATGCTCGGCGGGGCGAACTGGTGGCTGCCGGGCTGGCTGGAGAAGCGGCTGCCCCGGATCAGCATCGAGCCGCCCGACTGCGTGCCGCTCCATGCGAGGATCCCTGAGGTGCGCGCCCCTCAGGAGGGCGTCGAGCAGGCCGAGAAGGAGCACGATGTTCGCCATATCCCTGGGTGACGACAAGGCGGAGCTGCGTCCGCTGGAGGTCTGGCAGGACGAGGAGTTCCTCGCCCACATGGACCGGGCCCGGGGCGCGGTCGACCCCTGGATCCCGTTCGCCTCCTTCGCCACCGACCGGGAGTCGGCGCGCGCCCTGCTCCGGCGGTACGCCGAGAAGCAGGCGGCGGACACCGGACGGCTCTACGGCATCTGGCTGGACGGCACCCTCGTCGGCGGCGTCCTCTTCCGGATCTTCGACGCGGAGTCCGGCAACTGCGAGATCGGCGTGTGGCTGGAGCCCGCCGCCCAGGGCCGCGGCCTGATCACCCGCGCCGCCGAGCGCCTGATCGACTGGGCGGTCCACGAGCGCGGCATGCACCGTGTCGAGTGGGACGCCTCCGCCGCGAACACGAAGTCGATCGCCGTGGCGAAGCGGCTCGGGATGACCCGCGACGGGGTGATCCGGCAGAACTACCTCTACCGGGGCGTACGCCACGACTCCGAGGTCTGGTCCGTCCTCGCCCCGGAATGGCGGGCCCGTACCGGTCGCTGAGAGCGAGCGGGCGACGGGTGTGGGCCTTGCGGGGCCCCGGCGTTAAGAGGGCTCTCATCCGGGCCCCCTAGCGTGCGGCGCATGAACACCACCCCCTCCAAGACGACGAACCCCGACGAGACGGCTGCCGCCGAGGACGCGGCGACGCAGGACGCCCTGACGAAGGACACCACCGGTACGTCGTCCGAGGCCGCTGCCGCCGACTCCGCGAAGGCCCCCGCGGCGGCTCCCGACGACCTCGCCGAGCAGACCGACGACGAGGCCGAGACCGAGGACGAGGACCTGGAGGCCGACCCCTTCGTGGCGGCCCGGCACGGTGTCGGCGCGGGCGCGGCCGCCGTCGTCTCCGCCGCCCTCGGCGTCGTCGCCCTGACCGGCGCGTGGACCGGCCGGGTCGCCGCCGAGCGCGAGACGCTCATCGGCCAGATCAAGACCTCCGGCGGCGGCGGCAGCGCGGCCCAGCAGATCTCCGAGATCTATGGGGACGCCTGGCACACCACCGCCCTGGTCAACGGCGTTTTCGCCGTCCTGGCCCTGCTCGTCGGCGTCGTCGTCCTGGTCCGCCCCGCCTTCGGTACCCCCTCCGAGCGGCCGCAGCCCGCCTGGGTCCGCGCGGTCGCCCTGGCCGGTGTCGCCCTCGGCGTCCTCGGCGTGCTGATCTCCGCGGTCATGTACTTCGACCTCTTCGCCGCCCTGCCCAGCGCGGGCGCCCCGGCCGCCGGCTGACCCCGGGCCGATGACCCCTAAGGCCACCGCCCACCCCTCGGACACGGGGTGGGCCCGCCTAAGGCCCCCACCGCCGCGAAGATGCGGAACTCGCCCGATGCGGGCGCCCCTCCTGGCCGACGACAGTGGACACACAGCGGAACACAGGGTCCGGCCGACCGGCCGGGCCCCCTCCGGTCCGCTGCCACGACCAGGAACCAGGGGCACACCATGTACGAGTACGAGATCTACCGCTCCACCTCCGCCGAGCTGATCCGCCGGGCCGACGCCGAGCGCGAGATCGGCCGGGCCCGCCGCGCCCGCCGGGCCGCCCGCCGAACCGGACGCCGTGATCCCGAGGGGAAGGTGAGGCAGGACGAGCGGGCCCGCTTCACCCCGGCCGCCTGACGGTGCCCCGGCCCGGGACGACCACCGAGCCGGCCCCCGGTCCCGCCGACGCTCCTTCCGGATCGCGTGCGGCGGGCGGGGAGGCGGCCCTACGGGGAGGCGTGGCATCGGCCGGGGACCGCGCCGGGAGCATGATCACCCTCCGCGAAAAGGCGCCCGCCGCCTCGCACGCGTATGCGATGCTCAGCGGCGTGGAGACCAGGTCAGTCAGCCCCGTGTTCGTCGGGCGCGCCGAGGAACTCGCTGCGCTCACCGAGGTGCTCGCGCGGGCCGCGTCCGGCGACCCGCAGGCGCTGCTGATCGGCGGCGAGGCGGGCGTCGGCAAGACCCGTCTGGTCGAACAGTTCGTCTCGGCGGCCGAGCGGCGCGACGCCGTGGTGGCCGTCGGGTCCTGCGTCGAGATCGGGGCCGACGGGCTGCCGTTCGCCCCCTTCCCGACCGCCCTGCGCGCCCTGCGCCGGGCGCTGCCCGAGGAGATGGCCGCCGCCTGCGCCGGGCAGGAGGGCGAGCTGGCGCGGCTCCTGCCCGAACTGGGCGAAGTCCACCGGGACGCCACCGACGAGCACAGCATCGCCCGCCTCTTCGAACTCACCGCCCGCCTGCTGGAGCGGATCTCCGCCGACCGCGTGGTCGTCCTCGTCCTGGAGGACCTGCACTGGGCGGACGCCTCCACCCGGCATCTGCTCGCCTATCTCTTCCGCACCCTCGGCAGCGGCCGCCTCATGGTCGTCGGCACCTACCGCGCCGACGACATCCACCGCCGCCACCCCCTGCGCCCGCTCCTCGCCGAGCTGGACCGGCTGCGCACCGTCACCCGCGTCGAACTCGACCGGTTCAGCCACGACGAGGTCGGCCGCCAGCTCGCCGGCATCCTCGCCGAGATCCCCGAGGCCGCACTCGTCGACGAGATCTTCGACCGCTCCGACGGCAACGCCTTCTTCGTCGAGGAGCTGGCCCGCTCCCTGGAGTGCTGCGGCGACAGCTCCGGGCTCTCCGAGTCCCTCCGCGACCTCCTGCTCGTCCGCGTCGAGGCACTCCCCGAGCACGCCCAGCGGATCGCCAGGATCGTCGCCGAGGGCGGCTCCTTCGTCGAACACGAACTGCTGGCCGCCGTCGCCGGCCTGGGCGAGGACGACCTTGACGAGGCCCTGCGCGCGGCCGTCGGCGCCAACCTCCTGCAGCCCGCGCCCGACAACGACGGCTACCGCTTCCGGCATTCCCTGGTCCGCGAGGCCGTCAGCGACGACCTGCTGCCCGGCGAACGCACCCGCGTCAACCGCCGGTACGCCGAAGCTCTGGAGGCCGACCCCTCCCTCGTCCGCGACGACGAACGTGCCACCCGCCTCGCCAGCTACTGGTACGCCGCCCACGACGCCGCCAAAGCCCTGCCCGCCGTGCTCCGGGCCGCCGTCGAGGCCCGCCGCCGCTACGCCTACTCCGAGCAACTGAGGCTGCTGGAGCGGGCGATGGGGCTCTGGGACGACGTCCCCGACGCGGTACGTGCCACCCTGCGCCCCTTCGACTACGCCGAGGTCTACCCGGCCTCCGGGTGCGACCCGGAGAACGCGCCGCTGCGCTACCTCGACGTGATGGCCGAGGCCACCGTCGCCGCCCACTTCGGCGGCGACCGCAAACGCGCCCTGGCCATCTCCAAGAAGGCCATGCGGGTCCTGGCGTCCGAGGCCGACCCGCTGCGCGAGGCCTGGTTCTGGGTGCAGCGGTCCCGGCTGATGCAGGGCCTCGACAAGGGCGACGGCTGGGAGGAGCTGGCCACCGCGCAGGAGCTGGTGCGCGGACTGCCGCCGTCCCCCGTGCAGGCCGACGTCCTGACCAATGTGGCGAGTTGGCGGGCGCTGCACCAGCCGGGCCCGCAGGCGCTCGCCGACAGCGACCGCGCGGTGGAGTACGCCCGGCTCGTCGGCGACGAGTACATCGAGCTGCACGCCCGCCTCACCCGCGGCTGGCTCACCGCGGAGGCGGGTGGCGTCGAGGACGGACTCGCCGAGATGTACGCGGTCCGGGACCGCGCCGAGCAACTGCACCTGATGAACCTCCTGGGCCGGGTCAGCGTCAACCTGCCCTCCTCGCTCGAAGCGATGGGCCGCTCGCTGGAAGCGGTCGCCGCCGCCGACCACGGCATCGAGATCTGCCACAGCCACGGGCTGGCCGACTCCGGGTCCTGGGTGTACTCCAACCAGGCGCAGTCGCTGTTCTCGCTCGGGCACTGGACCCAGAGCGAGGCCGCCGCCGCGTCCGCCACCCGCCTGGCGCTCGGCCCCAAGGCCAGGGGCCTCGCCGCGCTGCGCCGTACCGAACTGGCCATCGCCCGCGGCGACATCGCCGAGGGGGAGGAGCTGCTCGCGCTGTCCCGGAAGCACTTCGGGCAGCGCGATCCGCAGCTCCAGCACCTGATCGCCCCCGTCCGGCACGCCGTACTGCTGGCCGCGACCCAGGGCAGGCTGGCTGAGGCGCGGGCCGCGTTCGGGGAACTGGCCCGGGCGGGCTTCCCGCCCGGCACCCAGCGCTACGCCCTGCCGCTGATCCAGACCGCCGCCATGATCGAGGCGGACGCCCGCGGGCTGCCCGCCGCCGAACCGGACCGTCCGGAGCTGCTCGCCCTGATCCGCCGCAGCGTGAAGAACCTCCCGATGCTCGTCCCCGTGTGGGCGGCCCACGGCGTCTTCATCGACGCGGAGCTGGCCCGCGCGGAGGGCACGGACACCCCCGGCCACTGGGCACGCGCCGCCGAGGCCTTCGCTCCGCTGAGCCGCCCGTACGAACTGGCCCAGATCCACCGCCGCTGGGCGGAGTCCCTGCTCATCGCCCCCGGCGACCGGGCGGCCGCCACGGTCCTGCTGCACCGCGCCCTGGCGGCCGCCCGCCGCCTCGGCGCCCGCCCGCTCGCCGAGGCGGTCGAGCAGCTGGCGGCCCGGGCCCGCATCACCCTGGACGGCTCCGGCACAGTGCCCGGCCCCGACGCCGGGATCCACCCCGTCCTGATCGCCGCACCCGCCGGTGGCGGCCCCGAGCCGTCGCCGGCCGATGAGGAGGACCCCGCGATCGCCGCCGTGGCGTCCTTCGGGCTGACCCCGCGCGAGCAGGACGTGCACCGGCTGGTCGCGGCCGGACACACCAACCGACGGATCGCCGAGGAGCTGTTCATCTCCCCGAAGACCGCGAGCGTCCACGTCTCCAACATCCTGGCCAAGCTCGGCGTCTCCAGCCGCGGCGAGGCAGCCGCCCTCGCCCACCGGCTGAGGCTCTACCCGGCGGCCTAGGGCCCTGCGAGGCCCCTTCAGGGCCCCTCTGCGTCCTCGGCTTCTCCGCCGGGGGCCGCGCGCGGGTCCGGGGCACGGACGACGACCTTCCCCGAGGTCAGGTCTATCGGTCCCCGGTTCGGATCGCCGATGCCCAGATCGACCCGGCTCAGCTCCAGCCGCTTCTGCTCGTCGGAGGTGTGCTTGCGCCCCGGGGCGAAGAGCTCCTCGAAGAAATTGAACACCGGCCGTGCTCCCTCCGAACATGCCGCGCGGGCGGCCGGCTACTCCACTTCCACCTGGAGGATCCTGTCGTCCCCCGGCTTCTGCGTGCCCCGTCCGTCCGTGTTGCTGGTGACCAGCCACAGCCGGTCGCTCCCCGCACTCACCACGGTGCGCAGGCGGCCGTCCTCCTCATCCAGGAACGACTGGGGGTCGGCATAAGGTTCCTCGGCCTTCTCGCCCGCCAGCGGAATCCGCCACAGCCGCTCGCCGCGCAGCCCGGCCATCCAGATGGAGCCCTCCGCGTACGCGATCCCGCTGGGGGAGGCCTCCGAGGTCTTCCACTGGGCCACCGGGTCGATGAACCCGTCCTCGCCCTCCTCGCCCTCCACCTCGGGCCAGCCGTAGTTCCCGCCGGGCTCGATCAGATTCAGCTCGTCCCAGGTGTTCTGCCCGAACTCCGCGGTCCACAGCCGCTTCTGCGCGTCCCAGGCGAGCCCCTGCACATTGCGGTGCCCGTACGAATACACCACCGAGTCCGCCTCCGGATTGCCGTGCACGGGCTCCCCATCGGGGGTCATCCGCAGGATCTTGCCCGCCAGCGACTCCTTGTCCTGGGACAGCTCCGTGTCCCCGGCCTCGCCCGTGCCCGCGTACAGCATCTTGTCCGGGCCGAACGCGATCCGGCCGCCGTTGTGGATGGTGCCCTTGGGGATACCGCGCAGCACGGTGTCCGGGGCCCCGAGCTGCTGTCCCGCCGGGCGCTTCTCGTCGTAACTCATCCGCGCGATCCGGTTGTCGGACGTGGTGGTGAAGTAGGCGTACACCTGCTGGTCCGCGCCGAACGTCGAGGAGACGGCGAGCCCGAGCAGCCCGCCCTCCCCGGCCGGGGACACCCCGGGCACCGAGCCCAGCAGCGTCTGCTTCCCGCTCTCGCCGTCGATCCGGTGGACCGTGCCCTCGTCCCGCGAGGACACCAGCAGATCTCCGCCCGGCAGCGCGGCCAGACCCCACGGCGACTTCAGGTTCTCCGTCAGCGTCGAGACGACCTTCGCCGAGCCCTTCTCCGGCGGCAGGTCCGCCGACCGGCTCGGGGAGGCCGGGGGAGCGGAGCCGCCCGAGACGGTCGGGGAACCGGCGGGCCGCCCGGACGCACCACCGTCCCCGTCCCCGTCGCCGGAACACGCGGCGGACAGCAGCAGGGCGGCCGACGCCAGCGCGGCCACCGCCCCTCTGCGCACGGCCGGGGACTGCACACGTCCGAACAGAGCACCACGCACGGAACCGATCCTTTCGACGGTTGCCCGACTACCTGCTCCTGCACCGGGTTCCTTCACCCTGTTCCTACACCTCGGCCGGTCCAGAAGTTCCCGATCCGCCCATTCTCCCGCGACAGGGCCGGCGACGCTCAGTCCCACGACTCGCGGGCGGCGGGCAGGGCGTCGATCTCCGCCAGGTCCCGGTCGTCCAGGACCACCCGCGCCGCGCCGGCGTTCTCCACCGCCCAGCGCTCCCGCTTCGCCCCCGGCACCGGCACCACATGCGGCCCCTGGCGCAGCACCCAGGCCAGCGCCACCTGCGCCACCGTCGCCCCCCGGCGCTCCGCGACCCGCCGCAGACCGGCCACCACCGGCTGGTTCGCCGCCATCACCTCGGCCGTGAAGCGCGGATGCCTGGCCCGCAGATCCTCCGGCTCGAAACCCTGCCCCGGCTTCAGTGTCCCGGTCAGATAACCGCTGCCCAGCGGCATCGCGGCCAGCAGCCCGACCCCCCGCGCCACGCACCACGGCAGCAGCTCCGCCAGCGCCTCCCGGGACCACACCGACAGCTCCGCCTCGACGGCGCTCACCGGGAAGACCTGCTGGACGCGCTCCAACTGGCGGATCGTTCCCTCGAACGGGCTCTCGCCCGACCGGCGCGGGGCGCGCGCCCCCACGGCGCACAGCCCCAGCGAGCGCACCTTGCCCACGGTGACCAGCTCCGCCATCGCGCCCCAGGTCTCCTCCACCGGTACCTCGGGGTCGGCCCGGTGCAGCTGGTACAGATCGATCACATCGGTCTGGAGCCGCCGCAGCGAGGCGTCACAGGCCCGACGCACGTACCCCGGCCGGCCGTTCGCGACGATGTGCTGATCGCCCACCAGCAGCCCGCACTTGGTGGAGACGAACGCCTCCTCGCGGCGACCCTTCAGCGCCCGCCCCACCAGCAGCTCATTGGTGAACGGCCCGTACATGTCCGCGGTGTCGAGCAGCCGGACGCCCGCGTCCAGCGCCGCGTGCACCGTCCGCACCGAACGGTCGCCGAGCTGCTGCGACGCGCTGTAGCCCCAGCTCATCGGCATGCAGCCAAGCCCGACCGCACCCACGGCAAGCCCCGCCGCCCCGATAGTCCTGCACTCCAACTCCCCGAACCCTCCCTCAGGACTCCCGCGGTCACGGGGCCGCACCGCACCCCAAAGTAACCTCTGGCCTGCCCGGGTCTTTGCGCAGCCGACCTGGAGCGCTCGCACACCCGTCGCATAGCCTCCTGACCATGACTGCGACGACTGCCGACGTGTGGCTGCCCTTCCCGGCCGACGAGATCGACGGACTCCCTGAAGGGCCCAACTACCTCTTCTGGAACGGCGGCCCGGACTTCCCCGCCGATCCGGCCGACTGCGCCTACTACGTCGTTCCCTACATGCTGGGCCCCGAGGTCGCGCAGCGCCCGCTCGCCTCGATGGGCTCCGTACAGGTGGTGCAGACGCTCTCCGCCGGCATCGACCACGTGGAACCGGGCCTCGGACTGCTGCCCGCGGGGGTACGGCTCTGCAACGCCAAAGGGGTGCACGAGGCGTCCACCGCCGAGCTGACGCTCGCGCTGATCCTGGCCTCCCTCCGCGGCTTCCCCGGGTTCGTCCACGGCCAGGACGAGGAGGAGTGGCGGTCCGGCTTCTACCCGGCGCTCGCCGACAAGTCCGTCCTCATCGTGGGATACGGCTCCATCGGCTCGGCCATCGAGGACCGGCTCGTCCCGTTCGAGTGCGCGCGGGTCGCACGCGTCGCGCGCTCCGCCCGGGCCACCGCACGCGGTCCCGTACACACGCTCGACGATCTGCCCTCCCTGCTGCCCGAGGCCGACGTCGTGATCCTCTCCACCCCGCTGAACCCGTCCACGCAGGGGCTGGTGGGCGCCGACTTCCTCGCCGCGATGCCCGACGGCGCCCTCTTGGTCAACGTCGCCCGCGGCCAAGTCGTCGACACCAAGGCCCTGTTGTCCGAACTGGAATCCGGACGGCTGCGGGCCGCCCTCGACGTGACCGACCCGGAACCCCTGCCCGCCGGCCATCCTCTCTGGCATGCTCCGAATGTCTTGATCACGCCTCATGTGGGCGGGAGCACCTCCGCGTTCGAACCGCGCGCAAAGCGGCTGCTGGCCGCCCAGCTCACCCGGTTCGCCGCCGGGGAGCCGGTGCACAACGTCGTCACCACCACCGGCTGACCCCGCCGTCGCGGCCACGCTACGGGGTGGTCCGGATGCACGCAGTGCCGCTCACCTCGCCTTTCGTCACGGAGCGTAGAGAATCTATGGCCCTGAGTGACGGATCTGGTGTATCGTCCGATCCGGGGCGCTGCGCCGTGGAAGGGACGGCGCGGGGGGAGCATCGGAACGCGAGGGGGCGACGGGCGATGTGCTGGCCATGGAGAGACGAGCCGACGCGGACGGGCGGGCGATCGCGGCCGCCCGCGCCGACGGAGCGCACCACCCGCCGATGGCCGGATTCCTGCCCCGGAGCGGTGTCTTCGCGGAGGCCGTGCCCGCCACGGAGCGAGCGGCGCCGCAGGGGTCCCGCGAGGAGCCAGGTCCCGGGGAGCGCGTGCCCGGCGGACCCGGGCCGGGGAGCCCTCCGGTGAGCGCGCTGGGGGCCCTGCTCGCCCCACGGTCCGAGTCCGGCTCCACGGGGATGCGGTCCCGGATCCTGCTCGGCGTCGTCTGCGCGGGATATTCGGTGGGCGCAGCCGTCGGCTGGGGCTCACCGCAAGTAGCCCTCTTCATGGGGGACTTCGGCCTCGCCGCGGCGGCGCTGATCGCCGCGGTCTCCTGCTTCCTCTACGCACGGACGGGCGCGGGCCGGCTGCGGCCCGCCTGGCTGCTGTTCTCGCTCTCCTCCGCCATGGCGGCCTGCGGAAACGCCGTCTGGGGCTGGTACGAGGTGATCCTCGGCGTCCCGGTGCCCACCCCCTCCCTCGCCGACGTCTTCTTCCTCTGCTTCGCGCCGCCCGCCATCGTCGGGCTGCTCGTGCTGGCCAAGCGGCCCGTCACCCGGGCCGGGTGGGTCTGCCTGGCGCTGGACGCCTGGCTCATCGGCGGCTCCCTGCTGACGCTCGCCTGGAGCCTCGCCCTCGCGCACACCACGCATCTGGCGGGCGTCCAGGACGCCAGCGTGGCGCCCGCGGCCCTGTCGCTGGCCTATCCGCTGCTCGACATCGTGCTCGTCTCGATGGTGCTCGCCCTGCACTTCCGCCGGGCCGGGGTGAACCGCTCCGCGGTGAACACCGCCATCGCCGCCCTGGCGCTGACCGTGCTGAGCGACGCGGTGTTCACCTCGCCGCTGCTGCGCTCCACCTACCACTCGGGCCAACTGCTCGACGCCGGCTGGTTCGCCGGGTCGCTGCTCCTCGCCTACGCCCCCTGGGGCGCCCGGCGCGGAGCCCGGCCGACCGCCCGCCCCGGCCCCCCGCGAGCCATCGCCAGCCGCCCGATCGCCGGCTCCCTCGCCGCGCTGACCCCGTATCTCGCCGCCGCCGTCTGCACCCTCGGCATCCTGTACAACGTGGTCGAGGGCCGCCGGGTGGACCGGGTGGTGATCTTCACCGGCTGCACCGTCGTCCTGGCGCTGGTCGTCCGGCAGGGCATCATGCTCCTCGACAACATCTCCCTCACCCAGGAGCTGGCCCAGAAGGAGAACCACTTCCGCTCCCTGGTGCAGGGCTCCAGCGACGTCATCATGATCGCCGCGCCCAACGGCACCCTGCGCTACGTCAGCCCCGCCGCCGCCGGGGTCTACGGGCGCGAGGCGGAGGGGCTCGTCGGCTCGGAACTATCCTCGATCATCCACCCCGACGATCTCGGCCGGGTCGTCCACGAGGTGCGGCGCTTCCTCGCCGCCCCGCCCCACGAGGAACCCACCACCCGCATCGAATGCCGCTTCCGCTCGGGCACCGGCGACTGGCTCAACGTCGAGTCCACCGTCAACCGCCACCAGGGCGGCCTCCTGCTCAACAGCCGGGACGTCACCGAACGGGTCAGGCTCCAGGCCCAGTTGCAGCACAACGCCGAGCACGACCCGCTCACCGACCTGCCCAACCGGGCCCTGTTCACCGCCCGGGTCCGCCAGGCGCTCGGCGGCCGGCGCGCGAGCGACCCCGGCACCGCCGTCCTCTTCATCGACCTCGACGGCTTCAAGCAGGTCAACGACACCATCGGGCACCAGGCGGGCGACGAACTGCTCATCCAGGCCGGCCGCCGCCTCCAGGACTCCGTCCGGGCGGGCGACACCGCCGCCCGGCTCGGCGGCGACGAGTTCGCCGCGCTCATCCTGGGCGACGGCACCCGCGACCAGGGCGCCCGGGAGTACCAGGTCCACGAGATCGCCGACCGGCTGCGTCTCACCCTCTCCCAGCCCTACCGGATCGGCCCCAGCGAGGTCCGGGTGGCCGCCTCCATCGGGGTGGCCTTCGCCGAGCCCGCCATCAGCCCCACCGACCTCATGCGCAACGCCGACCTCGCGATGTACCGCGCCAAGGCCGGCGGCAAGGACCGCGTCGAGCTGTACGCCCCGCAGATGCAGGCCGACGTCGTACGCCGCTCCGAGCTGGCCACCCGGCTGCGCACCGCCCTGCGCGACGGCGAGTTCGCCCTGCTGCACCAGCCCGTGGTCCACCTCGCCAGCGGGTCCGTCGCCGCCGTCGCCGCCCAGGCCCGCTGGCGCTCCGCCCAGGGCATCCTGTTCACCCCCGCCGAGTTCCTCCGGGTCTCCGGCGACGACGACCGCACCGCCGAACTCGGCCGCTGGCTCCTGGAGGAGGCGGTGGCGCAGGCCGCCGACCGGGCCAGGGCCGGGCATCCCGTCGCCGTCTCCGTCCGGCTCTCCGCGGCCCGGCTGCTGGACGCGGCCCCGCCCCCCGGCTCCATCGAGGCGCTGCTGACCCGCCACGGCCTGCCCTCCGGCGCCCTGATGATCGAGGTCGCCGACAGCGACCCGCGCGTCTCCTTCGACGCCCTGGAGCAGCGCCTCGTGGCCCTGCGCCGACTCGGCGTACGGATCGCGCTCGACGGCTTCGGCAGTGGTTTCGCGGCGATCAACGCGCTGCGCCGGCTCCCCATCGACGTACTGAAGCTCGACCGGAACCTGGTGGAGGGGGTGGTCGAATCGGCCAGGCTGCACAAGATCACCAGTGGCCTCCTGCGGATCGCCTGCGACCTCGGCCTCCAGTCCGTCGCCGACGGCGTCGACGTCCCCGAGCAGGTCCTCGCCCTGCGCGCCATGGGGTGTACCCACGGGCAGGGGATGGCCTTCTCCGGCCCGCTCGACGAGTACCGGCTGCGACGCGCCCTGGTCCGCGGGGAGTTCCCCGTACCGGGCATTCCGAGCCCCCGGCCGGTACTGGCGGGCGGCTCGATCCCGCTGCTCACCGGATCACATACTGAGACGCCCGTCCCACCCACTTGACACGTCATGCGTGCTGGAGAGAGGGTCAATGCCATGCGCACCCGAATTCTCGTACTTGGAAAGCGCGTCGGCTGAAGCAGAGTCACTCCACGACACTCTGCGGACCACACCCGGCGCGCTCCCCTCGCTTGCCTCACGGCACGAGGGGTTTTTTGTTGCACTGACACCTCTCAAAACGCTGCAAAACACCCGCGAAAACCCTCAGCTTCGAGAAGAGAATGCCGATGACCGAGCAGGCCACCGGGGCCCACCACCCGCAGCCGCGCGCCCGTACCGGCGGACAGCCGTCCGTCACCGTTGAGCACGTCACGGGCGCGCAGTCCCTCATCCGCTCTCTCGAGGAAGTCGGCGCCGACACGGTATTCGGCATTCCCGGCGGTGCGATCCTCCCCGCCTACGACCCGATGATGGACTCCACCCGGGTCCGCCACGTCCTGGTCCGCCACGAGCAGGGCGCCGGTCACGCCGCCACCGGGTACGCGCAGGCCACCGGCAAGGTCGGCGTCTGCATGGCCACCTCGGGCCCCGGCGCAACCAACCTGGTCACCCCGATCGCCGACGCGCACATGGACTCCGTCCCGCTCGTCGCGATCACCGGCCAGGTCGCCTCCAAGGCGATCGGCACCGACGCCTTCCAGGAAGCCGACATCTGCGGCATCACGATGCCGATCACCAAGCACAACTTCCTGGTCACCAAGGCCGAGGACATCCCGCACACCATCGCCGAGGCCTTCCACATCGCCTCCACCGGCCGCCCCGGACCGGTCCTCGTCGACATCGCCAAGGACGCCCTCCAGGCGAAGACCACCTTCAGCTGGCCGCCCACCCAGGACCTGCCCGGCTACCGGCCGGTGACCAAGCCGCACGCCAAGCAGATCCGCGAGGCCGCCAAGCTGATCACCCAGTCCAAGCGCCCCGTGCTGTACGTCGGCGGCGGCGTCCTGAAGGCCGGGGCCACCGCCGAGCTGAAGGTCCTCGCGGAGCTGACCGGAGCGCCCGTCACCACCACCCTGATGGCGCTCGGCGCCTTCCCCGACAGCCACCCGCTGCACGTGGGAATGCCGGGCATGCACGGTGCGGTCACCGCCGTCACCGCGCTGCAGAAGGCCGACCTGATCGTCGCCCTCGGAGCCCGCTTCGACGACCGCGTCACCGGCAAGCTGGACAGCTTCGCCCCGTACGCCAAGATCGTCCACGCCGACATCGACCCGGCCGAGATCGGCAAGAACCGCGTCGCCGACGTGCCCATCGTCGGAGACGCCCGCGAGGTCCTGGCCGACCTGGTCCAGGCCGTCCAGGCCGAGCACACCGAGGGCAACACCGGCGACTATGCCGCCTGGTGGAAGGATCTCAACCGCTGGCGCGACACCTACCCGCTCGGCTACGACCTGCCCGAGGACGGCAGCCTCTCGCCGCAGCAGGTCATCCAGCGCATCGGGCAGCTCGCCCCCGAAGGCACGATCTTCGCGGCGGGCGTCGGCCAGCACCAGATGTGGGCCTCCCACTTCATCGACTACGAGCAGCCCGCCACCTGGCTCAACAGCGGCGGCGCCGGAACGATGGGCTACGCGGTCCCGGCCGCTATGGGCGCCAAGGCCGGCATGCCCGACCGCACGGTCTGGGCCATCGACGGCGACGGCTGCTTCCAGATGACCAACCAGGAACTGACCACCTGCGCGCTCAACAACATCCCGATCAAGGTCGCCGTCATCAACAACGGCGCCCTCGGGATGGTCCGCCAGTGGCAGACCCTCTTCTACAACCAGCGCTACTCCAACACCGTGCTGCACTCCGGCGCGGACACGGACGGCAACGCCGCCAAGGGAACCCGCGTCCCGGACTTCGTCAAGCTGTCCGAGGCCATGGGCTGCCACGCCATCCGCTGCGAGGACCCGGCCGACCTGGACAAGGTCATCGAAGAGGCCAACTCCATCAACGACCGCCCCGTCGTGATCGACTTCATCGTCCACGAGGACGCCATGGTCTGGCCGATGGTCGCCGCCGGCACCTCCAACGACGAGGTCCAGGCCGCGCGCGGCGTCCGCCCCGACTTCGGCGACAACGAAGACGACTGAGAGACAGAGAGAGAACGACTCCCATGTCCGAAAAGCACACGCTCTCCGTCCTGGTCGAGAACAAGCCCGGTGTCCTCGCCCGGATCACCGCCCTGTTCTCCCGACGCGGCTTCAACATCGACTCGCTCGCGGTCGGTACCACCGAGCACCCCGACATCTCCCGCATCACCATCGTCGTGAATGTCGAGGGCCTGCCCCTGGAGCAGGTGACCAAGCAGCTCAACAAGCTGGTCAACGTCCTGAAGATCGTCGAACTCGAGCCCGCCGCTGCGATCCAGCGGGAGCTCGTCCTGGTGAAGGTCCGCGCCGACAGCGAGACCCGCTCCCAGATCGTCGAGATCGTCCAGCTGTTCCGCGCCAAGACCGTCGACGTCTCCCCGGAGGCCGTCACGATCGAGGCGACCGGAGGGGCCGACAAGCTGGAGGCGATGCTCAAGATGCTGGAGCAGTACGGCATCAAGGAGCTCGTCCAGTCCGGCACCATCGCCATAGGGCGCGGCGCGCGCTCGATCACCGACCGGTCCCTGCGCGCCCTCGACCGCTCGGCCTGAGCGGACGGACCCGGGCGGCGCGCCGCCGCGCCGCTCGCATGGCGAGACCCGACAACGCATACGACGCACCCCGCCGTACGGTGGGACGCAACACCTGCACACCAAGGAGAAGACCCAGTGGCCGAGCTGTTCTACGACGACGATGCCGACCTGTCCATCATCCAGGGCCGCAAGGTCGCGGTTCTCGGTTACGGCAGCCAGGGCCACGCCCACGCGCTGTCGCTCCGCGACTCCGGCGTCGACGTCCGCGTCGGTCTGCACGAGGGCTCGAAGTCCAAGGCCAAGGCCGAGGAGCAGGGCCTGCGCGTGGTGACCCCCTCCGAGGCGGCCGCCGAGGCCGACGTCATCATGATCCTCGTCCCGGACCCGATCCAGGCCCAGGTCTACGAGGAGTCCGTCAAGGACAACCTCAAGGACGGCGACGCGCTGTTCTTCGGCCACGGCCTGAACATCCGCTTCGGCTTCATCAAGCCGCCGGCCAACGTCGACGTCTGCATGGTCGCCCCCAAGGGTCCCGGCCACCTGGTCCGCCGCCAGTACGAGGAGGGCCGCGGCGTTCCCTGCATCGTGGCCGTCGAGCAGGACGCCTCGGGCAAGGGCCTGGAGCTGGCCCTCTCGTACGCCAAGGGCATCGGCGGCACCCGCGCCGGCGTCATCAAGACCACCTTCACCGAGGAGACCGAGACCGACCTGTTCGGTGAGCAGGCCGTCCTCTGCGGTGGCACCGCCGCCCTGGTCAAGGCCGGTTTCGAGACGCTGACCGAGGCGGGCTACCAGCCCGAGATCGCGTACTTCGAGTGCCTGCACGAGCTGAAGCTCATCGTCGACCTCATGTACGAGGGCGGCCTGGAGAAGATGCGCTGGTCCATCTCGGAGACCGCCGAGTGGGGCGACTACGTCACCGGCCCCCGGATCATCACCGACGCCACCAAGGCCGAGATGAAGAAGGTCCTCACCGAGATCCAGGACGGCACCTTCGCCAAGGCCTGGATGGCGGAGTACCACAACGGTCTGCCCAAGTACAACGAGTACAAGAAGGCCGACAGCGACCACCTGCTGGAGACCACGGGCCGTGAGCTGCGCAAGCTCATGAGCTGGGTGAACGACGAAGAGGCCTAGGCCTCGGGGAGCGGGGCGGGTCCATCACGGGCCCGCCCCGCTCCGCGGTACCGCAGAGCCGCTCCGCAGCGGGGTTCCGGAGGGGCGTTCCGTACGGGTGTACACCACGTCCACCCTCGTGCGGGTGATCCTTCCACGGGGGCGCAGTACACGGCCCATCGCATGACTACACTTCTCAACACATACACGCGTCAGGGCCCACAGTGTCGTGCGTCTACCACGCGGCTAGCCCCTCCACCGCCTGCGGCCGTCGGGACGGCCGTCCGCACTGGACTTGTGAGGACTCACGTGAGCTCGAAACCTGTCGTACTCATCGCTGAAGAGCTGTCGCCCGCCACGGTCGACGCCCTGGGTCCGGATTTCGAGATCCGGCACTGCAACGGCGCGGACCGCGCCGAGCTGCTCCCGGCGATCGCCGACGTCGACGCCATCCTGGTGCGCTCCGCCACCAAGGTCGACGCCGAGGCCCTCGCCGTCGCCAAGAAGCTCCGGGTCGTGGCCCGCGCGGGCGTCGGTCTGGACAACGTCGACGTCTCCGCGGCCACCAAGGCCGGCGTGATGGTCGTCAACGCCCCGACCTCCAACATCGTCACCGCCGCCGAGCTGGCCTGCGGTCTGCTGGTGGCCACCGCGCGCAACATCCCGCAGGCCAACACCGCGCTCAAGAACGGTGAGTGGAAGCGCTCCAAGTACACCGGCGTCGAGCTCAGCGAGAAGGTCCTCGGCGTGGTCGGCCTCGGCCGCATCGGCGTCCTGGTCGCGCAGCGCATGTCGGCCTTCGGCATGAAGATCGTCGCCTACGACCCCTACGTCCAGCCGGCCCGCGCCGCGCAGATGGGCGTCAAGCTCCTCAGCCTGGACGAGCTGCTGGAGGTCGCCGACTTCATCACCGTGCACCTGCCCAAGACCCCGGAGACCCTCGGTCTCATCGGGGACGAGGCGCTGCACAAGGTGAAGCCCTCGGTGCGCATCGTCAACGCCGCGCGCGGCGGGATCGTCGACGAGGAGGCGCTGTACTCCGCCCTCAAGGAGGGCCGCGTCGCCGGAGCGGGCCTGGACGTCTACGCGAAGGAGCCCTGCACGGACTCCCCGCTGTTCCAGTTCGACCAGGTCGTCTGCACCCCGCACCTCGGCGCCTCCACCGACGAGGCGCAGGAGAAGGCGGGCATCGCGGTCGCCAAGTCGGTGCGCCTCGCGCTCGCCGGTGAGCTGGTCCCGGACGCGGTCAACGTCCAGGGCGGCGTCATCGCCGAGGACGTACGCCCCGGTCTGCCGCTCGCCGAGAAGCTCGGCCGGATCTTCACCGCGCTCGCGGGCGAGGTCGCGGCCCGCCTCGACGTCGAGGTGTATGGCGAGATCACCCAGCACGACGTGAAGGTGCTGGAGCTCTCCGCGCTCAAGGGCGTCTTCGAGGACGTCGTCGACGAGACCGTCTCCTACGTCAACGCCCCGCTCTTCGCGCAGGAGCGCGGTGTCGAGGTCCGCCTCACCACCAGCTCCGAGTCGCCCGACCACCGCAACGTGGTCACCGTGCGCGGCACGCTCTCCGACGGCCAGGAGGTCGCGGTCTCCGGCACGCTGGCCGGCCCGAAGAACCTCCAGAAGATCGTCGCCATCGGCGAGCACGATGTCGATCTGGCGCTCGCCGACCACATGGTCGTCCTGCGCTACCAGGACCGTCCCGGTGTGGTGGGCGCGGTCGGCAAGATCCTCGGCGAGGCCGGGCTGAACATCGCGGGCATGCAGGTGTCGCGGGCCGCGGAGGGCGGCGAGGCGCTGGTCGTCCTCACCGTCGACGAGACCGTCCCGCAGCCGGTGCTGACCGAGATCGCCGAGGAGATCGGCGCGTCCTCGGCCCGCTCGGTGAACCTCACCGACTGACGCAGGCGCACAGCAGCACGACCCCGCTCCGTACCCGGTAGCCGGGCCGCTCGTCCCGTACGAGAGGCCCCGCTGCCGGGTACGTTGCGTTGCGCGCGAGCTGAGGCCGCTCAACGCGCCGGGATGGGCCCGGGGTTGGGTCCTGGGGCCCACGACGTGAGCGCCCGCCGACCCTAGGGTGACCGGTTGTCATGTCACTCATGGGCACCGGGGGTCGGTTCACGTATGTCTGCTGTCGGTGGCATACCCGTAGCGGGAGGCCCGGCTTCTGCCGTCGCCCCGCGGCGTGAACTCCCGCGCCCGCTCGCCGTGGTGCGGGTGGCTCTCCTCGTGCTGTTCGGCGCGACGGTGCTCGGCGCGATCGGTCTGTCCGGCTCGGCTCTCGCCGCGGACGCGATGGGCGCCGAGGTGCTCGGCATCCTGCTGTACGCCTCCGCGCCCGGGGTGCTCGCGGCGCTGCTGGCCCGGCAGGTGCGGACCGGCTCCACACGGGTGCGGTGGGGCATCGTCGCCGTCCAGGTGTGGCTGATCCTGGGCGGCCTCGCCAACCTGGGCGACGGGTCCCCGGACGGGGTCACCCAGCTGGTCCTGCCGGTCCTGATCATCGTCCTGATCAACCGTGAGGGCAGCCGGGCGTGGTTCCGGCTGCCGGCCGCCGAGCGCGGGCAGCCGCCGAAGTTCTCGCTCCCGCACATGATCACGTGGAAGCGGGACCGGGGGCAGACCGCCCTGGAGTACCTGGGCCTGGTCCTGATCGTCGTCGCGCTGATCGGGGCCCTGACGGTGGGCGGTCTCGGCGGCCGGATCACCGAGGGCCTCCAGTCCGCGATCTGCTCGCTGACCGGCAGCTCCTGCCCGGTCTCCCCGGGCAGCGGCTCCGTCGACGCGGGCGACCGCCCGGGCGGCGGCACGGACGGGGGAGCCGACGGGGGAGTGGACGGAGGCGTTGACGGGGGAGCCGACGGGGGTACGTCGGGGAGCGCGGACGGGGGCGCCGACGGCGGTACGACGACCACGGGCGGCGCCACCGGAGGCGACGCGACGGGCGGCACGGGAGGCACCGGCGGCTCCGAGGGCTCGGGTGGCACCGAGGGCTCGGGCGGCTCTGAAGGCTCGGGTGGCACCGAAGGTTCCAACACGACCGGCGGCGGCACGGGAGGACCCGACGGCACCGGCGAGGACACCTACCCCGAGGACAGCGAGGAGCCCGAGGCCGCCTACGACGTACAGCCGGCGTCCGACGGCGGCGAGGGCGAGGACGGCGGCGAGCAGGCCGAGGAGAAGGAGGACTGCGGCGGCTGGGGCTTCTTCGGCTGCGCCTGGGACCGTACGACGCAGGTCTTCAAGGGGCTCGTGGTGGACGGGCTCTGGGGCGACATCACCGGGATCATCGACCTGTTCAAGCCGGAGACCTGGTCGGGCCTCGCCGACTACGGCAAGCAGCTCGGCGACCAGTGGGTCAAGGACTCCGCGGGCGCGGGCGACAAATGGGCGGACGGCGACTACCTGGGCGCGGTCTGGGACTGGGGCAAGGCCTCCGTCAGCACCGTGGTCACGGTCGGCGACGACGTCTTCGTCGGGGACGAGGTCCGCGAACGCTGGAACAACGGGGAGAAGACCCGCGCGGTCACCGATGTGATCTGGAACATCGGCTCGATCTTCATCCCCGGCTACAACGTCGGGAAGGTCGTCGGCAAGGTCGGCAAGCTCGGGGTGCTGGGCAAGGTCGCCGGAGCCGTGGGCCGCGCCGCCGACGACGCCGGGGCCGCGGCCCGCCGGGCCCGCGCGGCTGCTCAGGCCGGCGACCTCGACGGCGTACGGAAGGCGGCGAAGGAGGCCGACGAAGCGGCGGACACCGCCGAGGACGCGGCCCGCCGCACCGGCTGCGCGATCGCGGGCGGGCCGCCGCTCGTGCGGTACGGCACCGGCGGCGCGGGCGGTACCGGCGGGGTGCCGGGCGCGGGCACCGGCGTGCTGGCGGGCGGTTCCCCCGCCCGGGTCGTCCTCGCCGAGGGCGGCTGTGACGAGGCGGCCAAGAAGGCGGCCGCCGAGGCGCGGGCGGCGGAGCGGGCCGCGCACCTGGAGCAGAAGCGGCTGGAGGAGCCGGAGCGGGCGCGCAAGGCGGAGCTGGACAAGAAGCAGCACCCCGAGCCGCAGCGCAACGACACCTCCGACCCGCGCAACTACAACCCGCCGTCCTGGGCCGACGACCTCAAGGACCGTACGCTCGGGGACGCCGACGCGGGCGACGGCTACTGGGCGAGCCGGGACCGCAACCCCGCGCCGAACTGGAAGAACGAGTCCTGGCTCCGTTACCAGGAGCAGGTCACCGGCACCAACCGTGGCCAGGAGTACGTCGTCCCGCATCCGCGCGAGGGCAAGCCGGCGGTGGAGTACGACGGCTGGGACTCCTCCCGGCAGACGTTCCTGGAGGCCAAGAACGGTTACGGCAGCTATCTGTCCAAGTCCGACAGCGGCACGCTCACCCCGTCGGGCAAGGACAAGTTCGTCACCGAGGCCAGGTCCCAGGTGGAGGCGTCCGGCGGGCGGACCGTGGAGTGGCACTTCTCCGACCCGGACGTGGCCAAGGCCGCCCGCAAGGCGTTCCGCGACGAAGGGCTGCCGATCAAGGTGGTGCACAGCCCGACGAAGCCGGGCGACAGCACCAGGAAACCGGGAGCCTTCGACGAGTAGCCGTTGCCCGGTCCGAGGGCGCCGGGGCGAGTAGCCTGCAACGCGTGGTGACCCGGCCGCCGTCCGGCCGGGGGGGAACCGCGGGCAGCCGGCCGGCCGACGGAGGAGAGACGAGCATGCGACGTGTAGTGCGGGGCTTCTGGGGTCCCCGGCCGGAGCCGGCGAAGGCCCTGGCCGAGCGGTGGCGGCAGACCCTCGACGGGCTCGCCGAGCTGGTCCCGCAGGCGGCCGACGCCTGGAGCCAGGTCCACGGAAACGGGCCGGCCACCGCCTTCACCGCCGACGGCGACGCCCTGCTCGGCGCGGTGCGCACCGCCCAGAGCGCGGCCGACTGGTCGGACCTCACCGGCACCGGGCTGCGGCTCGTCGGCACCGGGGCGCCCGGCTGGCAGGCGGAGGTCAGCGGACTCGCGGGCGGCGCACCGGAGTTCCTGCTCCAGTCGCTCGCGATCATCCTGCACGCCCCGGACGAGGCCGTGGTCCCCGAGGAGGCGCTGCTGTCCCTCGTCGCCCGGGTGTGGCAGCCGGACTTCGGCGATGTGAGCGACGACGACGTCCTGGACGCGCTGGAGGACGACGCCGGGTACTCCGTCGGCGACCCGGTGGTCGGCCGCACCGGCTACCTCTCCCCGGCCCGCGCGGCCCTCGTCCCCGACGGTCTTGCGGTGGTCCGCGAACCCCTCTCCGGCGGCGGGGAGTTGCTGAGCATCGCGGCTCCGGGCGACAGCGCGAGGGTGGTGCAGGTGTACGAGCGGCTGCGCGAGGCGGGGGCGCTGGCTCCGCTGCCCCGCCCGATGGACCGGGCGACCCTGTGACCTCCCGGGCGGGCGAGGCCTTCGACGCGGAGCGTGCGGCGGCGGAGGTGGCCGAGCTGGTCGCCGCCCCCGTGCCGGCCGACGGCCCCACCACCGCCGAGGGCGACCCGGTCACCGGCGAGTGGACGGTCACCGTCGGGGAGGGCTTCCGGATCGTGCCGCTCTGGGAGGGCGACCCGCTCACCGGCGTGTACGCCCCCGAGTGGAACGACGCCGAGGAGGCCGCCGAGTCCCATCTCGCCCAGGTGGCACGGGTGTTGGGCGAGCACTGGGGGCCGCACCGCACGGTGCGGCTGGACGGGCCGCTGATGCGGCGGCAGGGCGGTTCCCCGGTGGAGCCGCTGTTCGAGGCGCTGTTCGCCGAGGACCTGTACGGAGACCTGGAGGTCTGGGGACCCGTCGGCTCCGGCGGCCGGTGGATCGCCCTGATCGCCGGCCACAGCGACGGGGACGCGCCGTTCGTGCTGGCTGCCCTGGTGAGCGACCGCCCGGTCCCCGAACCGGCCCCCTTCGACGGTCCGTTGTGAGGTCCGCCCAGCTCCGCCAGGCTCCGGCAGGCGGCGGCCGGAGCCGCTGATAAGGTCCCTCGACATCAGCTGTCCCGTGCTGGAGAAGGTTCATGAAACTGCTCCCCCTGTTCCTCCGGCGGCCGATCGAAGCGGTGTACGAGCGTCGGCTCGCCGCCACCCTGGTGGGCCTGCCGCGCCCCCAGCACGTCGGGATCATGGTCGACGGCAACCGGCGCTGGGCCCGCAAGGCCGGGCACACGGACGTCCGGGAGGGCTACCGGGCGGGCGGCGCCAAGGTGACCACGTTCCTGGGCTGGTGCGCGGCCGCAGGGATCGAGCACGTGACCCTCTTCATGCTCTCCGACGACAACCTGGGCCGCCCCGCGGAAGAACTCGGCCCGCTGATCGAGGTCATCGAGGACACCGTCCGCGACATCACGGCCGAGGGCCGGGACTGGGAGGTCCGGGCGATCGGCTCGCTCGACATGCTGCCCGGCACCAGCGCCCGGGTGCTCAAGGAGGCCACCGCCGCCACGACGGGGCGCGGCGGCCTCAAGGTGGACGTGGCGGTCGGCTACGGCGGCCGGCGCGAGATCGTCGACGCCGTGAAGAGCGCCTTCGAGGAGCACATCGCGGCCGGGGGCGACCCGGCCGAACTGGTCGCCCGGTTCGGCATCGACGACATCTCCCGGCACCTCTACTCGCCCGTCGCCGACCACACCGACTTCATCATCCGCACCTCCGGCGAGCAGCGCCTGTCTGGCTTCCTGCTCTGGCAGTCCGCGTACGCCGAGATGCACTGGGTGGACTGCTACTGGCCGGCGTTCCGGCACGTGGACTTCCTGCGCGCGCTGCGCTCGTACGCGAACCGGGAACGCCGCTTCGGCAAGTGATCCGGCCGGGCGGGCGCGGGGGCCGTGTCCCGGAGCCGGCGGGGCCACGGCAGAGTGGGGGCATGGACGTACTCGATCTTGCCCGCGCCCTGGTCCTGGAGCGCCACCCCGACGCCCGCGCCGCGTTCCTCGGCGGCAGTGTCCTGACGAGCCGGCGCACCGCCCGGTCCGATCTGGACGTCGTCGTGCTGCTCGACGGCCCGCCCGCTCCGTACCGGGAGAGCCTGCGGTACGGGAAGTGGCCGGTGGAGCTCTTCGTGCACACCGAGGACTCCTGGCACAGCTTTGTCACCCCGGAGATCGTGCAGCGGAACTCGGCCCTGTTGTGGATGTGCGCCGACGGGGCGCTGCTGCTCGACGCCGACGGGACAGGAGCACGGATCGCGGAGAAGGCGAAACGCCTCGCGGCCGACGGCCCGCCCCCGGTCACCGACACGGCGCTCGAAGACGCCCGGTACGCGCTCACGGACCTGCTCGACGACTTCGCCGTCGTCACGGATGCGGGGGAGCGGCTGTTCGTCGTGGCCGAACTCGTCCGGCGGACCGGCGAGCTGGCGCTGCTGACCCACGGCACGTGGCTCGGCGGCGGCAAGTGGCTGGCCCGGCGCCTCGAATCTGTCGTGCCGGACTTGGCCGCGCGCCTGGACGAGGCGGCGCAGGCCGCGCTGCGCGGTGCACCGGAAGGCCTCACCTCCCTGGTCACGGAGGTCCTGGACGCGGCGGGCGGCCCGGTGTGGGAGGGGTACCGCCGCAGCGGACCCCGTAAGACGGCCTGAACGAACCCACCGGTGTCACAGCCGGGCCCGCTTCACCGCCATGTGCAGCAGCAGCCGGTCCTCCCCGTCGTTCAGGTCGAGGCCGGTGATCTGCTGGATGCGGGAGAGCCGGTAGTAGAGCGTCTGGCGGTGGATGCCGAGCGCGGCGGCCGTCCGGCTCGCCTGGCCCGCGCAGTCCAGGAACACCTCCGCCGTGTGCGCCAGCTCCCGGTGCAACGGTGTGAGCAGCGAGGCGACCGCCGGGTCGCCGGGGTCGTTCCCGGTGCCCGGGAGGGCGGTCAGCAGGCGGTACGGGCCGATCGCCGACCACCGGGCGACCGGGCCGAAGCGGGTCTCGGCCCGGGCCGCGCGGGCCGCCGCCGTGGCCTCGTGCCAGGAGACCGTCAGCCTGTCCAGGCCCCGGCGCGGCGTGGCGATCCCCCCGGTGGCGGCCGGGGCCGCACCGGTGCGCAGCCGGTCCGCGGCGCTCAGGGCCGGGTCCAGGCGGTCCGGCGAGCGCAGCCGGACGAGCGCGGCCAGCGACAGCCTCCCGGCGGGCCCCGGCGCGTCGACCGTCGCCAGCGCGGCCGCCGAGGGCACGCCCCGTACCGACGGCGTGTCGTCCGCCCAGGGGGTCACGCACACCACCGTGTGCAACCCCTCCGCGTCCCTCCCCAGGGCCTCGCCCAGCGCGGCGACGGCGGTGTCATGCTGCCGGCCGGGACCCGCCGTGAGGACAGCGCCGAACTCCCGCGAGAGGTCCGCGCCCGCCCGCGCCTCGTCGAAGAGCAGCGCCCCGATCCGGGCGGCGACCTCCATCGCGGCGGTCAGCCGCTCCTCGGTCGGGCCCGGGTCGGCGTCGAGCAGCCAGACGTAGCCGAGGACGACGCCCCGATGGCGTACCGGAAGGCAGATGCGGTCCCGGAACACCCCGGCCTCGGGGGCGGCGGGGATCCGGACGGGCCCGGTCGCCCGGGTGATGCCGAACCCCTCGAACCAGGCGCGCACGGCCGGTGTGGAGCGGCGGGTCAGGATCGAGCGGGTGCGGACCGGGTCCATCGCGGTGTCGTCGTCGCTGTCGTGGGCTCCGAAGGCGACCAGGCCGAAATCCCGGTTCTCCAGGGTGGCCGGGGCGTCGAGGAGGGCCGAGATCTCGTCGACCAGTTCCTGGTAATCGCCTGTCACCCCGCCATTCTGCACCCCTTCACGGTCTTCTTCATACAGATGTCTGAGATGGTGGCCACGGATGCGTGACAGGTGTCGATGGCACAGCCCGCACCGGGTACCTAGATTTCACAGTGGTTATCCGTGCCGTACCGGTTCGTTCATGTTCGTACCGTTACGGCCCCTCGTCCGTACATTCGTGGAGGTACCCCGTGCTGGGTCCCGTGATTCTCGCGGCATCGCGCAGTGACAAGATGCGCCGGTTCGTCTCGGCCGCGCCCGGCACCAAGCAGGTCGTCGACCGCTTCATCGCCGGGGAGAGTGTCGACCAGGTCGTCCCGATCGTCGTGGACGCCGCGGACAGGGGCCTGGAGGTCACGCTCGACGTCGTCGGCGAGGACATCACCACCCCCGCGCAGGCCGAGGCCGCCCGCGACGCGTACCTGGAGCTCGTCGAGCGCCTGAAGGACCTGGACCTGGGCCCCCGTGCCGAGATGTCCGTGAAGCTGTCGATGTTCGGCCAGGCGCTGGAGGGCGGCCATGAGCTGGCCCTCGCGAACGTCCGCCCGGTCGTCGAGGCGGCGGCCGCCATCGGCACCACGGTCACCCTGGACGCCGAGGACCACACCACCCTCGACTCGATGTTCGCCATCCACGAGGAGCTGCGGAAGGACTTCCCGCAGACCGGCTGCGTCATCCAGTCCTACCTCTTCCGCACCGAGGACGACGCCCGCCGCCTCGCCGCCGCCGGCAGCCGCGTACGCATCGTGAAGGGCGCCTACAAGGAGCCCGCCACCGTCGCGTACCAGGACAAGGCCGAGATCGACAAGGCGTACGTCCGCATCACCCGCATCCTGATGGAGGGCGCGGGCTATCCGATGATCGGCTCGCACGATCCCCGTCTCATCGCCATCGCCCAGGAGCTGGGCCGCCAGGCCGGGCGCAAACTGGACGAGTACGAGTTCCAGATGCTGTACGGCATCCGCAGCGACGAGCACGTCCGGCTCGCGGCCGAGGGCCACCGGATGCGCGTCTACACGGCGTACGGCACCGACTGGTACGGATACTTCATGCGCCGCCTCGCGGAGAAGCCGGCCAACCTGCTGTTCTTCGGCCGCTCGATCCTCACCAAGGGCTGAGCAGCCCCCGGGCTGACCCACACCCCCGCCGACACCAAGGAGACAAGGCAACCATGGACGCCGTCACCCAGGTCCCCGCGCCGGTCAACGAGCCGGTCCACTCCTACGCCCCGGGCTCCCCGGAGCGCGCCCGCCTGGAGGTGAAGCTCAAGGAGCTCGCCGACAACCCGATCGACCTGCCGATGACCATCGGCGGCGAGAAGCGGATGGGCGGCGGCGAGCGTGTGAACGTCGTACAGCCGCACAACCACCAGGCCGTCATCGGCACCTTCGCCGGCGCCACCGAGCAGGACGCCCAGGACGCCGTCGACGCCGCCCTCGCCGCCGCGCCGGCGTGGCGCGCGATGGCCTTCGACGACCGCGCGGCGATCATCCTGCGCGCCGCCGAGCTGCTGTCGGGCCCCTGGCGCGAGACGCTGGCCGCCTCCACCATGCTCGGCCAGTCCAAGACCGCCCAGCAGGCCGAGATCGACACCCCCTGCGAGCTGATCGACTTCTGGCGCTTCAACGTGCACTACGCGCGCCAGATCCTCGCCGAGCAGCCCCCGGCCAACTCCCCGGGCGTGTGGAACCGCATGGACCACCGCCCGCTGGAGGGCTTCGTCTACGCGATCACGCCGTTCAACTTCACGGCCATCGCGGGCAACCTTCCCACCGCCCCGGCCCTCATGGGCAACGTCGTGGTGTGGAAGCCGTCCCCGACCCAGACCCACGCCGCCGTGCTGCTGATGCAGCTCCTGGAGGAGGCCGGTCTGCCCAAGGGCGTCATCAACCTGGTCACCGGCGACGGCAAGGCCGTCTCCGAGGTGGCGCTGAACCACCGCGACCTGGCCGGCATCCACTTCACCGGCTCGACCCCCACCTTCCAGCACCTGTGGAAGACGGTCGGCAACAACATCGCCACCTACCGCACCTACCCGCGGCTCGTCGGCGAGACCGGCGGCAAGGACTTCGTCGTCGCGCACCCCAGCGCCGACCGCGCCATCCTGAAGACCGCGCTGACCCGCGGCTCCTTCGAGTTCCAGGGCCAGAAGTGCTCCGCGTCCTCGCGGGCGTACGTCCCCGCCTCCATCTGGAACTCCGGTTTCCAGGAGGAGTTCGCGGCCGAGGTCGACTCCATCACGATGGGTGACGTCACCGACCTGAGCAACTTCATCGGTGCCGTCATCGACGAGCGCTCGTTCGCCAAGAACAAGGCCGCGATCGACCGCGCCAAGGCCGACCCGACCTGCACGGTCGTCGCGGGCGGCAGCTACGACGACTCGGTGGGCTACTTCGTCCGTCCGACGGTCATCGTGTGCACCGACCCCGAGAACGAGGTCTTCACGACCGAGTACTTCGGCCCGATCCTCGCGATCCACGTCTACGAGGACGAGAAGTACGACGCGATGCTGGCGCAGATGGAGTCGGTCTCCGACTACGCGCTGACCGGCTCGGTCATCGCGGGCGACCGCGCGGCCGCCGCGTACACGATGGACAAGCTCCGCTACGCCGCGGGCAACTTCTACATCAACGACAAGTCGACCGGCGCCGTCGTCGGCCAGCAGCCCTTCGGCGGCGGCCGTGCCTCCGGCACCAACGACAAGGCGGGCGCCCCGCAGAACCTCCAGCGCTGGACCCTGACCCGGGCCATCAAGGAGACGCTGGTCCCGCCGACCGACTACACCTACCCCCACCAGGGCTGACACCCTCCCGGGGCGCCGCAGCACGGCGACCCGGACCAGAGGTCTCCCCCGGGAGATCCCCTGAGCACCGCCCCCCGACCGGCCCCCCTGCCGGGCGGGGGGCGGTTTCCATGTTCGGGGCGGCTCCCAGGTGTGCGCGGGTCGGTCCAGGCGGCCGCCGGGTCACGCGGTCTTGTGGATTAGGTAATGGGCATGTCAAATTCCTTCTCGGTACGTCCCCACGCGTCACCCGAGAAGGAGTTCCCCCATGAGACGCAACTCCCGCGCGCGCTTCGGCGTTTCCCTGCTGCTCGTCGCCGGTGCCCTCGGCCTCGGAGCCACCCCCTCCACCGCCGCCGACACCCCCTCGCCCGCCCCCTCGGCGATCCCCGCCCCGTCCGCGTACGCGCTCGACGTCAAGGTCGACCGCGCGCTCGGCGCCGCCACCGCCGGAACCTACCTCGACGCGAAGACCGGGAAGCTGGTCGTCACCGTCACCACCGACCGGGCCGAGGAGCAGGCCCGCGCCACCGGCGCCACCGTCCGCCGGGTGGCCCGCGGCGCCGCCGAACTCCGGTCGGCCATGGAGACCCTGGAGGCCGAGGCCAAGATCACCGGCACTTCCTGGGGCATCGACCCGCGCACCAACCGGGTCGCCGTCGAGGCCGACTCCTCCGTCTCCGCCCGGGAGATGGCCCGCCTGGAAGCCGTCGCCGAACGGCTCGACGGCGCGGTCGACATCAAGCGCGTCCCCGGTGAGTTCCGCCGCGAGGTGCTGGGCGGCGGCGCGATCTACGGCGGCGGCAGCCGCTGCTCGGCCGCCTTCAACGTCACCAAGGGCGGGGCCCGTTACTTCGTGACCGCCGGACACTGCACCAACATCTCCGCCAACTGGTCGGCCACCTCCGGCGGTTCGGTGATCGGCGTCCGGGAGGGCACCAGCTTCCCGACCAACGACTACGGCATCGTCCGCTACACCGACGGCTCCTCGCCCGCCGGAACCGTCGACCTCTACAACGGCTCCACCCGCGACATCACCTCCGCCGCCAACGCCGTCGTCGGCCAGGCGATCCAGAAGAGCGGTTCCACGACCAAGGTGACCTCCGGCACGGTCACCGCCGTCAACGTCACCGTCAACTACGGCGACGGGCCGGTCTACAACATGGTCCGCACCACCGCCTGCTCGGCCGGCGGCGACAGCGGCGGCGCGCACTTCGCCGGATCCGTCGCCCTCGGCATCCACTCCGGCAGCTCCGGCTGCTCGGGCACCGCGGGATCGGCCATCCACCAGCCGGTGACCGAGGCGCTCTCCGCGTACGGCGTGACGGTGTACTGAGCCACGAGGGGCACGGCGTGAGGGTGTACAGAGCCACCACCCGTCGCCGGTCGCCCCGAACCGGTCGCCCCAGCCCGCCCGGACCACCGCACCCCCGGTCCGGGCGGGCCCGCGCGTGCGGGCAGCGCGGTAATGCGCTGTCGGCCAGGGAAGCGGCCTGGAAGGCTGACCCCATGGCCCAGCCTCCCGCAGTGCGCATTGCCCACACCTTCGAGCTCACCCCCGCCGAACTGGCCCGGATCCGCGATCTGCTCGACAGCGCCTTCGACGACGACTTCGCCGACGAGGACTGGGAGCACTCCCTCGGCGGCGTGCACGCCCTGATCCGCGACGCGGACGGCCTCCTGATCGCTCACGGCTCCGTCGTCCGGCGCCAGGTCCGGCACGCGGACCGCTCCTACCGCGTCGGCTACGTCGAAGCCGTCGCCGTCCGCGCCGACCACCGCCGCGAGGGCCTCGGACACCTGGTGATGGACGCCCTGGAGCGCGTCATCGACGGGGCGCACGACTTCGGAGCCCTGTCCGCCTCGGACGCCGGCGCGGCGCTCTACGCGGCGCGCGGCTGGCAGGTGTGGCCGGGCCGGCTCGGAGCCCTCGGCCCGGCCGGACCCGTGCCGCTGCCCGAGGAGGAGGGCAGCACCTATGTCCGCCCCGCGGCCGGGCGGCCCCTGCCGGCGCCCGGTGACCCGCTCCACTTCGACTGGCGGGACGGCGACCTGCTCTGACGCGGTCGGGCTGTTCCGCGTCTGCGGGCCCGCGCGCGGGCCGACTCCCTCCGACGCTGTGACCTGCGGCGATCCCTCGGGCCGTCTCAGATAGTAGGAAGTCCGACTAACTGTAGAGACAGAGCGGCCCGACTGTCCTAGCTTTGTAGGAGCCGAACGAATCGCTCGATCGAGCGACTGTGGCGGTCGCGGGCGCACGCCCCGAAGCAGGTAACCCCTGCGGCGTACGCTCCCCGCTCCTTCCGGCGCCTCGGAATCCGATCCCGGCCCGGCCTCCGCGCCGCACCGCGATGTGCGGCCCGCCCGGCACCCACGCGATCTCAAGGAGTCGATCCACCATGGCCCCCACCACCACCCGCCGCGTCCGTCACACTCCCCGCCCGTCCGAGTCGGACCGCAAGAACGCCGCCGCCGCTCTCCAGCGCGCCCTGGACCGCCGCGACAACGGCGGCTCGACCGGCCACTGAGCCGGGGCGCACCGCCGCCCGTCCGCAGACCGGCGGCCGGCGCGTCAGCGGCCCCCGTGCCGCCCGCTCGCACCCGCCCGTGAAACGGCCTCCGAGCGGCCCCGCGCACCGCCCGCCCGTACACCCGAACACCCTTGCTCCCGTCCGTATGGTGGACGTCGGATGTCATGGGGTGGGACGCACCGTTAGGCTTCCGGCATGTCTCGCAGCATCGATCTCGCAGTGATCCCCGGTGACGGAATCGGCCAGGAAGTCGTGGCCCAGGGCCTCAAGGTCCTCAACGCTGTCCTCCCGCAGGACGTGAAGCTGGAGACCAAGGAGTACGACCTCGGCGCCCAGCGCTGGCACCGCACCGGCGACACCCTCCCGGACGCGGAGCTGGAGGCGCTCAAGAACCACGACGCCATCCTCCTCGGCGCGATCGGCGACCCGTCCGTGCCGTCCGGCGTGCTGGAGCGCGGGCTCCTGCTGAAGCTGCGTTTCGCGTTCGACCACTTCATCAACCTGCGCCCCTCCAAGCTCTTCCCGAACACCGCGACCCCGCTCGCCGGCCGCCCCGACATCGACTTCGTGGTCGTCCGCGAGGGGACCGAGGGCCCGTACACCGGCAACGGCGGCTCGCTGCGCACCGGCACCCCCGCCGAGGTCGCCACCGAGGTCAGCCTGAACACGGCGTACGGCGTCGAGCGCGTGGTCCGGGACGCCTTCGAGCGCGCGGCGGCCCGCCCGCGCAAGAAGCTGACGCTGGTCCACAAGAACAACGTCCTCGTCTACGCCGGCCACCTGTGGAAGAACACCTTCGACCGGGTCGCCGCCGAGTATCCGCAGGTCAGCACCGACTACCTGCACGTGGACGCCGCGACGATCTTCTTCGTCACCCAGCCGGAGCGCTTCGACGTCATCGTCACCGACAACCTCTTCGGCGACATCCTCACCGACCTCGCCGCCGCCGTCTCCGGCGGCATCGGCCTGGCCGCCTCCGGCAACATCAACCCGACGGGCGCGTTCCCGTCGATGTTCGAGCCGGTCCACGGCTCCGCCCCCGACATCGCGGGGCAGGGCAAGGCCGACCCGACCGCCACGATCCTCTCCGTCGCCCTTCTGCTGCGCCACCTCGGCTACGAGGCCGAGGCCACGCGCATCGAGGACGCCGTCTCCGCCGATCTCGCGGAGCGCGACGGGGCCGTCACGCGCACGACCGACGAGATCGGCGACGCGCTCGCGGTACGCGTAGCGGGCTGACCCGACGACTCCACTGCGAAGCCGCCGGGTCGCACTCAGCGCCCGGCGGCTTCACCTGTGCGGCCCCCGGGTGCCACCATCGACCCCTGGACCGTATTCACCCCGTTTCGTGCACGGCCCCCCGCAAGCGATAATCGAACGCGGGGCCGTGGCTCGCGGTAAAGCTCGGACGTCCTAGGACCTGACCGAAAACGTCGGGCAGAGACGGGCGTGAGCGCGGTCCATCACACACAAGACCGGTGAAGGACACGCACTCATGACGACGCCCACGATCGAGCTCAAGCCCTCCTCGAACCCGCTGTCCGACGCGGAGCGCGAGGCGATCCTGGCCAACCCGGGATTCGGCCGCCACTTCACCGACCACATGGTGACGATCCGCTGGACCGAGGGCCGCGGCTGGCACGACGCCGAGCTGGTCCCCTACGGCCCGCTGTCCCTGGACCCGGCCAACATGACCCTGCACTACGCCCAGGAGATCTTCGAGGGGCTGAAGGCCTACCGCCAGCCCGACGGCACGGTCGCCTCCTTCCGCCCCGACGCCAACGCCCGCCGCTTCCAGCGCTCGGCCGCCCGGCTCGCCATGCCCGAGCTGCCCGTCGAGACCTTCATCGCGGCGTGCGACGCGCTGGTGCAGCAGGACAAGGCGTGGGTCCCGGCGCACGGCGGCGAGGAGTCCCTCTACCTGCGCCCGTTCATGATCGCCACCGAGGTCGGCCTCGGCGTGAAGCCGGCCAACGAATACCTCTTCCTGGTCATCGCCTCGCCGGCCGGCGCCTACTTCCCCGGCGGTGTGAAGCCGGTCTCCATCTGGCTCTCGGAGAACCGCGTCCGCGCCGTCCCCGGCGGCATGGGCGACGCCAAGACCGGCGGCAACTACGCCGCCTCCCTCCTCGCCCAGGCCGAGGCCGCCGCGCACGGCTGCGCCCAGGTCGCCTACCTCGACGCGGTCGAGCACAAGTGGGTCGAGGAGCTCGGCGGCATGAACCTCTACTTCGTGTACGCCCAGGAGGACGGCTCGAAGAAGATCATCACGCCCGCCCTCACCGGCTCCCTCCTCGCGGGCGTCACCCGCGACTCCCTCCTCAAGGTCGCCCGCGACCTCGGTTACGGCTCCGAGGAGGGCCGGGTCTCCATCGACCAGTGGCGCGACGACACCGCCAAGGGCACCCTCGTCGAGGTCTTCGCCTGCGGCACCGCCGCCGTCATCACCCCCGTCGGCCTGGTGAAGTCCGAGGGCGGCGAGTGGACCCAGAGCGAGGGCGAGCCCGGCGAGGTCACCATGAGGCTCCGGGAGCGCCTGCTCGACATCCAGCGCGGTGTCGTCGAGGACACCCACGGCTGGATGCACCCGCTCGGCTAGGACGTCCCGCCCACGCGCGTACCGGCCCCTGCCCCTGTCCGGGCGGGGGCCGGTACGTATTTCGAGGATCTGGAGTGGGGCCACGCTCGTGGTTTCCGGCGGTACGGCTCCACTGCAGGCCAGGAGCGGCACCGCGCCGACCGCCCAAGGACGCTCTCGGTGTGACCACTCGCCTCAGGTGCGACTCGAATGTGAATCCGCCATTTGTCGTCTACACCTCGGCACCTGAATGATGGAGCGAATCATGGAAGCAGGCCGACTTGGCGCGGCGGCATGGTCGGAGGCGCTCAAGCTGTACGAGTGGCTCTCCACATTCGTCGGTGTCGCTCGGCGTGAGCACGACGAGTGGTGGCTCGATGTGGGAGCGATCATGCGTCTGGAGACCCGCGACCCGCGGGGCTGGGAGTCCATCGACCCCTACGACGGGGAGGACGAGCGCCGGGAGGACCCGCTTTTCCCGTGGTTGGAGGCGCCCTCCGCATCTGCGGATGTGGAACGCTACAACAGGCGTGTCAAGGAGATTCCTCGCTCCTCGGTGAGGTCGCTTCTCGTTCTGCTCGGAGTCGCGGCGGGCGGCGTGGACGTCCCCAAGAGACTGGGGTGGGAGGAACGCAGGCCGGAGGTGGAACGGCGTGCCGATGTGATCCTGTCGCGTTTTCCCGACAGCACCCGCTTCTACACCAACCTGGGTGGAAAGGGCGACCATCCTGATTTCTACACACTGTCCTTCTGGGGCCACGCCTCCTTCAGTCGCTACGACTGGGACGCCGGACTGGTTGCCGTGAACGACGACGAAGTCGCCGTCTTCTGGAACTTCCAGAACACCTGATCCGCCACGCCGAACCGGAAGGCACCGTGCTCACCAGATCCGCCACGTATCCCGACCGGGAAACCGCTCAGTGGGCCGCCCAGCAAGTCGTCACCCGCAACGAGCAGGCCATCCACCGCTGGCCGGCGCAAGGTACGCGTCCCCGCCTGACCCTCGAAGCCTCCTGGCCTTCCCGCGAGGAGCCGGTCGGCCGCGTCCTGATCCAAGCCATGGCACTGGCCGGGCGTGGAGCCGTGGACGTGCGTGCGGCGCGGGTGGTGCTGCGGCGGGAGACTGCGAGCCCGCTCGGCTTCGTCGTGCACGCCACATTCCCGATCTATTTGTAGAGGCACCAGCCATGCCCATGAAGCCTCTGGATTTCGACCGCCGTTACGGCGGGCTCGACCAAGTGATGGACGCGTACGCCGGCCTCACTGCCGACGACGCCCCTGACCGGATCAGCCGGGCCCTCACCGCCTATCTGCGTCACACCTGGCACACCCGCCCCTGGGCCTTGTCGATCGCCGAGCAGCAGCTCCGCGCCTATGCCCAGAATCCGCCCGGCCGGCTGCGACACCGCCTCGGTGAGTTCTCCCCCGTCCCCGACATCGGTCTTCCGGAGGACGGGATCCAGCGATGGCTGCTGCAACTCGCCGACCACATCAAGCAGAGCGTCGAGGAGGGCCGCGTCCCGCCACCGGTGGCGGTGTCCGAGACTTACGGGGAGTGGCGCGCCCGCTTTCCCGAGCTTCATCAGTTCCTGGGCGGCTGGTTCTCCCAGGACATGCCCGATGAGTTCGAGGATCACACCTCCGCCGTACGCGACTACGCGGGGTCGGTCGCTCCGACTGTCCTGGCGCGCCTCGCCGGTGAGGTGGCCGAACTGCTCGCCCTAGGCCTGGAGGAGGTCGACTACGCGGTTGCCGTCGCGGAACTGGGCATGGAGGTGGACGCTCCGGCCCCCTACACGCCGGGCGGCTGGCTTGCCGGTGTCGCCGGTCAACTGCCGGACCGGAGCGAGCCGTGAAGGAAGACCGGCTCGATTCGGCGGCGTGGTCGGAAGGCCTGAAGCTGTACGAATGGCTCGTCACGTTCGTCAGCGTCGTTCCGCGCGAGCACGAAGAATGGTGGCTCGATGCGGGAGCAGCCATGCGCCGTGAGACTCAGGACCCGAGAGGCTGGGAGTCCATCGATCCCGACGAGGGAGAGGACGAGCGGCTGGAGGACCCGCTGTTCCCTTGGCTGGAGGCCCCCTCCACGCCCGCGGACGTGGAACGCTGCCGTCGGCTCGTGGGGGAGGTCCCCCGCACTTCGGTGCGGTCGCTTCTCGTCCTGCTCGGAGCCGGAACATCCCGACTGGATCTCTCCAGGTCCTTGCGCTGGGATGAACTCAGGCCGGAGATGGAACGGCGTGCCGATGTGATCCTTTCGCGCTTCCCTGAGAGCACCCGCTTCTACACCAACCTGGGCTGGCAGGGCGACCGTCCCGATTTCTACAAACAGTCCTACCGCAGTCACTCGCCCTTCAGCCGTAGTGACTGGGACGCGGGACTGATCGCCGTGAATGACGATGAAGTCGCCGTATTCTGGAATTTTCTGAATGTCTGAACCATCCTGCTGAACCGGAAGGCACCGTGCTCACCAGATCCGAGGAGGGCCGCGTCCCGCCACCGGTGGCGGTGCCCGAGACTTACGGGGAGTGGCGCGCCCGCTTTCCCGAGCTTCATCAGTTCCTGGGCGGCTGGTTCTCCCAGGACCTGCCCGATGAGTTCGAGGATCACAGCTCCGCCGTACGTGACTACGCGGGGTCGGTCGCTCCGACTGTCCTGGCGCGCCTCGCCGGTGAGGTGGCCGAGCTGCTCGCTCTCGGCCTGGAAGAGGTCGACTACGCCGTCGCCGTTGCCGAGCTGGGCATGGAGGTCGAGCCGCCGGATCCCTACACGGCGAGCGGCTGGCTGGCCGTCGTCGCAGGGCTCCTGGCTGGGCCCCGCGCCGAGTACGACCGAGGAGGCGAGTGAATCCGGCCGAATGGAGCGCCGCTCGAACGCGGCGTGACCAGCCCTCCCGCAAGGCTCCCAGCGTGGTTAGAGTGGCGTTCTAAAGTCGTCGTCCCAGGAGCCCCCATGCCCGCCACCCCCGCCCCCTTCCGCATGCCCCCCGAGTGGACCCCGCACGAGCGCACCTGGATGGCCTGGCCGGGGCCCAACCCCACCTTCGCCTCCGGTGCCGAGCTGGACGAGGCCCGCCGCGCCTGGGCCTCGGTCGCCCGGGCCGTACGTCGCTTCGAGCCGGTCACCGTGGTCGTCGGGCCCGGTCAGGAGGAGGGGGCGGCGGCGCTGCTCGGGCCCGACGTCGAGCTGGTCGTCCGGCCGCTCGACGACGCCTGGATGCGGGACATCGGCCCCACCTTCGTCACCGACGGCCGCACCCTCGCCGCCGTCGACTGGACGTTCAACGGATGGGGCGCCCAGGGCTGGGCCCGCTGGGAGAGCGACCAGCACATCGCCCGGGCCGTCGCCGAGCTGGCCGGGACCCCCGTGCACTCCTCCCCGCTCGTCAACGAGGGCGGCGCGATCCACGTCGACGGCGAAGGCACCGTCCTGCTCACCGAGACCGTCCAGCTCGGCAAGGAGCGCAACCCCGGCTGGAGCAAGGAGCAGGTCGAGGCCGAGGTCCACGCCCGCCTCGGCACCGAGAAGGCCATCTGGCTGCCCCGCGGGCTGACCGGCGACTACGGGACGTACGGCACGCTCGGCCATGTCGACATCGTCGCCGCCTTCGCCCGCCCGGGCACCGTCCTCACGCACGTCCAGCCCGACCCGGCCCACCCCGACCACGAGGTCAGCCAGGAGCTGCTGGCCGTCCTGCGCGCCGCCACCGACGCCCGGGGCCGCGCCCTGGAGGTCGTCGAGGTGCCCGCGCCCACCGTGCTGCGCGACGAGGACGGCGAGTGGGTCGACTACTCCTACATCAACCACTACCTCTGCAACGACGCCGTGATCCTCTGCGCCTTCGACGACCCGCGCGACGAGGAGGCCGCAGCGATCTTCCGGGGCCTCTTCCCCGACCGTACGGTGACCCTCGTCGACGCCCGTACGATCTTCGCCGGCGGTGGAGGCATCCACTGCATCACCCAGCAGCAGCCGAAGATCTGAGCCCCGGGCCCGAGGGCCCCTGCCGAAAGTCCGGTCCCATGACCCCCGCCCCCCGCCGCACCCACCACGCCGCCCCGCCCCGCGAGGACGTCCTCGCCGCCGTCATGGCCACTGTCGCCGAGCGCGGGCTCGACGGGCTGACCATGGCCGGGCTCGGGCGCGAGGTGGGGATGAGCAGTGGGCACCTGCTCTACTACTTCCGCACCAAGGACGAACTGCTCCTCCAGACCCTGGAGTGGAGCGAGCGCCGCCTCGGGGCCGAGCGAAGCGGCCTCCTCGCCCGGCCGGGGACGGCCCGGGGGCGGCTGGAGGCGTACATCGACCTCTACCTCCCCGCCGGGCACCGGGACCCCCACTGGACGCTCTGGCTGGAGGTCTGGGGCCGCTCGCAGAACGCCGACGACGACGCCCGCGCCCGGCAGGCAGCCATCGAGGGGGTCTGGCACCGCGACCTGGTGGCGCTGCTCGCCGAGGGGATCTCGCGCGGCGAGTTCCGGCCGGTGGACGCCGACCGGTTCGCGGCCCGGCTGCGGGCGCTGCTCGACGGGTTCTCCATCCACGTGACGGTCGGGATCCCGGGGACGGGCCGGGAACAGGTGCTCGCCCAGGCGGCGGAGTTCCTGGACGAGACGCTGACGCCGGGGTCCTCGAAGAGCGGTGCGACCAGCGTCACGACCGCATACTGAGACACCGGCGTCACGACGGCGTCACTGTGCGAGACTTCTGCCGTGTCCTCGTTCGTCATGATTATTGGCAGCAGGCGCGCCGGTCCGCAGTGACCGCCCGTACCACCCCGTACGGCGCGGCCATAGTGCCCCAGACCCGCGCGCAGACCTCTCGCACCCGCGAGGGGTTTTTTCGTTTTCCGGCCCGCACCCGGGCCAAGGCGGCGCGCGCGGGATGATGGGGGCAAGTGGAACTGGGGCGTGTTCCGGGTCCCCCGGCTGCGCGGCGACGCCCAGCACGCACGCTCGCCGCACGGCGACGCAGGACAGGTGGCTCCGCCACATGACCTGCGACACCGCACGCCGATCGCACGCACCGAACGCCGCCGCGCCCGCGCTTCGCGCGGACGACGGGGGACCCGGAACACGCCCCAGACCGTCCGGATCCACTCATCCGACAGGAGCCAGATCAGCATGACCACCAAGGCCAACGCCACCGACGACAGTTTCCATGTCTTCGACACCACACTGCGCGACGGTGCTCAGCGTGAGGGCATCAACCTGACGGTCGCCGACAAGCTGACCATCGCCCGTCATCTGGACACCTTCGGTGTGGGGTACATCGAGGGCGGCTGGCCGGGGGCCAACCCCCGCGACACCGAGTTCTTCGCCCGAGCCCAGCAGGAGATCGAGTTCGAGAACGCCCAGCTCGTGGCGTTCGGCGCGACCCGCAGGGCCGGCGGCAGCGCGGCCGAGGACCCCCAGGTGAAGGCGCTCCTGAACTCCGGCGCCCCGGTGATCACGCTGGTCGCCAAGTCCCATGACCGCCATGTCGAGCTGGCCCTGCGCACCACCCTGGACGAGAACCTGGAGATGGTCCGCGACACCGTCTCCCACCTGCGCGAACAGGGCCGCCGCGTCTTCGTGGACTGCGAGCACTTCTTCGACGGCTACCGCGCCAACGCCGCGTACGCCAAGGCCGTGGTGCGTACCGCGTACGAGGCGGGCGCCGAGGTCGTCATCCTCTGCGACACCAACGGCGGCATGCTCCCCGCCCAGGTCCAAGCCGTCGTCTCCACCGTCATCGCCGACACCGGCGCCCGGCTCGGCATCCACGCCCAGGACGACACCGGCTGCGCCGTCGCCAACACCCTGGCCGCCGTCGACGCCGGCGCCACCCACGTCCAGTGCACGGCCAACGGCTACGGCGAGCGGGTCGGCAACGCCAACCTCTTCCCCGTCGTCGCCGCCCTGGAACTCAAGTACGGCATGAAGGTGCTGCCGGAGGGTGCGCTCGCCGAGATGACCCGCATCTCGCACGCCATCGCCGAGGTCGTCAACCTCACCCCCTCCACCCACCAGCCCTACGTGGGCGTCTCGGCCTTCGCCCACAAGGCCGGGCTGCACGCCTCCGCGATCAAGGTCGACCCCGACCTGTACCAGCACATCGACCCGGAGTTGGTCGGCAACACCATGCGGATGCTGGTCTCCGACATGGCCGGCCGCGCCTCCATCGAGCTGAAGGGCAAGGAGCTCGGCATCGACCTCGGCGACGACCGCGCTTTGGTCGGCCGGGTCGTGGAGCGGGTCAAGGAACGCGAACTCCAGGGCTACACCTACGAGGCCGCCGACGCCTCCTTCGAACTCCTGCTGCGCGGCGAGGTCGAGGGCCGGGCCCGGCGCTACTTCCGTACGGAGTCCTGGCGGGCGATCGTCGAGGACCGACCCGACGGCACCCACGCCAACGAGGCCACCGTGAAGCTCTGGTCCAAGGGCGAGCGGATCGTCGCGACCGCCGAGGGCAACGGCCCGGTCAACGCGCTGGACCGGGCGCTGCGCGTCGCCCTGGAGCGGATCTACCCGCAGCTCGCCAAGCTGGAGCTGGTCGACTACAAGGTCCGCATCCTGGAGGGCCGCACCGGCACCGAGTCCACCACCCGGGTGCTCATCACCACCGGGGACGGCACCGGCGACTGGGCGACCGTGGGGGTCGCCGAGAACGTCATCGCCGCCTCCTGGCAGGCGCTGGAGGACGCGTACACCTACGGACTGCTGCGCGCGGGCGTCGAGCCCACGGAGTAGCCCGGCCCGATCGCGTACGCCCAGGAGCCGCCGCCCGTCATCGGGCGGCGGCTCCTTCGCGTCTCAGCAGCGGCCCTGAACCGTTCAAGAGATGAACGCACAACGCCGCCTGCCCGCCCGGCAGTTGAGACCCACCCAATCTCGACGTGAAGTATTGACGGCCCTGTGTCAGCGCGGTTAACTCACGCCGCAACGCCGGTACCGGTTCCGGAACCGGTACCGAAGCGCCTCTCCCCGCATGCCCCCGCCCTGCCCCCGCCTGCCCTCTTCCGCCTTGCCCGGCCCCTGGAGGCCCAGATGCGCGTCACCATCGCCGATGTCGCCCGCGAGGCCGGCGTCAGCAAGACGACCGTGTCGCGGGTCATCAACACCAAGGGCGAGGTGGACCGCTCCACGGCCGCCCGGGTTCGTGAAGTGATCGCACAGCTCGGCTACGTGCCCAGCTCCGGAGCCGTCGGTCTCGCCCGCGGCTCCAGCCGTACGGTCGGCATGCTCGTGCCCTCGCTGACCTGGCCGTGGATGGGCGAACTGCTCCAGGGCGTCGTCGACACCGTCGAGGCCGCCGACTACGGGCTGCTGCTGTTCACCTGCAACCGCGGGGCCGAGTCCGTCCAGCGCTTCACCAGCCAGGTGTCGGCGCGCGCCTTCGACGGGCTCGTCGTCGTGGAGCCCGAGAACACCCTCGGCCACCTCACCGAACTGCACCGCGACGGCCTGCCGATCGTGCTCATCGACGACCGCGGCCACCACCCCGAATTCCCCTCCGTCGTGACCACCAACCACGAGGGGGGCGCGTCCGCGGCCCGCCACCTGCACGCCGCCGGACGCTCCCGGCCCCTGGTCCTGACCGGCCCCCAGCACTTCGGCTGCGTGCGGGACCGGCTGGGCGGATTCCGCTCGGTCCTGCCCACCGATCTCGTCGTCGAGGGGGACTTCACCGAACGCGGCGGCCGGCTCGCCGTCGAGCAACTCCTCGCGCGCGGCGTGGCGTTCGACTCCGTCTTCGCGCACAACGACATCAGCGCGGCGGGCGTGCTCCGCGCCCTGCGGGCCGCCGGACGCCGGGTCCCGGACGACATCGCCGTCGTCGGCTTCGACGACATCCCGATGGCCGAACACACCGAACCCCCGCTGACCACCGTGCGCCAGCCCACCCGCCGGATGGGCGAGACGGCGGCCCGGATGCTGCTCTCCCACCTCGGCGGCACGCCCGTACCGGACGGACCGGCCGTGCTGCCCACCGAACTGGTCGTGCGCCACTCGGCGCCGTGACGGACCCGGCCGCCCGGCCGCACCCCGCCCCCGCACCCTTCCGCCCGCCGGGATCTCCCAGACCCGGCAGCCCCTTCCTGGAGTCGCCATGTCCGTACGCCGTCGCACCACCCTCAGAGCGGTCGCCGCAGCCACCGTCGTGGTGGCGCTCGCCGCCGGTTGCTCGAACGCCAACTCGGGTGCCAACAAGGGCGGCGGGGCCGCCGGGGTGCTGACCCTGGGCAAGCCGGACGGGCCGCAGACGAACAACAGCAACCCCTTCCTCACCACCTCGGCCGGAGCGGTCCTCGGCTACCGCCACATGATCTACGAGCCGCTCGCGATGACGAACATGATCAGGCCCACCGAGAAGGCCGACCCCTGGCTCGCCACCGAATGGGCCTGGAAGGACAACTTCACCGAGGTCACCTTCACCCTGGACGAGCGGGCCAAGTGGGCCGACGGCAAGCCCCTGACCGCCGCCGACGTGGAGTTCACCTTCAACCTGCTGAAGAAGCATCCGGCGCTCAACGGCGACGGGGTTCCCTTCGACGGGATCGCGGTGAAGGGCAAGCAGGTCGTGCTGACCTTCAAGGAGAGCCAGTTCGTCAACCAGAACAAGATCATCCAGACCTTCATCGTGCCCAAGCACATCTGGGAGAAGGTCGACAACCCGGAGACCTGGCCCAACCGCACCCCGGTCGGCTCCGGACCGTACAAGCTCAAGACGTTCACCCCGCAGACCACCACCCTGACCGCCACTCCGACGTACTGGAACGGCGACACCAAGGTCAAGGAGCTGCGCTACACCGCCTACAACGACAACAGCGCCGCCACCACCGCCCTGGCCACCGGCAAGATGGAGTGGTCCTTCGTCTTCATGCCGAACCACAAGCAGCTGTTCATCGACAAGGACCCCGAGAACCACCAGCTCTGGTTCCCCTCCGGCCTCGGCATCCACGGCCTGTGGTTCAACACCACCCGCAAGCCGTTCGACAACCCGGCCCTGCGCAAGGCGATGGCCATGGTCGTCGACCGCAAGGCCATCCACGTCCAGGCACAGGCCACGCTCTACCCGGAGATCACCAACCCCACCGGCATCCCGCTCCCCGCCGGTGAACCCTTCCTCGCCCCCGAGTACGAGGACGCCACCACCAAGCCCGATGTGGCCGGGGCCAAGAAGCTGCTCGCCGAGGCCGGGTTCACGCTCAGCGGCGGCGTGCTCAACGACCCGGGCGGCAAGCCGGTGAAGCTCACCTTCACCGACCCGGCCGGATGGAACGACTACATCACCGGGCTCGCGATCATCAAGGACAACATCAAGGAGATCGGCATCGAGGCCAAGGTGAAGACCCAGACCGCCGAGGCCTGGGGCACCGACGTGGCCAACGGCAACTTCGACGCCACCCTGCACTGGACCAACAGCGGCGCCACCCCCTACGACATGTACCAGAACATCATGGACGGGGCGATCGCCCAGCCCATCGGCAAGAGCTCCCAGGCGGGCAACTTCGGGCGCTTCAAGAACCCCGAGGCGACGGCCGCGCTGAAGGAGTACGCCAACGCCACCGGGGACGCCGCCCGCACCAAGGCCCTCGACACCCTGCAGAAGATCTTCGTCGAGCAGGCCCCTATGATCCCGACGGCCGCCGCGCCCATCGGGGCCGAGTACTCCACGAAGAACTGGATCGGCTGGCCCACCGAGGCCAACCCCTACGCCCCGCCGCAGCACACCCAGCGGACCGCGCTGGAGATCGTGCTCAACCTCAAGCCCTCCACCAAGTAGGCACGGGGAAAGACCGGACGGGAAGAAGACGGGAAACCGGCCATGACCAGCGATCAGCCCGAGCACGCGCGGACCGGCTCCGAGATCACGCGGACCGGCTCCGAGCCCGCGCCCACCGGCACCGACGTGGTGCTCGAAGCGCGCGGAGTCACCAAACACTTTCCCCTGCGCCGCACCGCCCGCGACCTGTTCGCCCGCGAGCGCCGCAGCGTCCACGCCGTCGACGACGTCTCGCTCCGGCTGAGACGCGGGACCGTCACGGCCCTGGTGGGGGAGTCCGGCTCGGGCAAGTCCACCGTCGCCCGGCTGCTCGCCCAGCTCCATCCGCTCACCTCGGGCGAGATACGGCTGGGCGGGGAGCCGGTGGTGGCCGGTCGTGGCCGGTCCTTCCGCCGTTACGTCCGCCGGGTCCAGCTCATCTTCCAGGACCCGTTCGCCTCGCTGAACCCGGTGCACACCGTGCGCTACCACCTGACCCGCGCCCTGAAGATCCACGGCCGGGCGGGCAGCGGGGAGGCGGAGCTGGAGGAGAACCTGGCCGCCCTGCTGAACCGGGTCCAGCTGACCCCTGCCCAGCAGTTCCTGGACAAGTTCCCGCACGAGCTGTCGGGCGGGCAGCGCCAGCGCGTCGCCATCGCCCGGGCGCTCGGCGCGGACCCGCAGGTCCTCCTCGCCGACGAACCCGTCTCGATGCTCGACGTATCGATCCGGCTCGGCGTCCTCAACCTGCTGCGCGACCTCAAGAAACGCCTCCACCTGGCGATCCTCTACATCACCCACGACATCGCCTCCGCCCGCTACTTCGCCGACACCACCCTCGTGATGTACGCGGGCCGGATCGTCGAGGGCGGCGACAGCGAGCGCGTCACCCAGCACCCCGCCCACCCCTACACCCAGCTCCTGATCGCCTCCGCGCCCGACCCGGACCGGATCGTCGCCGAGGAGGAACAGGAGGAGACCGGCACCGGCGAGCCGCCCTCGCTGATCACCCCGCCCGCCGGCTGCCGCTTCCACCCCCGCTGCCCGCAGGCGATGGAGCGCTGCCGCACCGAACCTCCGCCCCGCTTCGACCTGCCCGAGGGCCAGTGGGCGGCCTGCTGGCTGTACGAGGGCGCGGCGGCGCACCCCACGGACCGGCCCGGGGGCGTCAGCGGCACGGCGACGGCTGCGGCAGCGGACAGCCCGGCAGCGGACACCCCGACCGCAGGCCAACCGGCCGCAGGCACCCAGACCGCAGGCACCCCGGCCACAGGCCAACCGGCCGCAGGCACCCCGGCCGCAGGCACCCCGGCCGCAGGCACCCCGACCGCGAAGGAGGCCACCCGGTGAAGTACCTCCTCCAGCGCCTCGCCTTCTACGCCGTCACCGCGTGGGCCGCGATCACCATCAACTTCCTCATCCCCCGGCTCATGCCCGGCGACCCCATCCAGGCCCTGCTCAGCCGCTACCAGGGGCAGCTCGACACCAAGGCCATCGACTCGCTCAAGGCCCTGTTCGGCCTCGACGAGCAGCAGTCGATGTGGCAGCAGTACACCGACTACTGGGCCCACCTCCTCGACGGCGACCTCGGCCTCTCCTTCACCTTCTTCCCCACCCCGGTCAGCGAGGTCATCGGCCAGTCCCTGCCCTGGACGCTGGCCCTGGTCGGCACGACCACGCTCATCAGCTTCGTCCTCGGCACCGGCATCGGCGTCTACAGCGGCTGGAAGCGCGGCTCCTGGCTGGACGGGCTGCTGCCGGTCACCACCTTCATCTCCTCCATCCCGTACTTCTGGCTGGGCCTGGTCGCCATCGCCGTGTTCGCCGAGAAGTGGTCGCTGTTCCCCAACTCCGGCGGTTACGACAACGCCCTGGTCCCGGCCTTCGACTGGCCGTTCATCTCCAGCGCCCTCTACCACGCGGTCCTGCCCGGCGTGACGATCGTCCTCAGCGCGGTGGCCGGCTGGATCCTCGGCATGCGGAACATGATGGTCACCGTCTCCTCCGAGGACTACGTGGTGGTGGCGCAGGCCAAGGGCCTGTCCGAGCGGCGGGTGATGTTCGGCTACGCCGCTCGCAACGCGGTCCTCCCCAACATCTCCGGCTTCGCCCTCTCCCTCGGCTTCATCGTCGGCGGCACCCTGCTCGTCGAGATGGTCTTCACCTACCCGGGCATCGGCTTCCAGCTGCTCCAGGCGGTCGGGGCCAAGGACTACCCCCTGATGCAGGGCGTCTTCCTCATCATCACGCTCTCCGTCCTCGCCGCGAACCTGCTGGCCGACCTCGTCTACGCCGCCCTCGACCCCCGTACCCGGAAGGAGGCATAGGGCATGTCCATCACCGCCACCGACGCAGCCGTCCTCGACGGCGCGCCCCCGCCCGTGGCCCCCACCCGCCGGGCCCGGCTCCGGTTCCTGCGCGGCGGGAAGACCCGCACCGGCCTGATCATCCTGGCGTTCTTCGTCCTGCTGGCCGTCGCCGGACCGTGGCTCGCCCCGTACGACCCCGACGCCATGAGCGACCAACTGCTCCAACCGCCGTCCGGCGAGCACTGGTTCGGCACCACGCACACCGGTCAGGACGTCTTCTCGCAGATCCTCGTGGGCACCCGCGGGGTCCTCGTCGTCGGGCTGCTCGCCGCCGTCATCGCGACCGCCCTGTCCGTCCTCATCGGGGTCAGCGCCGGATTCCTCGGCGGGGCCGTCGACGAGATCCTCTCGGCGCTCTCCAACATCTTCCTGGTGCTGCCGGGACTCCCGCTGATCATCATCGTCGCGAGCTTCGTCCCCGACACCGGCGACATCGTCATCGCCGTCGCCATCGCCCTGACCTCCTGGGCCTGGGGGTCGAGGATCCTGCGCGCCCAGACGCTGTCACTGCGCCGCCGCGACTACGTGGAGGCCGCCCGCGCCACCGGCGAGTCGACCCCGCGCATCATCCTCTTCGAGATCCTGCCGAACCTCACCGCCGTCATCGCCTCCGGATTCGTCGGCACGGTCATCTTCGCGGTCCTCACCGAGATCACCCTCGCCTTCATCGGCGTCGCCGACATCTCCCACTGGAACTGGGGCACCGTCCTCTTCTGGGCCCAGTCCAACCAGGCCCTCGCCCAGGGAGCCTGGTGGTGGTTCGTCCCGGCCGGCCTGTGCATCGCCCTGCTGGGCACCGCGCTCGCCCTCATCAACTTCGGCATCGACGAGTTCGTCAACCCCCGCCTGCGCACCGCCACCGGATCCTCCCGGAAGGTGAAGATGCGCGTCGGCTTCACCCCCGTGGCCCGGAAGTCTCCCGGTACGGGCCACCCCGGGCAGAACAGCAGCAAGGAGCCGCGCCCATGAGCGCCGAGCCGGTCCTGACCATCAGCGGACTCAACGTCGACTACGGCACCGACGCGCACGCCGTCCACGCCCTGCGCGACATCGACCTCACCCTGCACCGGGGCGAAGTCCTGGGCCTGGCAGGGGAGTCGGGCTCCGGGAAGTCCACCCTCGCGTACGCGGTGACCCGGCTGCTCTCCCCGCCCGGCGTCATCACCGGGGGAGAGGTCCACTACCACCGGCCGGGCGGCGACCGCGTCGACATCCTCTCCCTCGCCCCGGACCAGCTGCGCGCCTTCCGCTGGCAGGAGCTGTCCATCGTCTTCCAGGGGGCGATGAACTCCCTCAACCCGGTCCACACCGTCCACAGCCAGCTCACCGACGTCCTCGCCGCGCACCGCCCCGAGCTGAAGAAGCGCCAACGCACCGGACGAGCAGAAGAGTTGCTCAGCCTGGTCGGCATCTCCGCCGACCGGCTCGCCGCCTACCCGCACCAGCTCTCCGGCGGCATGCGCCAGCGCGTGATGATCGCGATGGCCCTCGCCCTGGAACCCGAGATCGTCATCATGGACGAGCCGACCACCGCGCTCGACGTCGTCATGCAGCGGCAGATCCTGCGGCGGCTCGTCCAGTTGAGGGAACAGCTGAACTTCTCGGTCGTGTTCATCACCCACGACATCTCCCTCCTGATCGAATTCTCGGACCGGATCGCGATCATGTACGGGGGCCGCATCGTGGAGCAGGCGGGTGCGGCGGAGATCTACCGCGACCCCCGTCACCCCTACAGCGACGGGCTCCTGCACTCCTTCCCCGCCCTCCACGGCCCGCGCCGCGAGCTGACCGGCATCCCGGGCTCCCCGCCCCACCTCTCCGCGATGCCCACCGGCTGCGCCTTCCACCCGCGCTGCGGCAAGGCCTTCGCGCCCTGCGCCGCGGAGATCCCGCTGCTCGCCCCGCCCGCCGACGGACCCGGCCGCGCGGTCGCCTGCCATCTGCACGCCTGACCAGGCCCCTCCCCTCCCTACGGACGGAGACCGATGAACCTCGTCACCACCCCGCAGCGCATCCTCTCTCCGGCCCCGGTACGCGGACTCCCGGCCGACTTCCGCTGGGGCGTCGCCACCTCCGCGTACCAGATCGAGGGTGCGGCCACCGAGGACGGCCGCACCCCGTCCATCTGGGACACCTTCTGCCGGGTGCCCGGGGCGGTGGAGGGCGGCGAGCACGGCGACGTGGCCTGCGACCACTACCACCGGATGCCCGAGGACGTGGAGCTGATCGCGGGCCTCGGCGTCGACACGTACCGCTTCTCGCTCGCCTGGCCCCGCATCCAGCCGGGTGGCCGGGGCCCGGCGAACGCCAGGGGCCTGGACTTCTACAAGCGGCTGATCGACGAGCTCCAGGGGCGCGGTGTCACTCCCTGGATCACCCTGTACCACTGGGACCTGCCGCAGGAGCTGGAGGACGCGGGCGGCTGGCCCGTACGGGACACCGCCCTGCGCTTCGCGGAGTACGCCGCCCTCGCGTACGAGGCCCTCGGTGACCGGGTCGAGCACTGGACCACGCTGAACGAGCCCTGGTGCTCCGCGATGCTCGGTTACGCCTACGGGGTGCACGCCCCGGGCCGCCGCGACCTGGGCGACGCCATGGCCGCCGTCCACCACCTGCTCCTGGGCCACGGTCTGGCGGCCGGCGCGCTGCGGGACGCGGCCGGGGGCGACCCGCTGGAGCTGGGCATCACCCTCAACCTCGGCACCGCAACGCCCGAGACCGGCAGCGAGGCCGACCGGCAGGCGGCCCGCCGCGCCGACGGCATGGGCACCCGCCTCTACCTCGACCCGCTCGCGCGCGGCCGCTACCCCGAGGACACCGTCGCGGACCTGGCCGCACAACAGATCGAACTCCCGGTCAGGGAGGGCGATATGGCAGCCATCGCCGCCCCGCTCGACGTTCTCGGCGTCAACTTCTACCGGGGCATGCAGTTCTCCGGCGTCACCGAGGACGGCTCGACCACCGACGCCGAGGGGCTGCCCGTCACCCGTGTCGTGGAACGCGATCTGCCGCGCACCGCGATGGACTGGGAGATCACCCCGACCGAACTCACCGATCTGCTCGTGCGGTTGGAGCACGACTACGGGCTGCCGACCGTCATCACGGAGAACGGCGCGGCCTTCGACGACACGGTCGCCGCCGACGGCTCCGTCCCCGACGCCGACCGCACGGCCTACCTCGCCGACCACATCGACGCCGTCGTCGCCGCCCGCGCCCAAGGAGCGGACGTCCGGGGCTACTTCGCCTGGTCGCTGATGGACAACTTCGAGTGGGCCTACGGCTACGACAAGCGGTTCGGCATCGTCCGCGTCGACTACGCCACCCAGGCCCGCACGCTCAAGGACAGCGCCAAGTGGTACCGCGACACGATCCGCCTCACCCGCGACGGCAACGCGTGAAGCGCCGGCACCGTATGGCGCGCGTCGGCATCGTATGACGCGGGCCGGCACCGCCTGGCGCGTCAGCACCGCGTGACACGCCGGCACCCCTGATCCGTCACCACGTTCCGCACCCCCGTCACCCCCGTCCCTCGACAGAGAGCGCTCCCAAAAATGTCCCGCACCCCGCACCTCCGCCCCCGAAGGGGCAGAAGCAGACCCGCGACCGCCGCTTTCGCCGCCGCTGCCGTCCTGGCCACCCTGCTCGCCGGATCGGCCACCGGCCCCGCTGCCGCCGCCGACGAACCCGCCCCCGTCCTGATCGACCGCTTCGAGGGCGAGGTGCCGCTCGGCGGCCAGCCGCCCGCCGACGCGATCTTCACCTGGGGCGGCGACGCGGACGACCACCCGCAGCTGAAGCTGGCCGAGCGCGCGGACGCCCCCGAGGGCCAGCAGGTCCTCGAAGGCTCCTACGACATCAGCGCGTACGGGGGTTTCAGCCACGAGTTCGCCGTGGCCACCCCGCCGCAGAACTGGACCGCCCACCAGGGCATCCGCTTCTGGTGGTACGGCCAGAACACCGCACCCCTGCCGCCCGGTTCCGGCAAGAAGATCAACTTCGAGATCAAGGACGGCGGCGCGAACGGCGGCGCGTCCGAGCTGTGGACCACCTCCTTCACCGACGACTGGGAGGGCTGGCACCTCGTCGAGATCCCGTTCGCGGACTTCGTCTACCGGGCCGACTACCAGCCCGTCGGCGGCATCGACCAGGTGCTCGGCCTCAACGAGATGTGGGGCTACGCCGTCACCCTGCCCGGCGGCGCGCCCGGCGAGTTCGCGATGGACGCCGTCGAGCTGTACGGCAAGGCGGACCCCGCGCTCACCGCGAGCCTCGTCACCGACACGGCCGTACGCCCGGTGAAGAACGGCGCCGACGCCGACATCACGCTCTCCGTCGCCACCACCGGCTCCGTCCCGACCGAGGAGCCCGTCACCGTCACGTACGCCACCCAGGGCGGCACGGCCGAGGCGGGCAAGGACTACACCCCGGTCAACGGCAGCCACACCTTCCCGGCGGGCACCGCGTCCGGCACCACCCACAAGGTCACCGTCCGCACCGCGAAGGCGTCGAAGCCCTCCGAGGCCAGGACGATCCCGCTGGAGCTGACCGTCACCGGAGCGAAGGCCCCCCGGGAGAACCCGCAGGTCGTCATCGACGCCCACGGACTCCCGTACCAGAAAGCCGAGTTGCCCGTGAAGCAGCGGGTGGCGGACCTGCTGGGACGCCTCTCGCCCGCCGAGAAGGCCGGCCAGATGACCCAGGCCGAGCGCAACGCGCTCCGCAGCCCCGGGGACATCGCCGCCTACGACCTGGGCTCGCTGCTCTCCGGCGGCGGCTCGGTCCCCACCCCCAACACGGCGGCGGCCTGGGCCAAGATGGTCGACGCCTACCAACTGCGGGCCCAGGCAACCCGCTTCCAGATCCCGCTGATCTACGGCGTGGACGCGGTGCACGGCCACAACAACGTCGTCGGCGCGACGATCATGCCGCACAACATCGGCATCGGCGCGGGCCGCGAACCGAAGAGCGCCGAGAAGACCGGCGCGATCACCGCGAAGGAAGTCCGCTCCACCGGCGTCCCATGGGACTTCGCGCCCTGCGTCTGCGTCACCCGTGACGAGCGCTGGGGCCGCGGTTACGAGGCGTTCGGCGAGGACCCGGCGCTGGTCGAGGCCATGGAGACGGTCATCCAGGGCATGCAGGGCAGCCCGTCCGGCAAGGACCTGCACCGCAACGACAAGGTGCTCGGCAGCGCCAAGCACTTCGTCGGCGACGGCGGCACCGGGTTCGGCTCCTCGACCACCGGCTCGTACACGACCGACCAGGGCATCACCAAGGTCACCCGCCAGGAGCTGGAAGCCGTCCACCTGTCGCCGTTCGAGGAGTCGGTGAAGCGGGGCGTCGGCACGATCATGCCCTCGTACTCCTCCCTCGACATCCTGGGCGACGACCAGGGCCCGGTGAAGATGCACGCCCACGCCGAGATGATCAACGGCGTCCTCAAGGACCGGATGGGCTTCGAGGGCTTCGTCATCAGCGACTGGCAGGCCATCGACCAGATCCCCGGCGACTACCCGAGCGACGTCCGTACGTCGGTCAACGCCGGACTCGACATGATCATGGTCCCGACCGCGTACCAGGACTTCACCAGGACCCTGAAGGACGAGGTCGCGGCGGGCCGGATCAGCCGGGCCCGCATCGACGACGCGGTCGCCCGCATCCTCACCCAGAAGTTCCGCCTCGGCCTCTTCGAGAAGCCGTACGCGGACACCACCCACCTCGACAAGGTCGGCTCGGCCGAACACCGCGCGGTAGCCCGCGAGGCGGTCGCCAAGTCCCAGGTCCTGCTGAAGAACGGCGACAAGGACACGGGCGCGGTCCTGCCCCTCAAGCCGAGCCAGAAGGTCTACGTCGCCGGGTCCAACGCCGACGACATCGGCAACCAGGCCGGCGGCTGGACCATCAGCTGGCAGGGCTCCTCCGGGAAGACCACCACCGGCACGACGATCCTGGAGGGCATGAAGAAGGCGGCGAGGACCCCGGAGGCCGTGACCTACTCGCGCGACGCCTCGGCCGCCACGGACGGCTACGACGTCGGGGTGGTGGTCGTCGGTGAGACCCCGTACGCCGAAGGCATCGGGGACGTCGGCAACGGCCACGACCTGGAGCTCAACGCCGCCGACCAGGCAGCCGTGGACAAGGTGTGCGCGGCCATGAAGTGCGCGGTCCTCATCGTCTCGGGCCGTCCCCAGCTCATCGGGGACCGGCTCGGGGACATCGACGCCCTGGTCGCCTCCTGGCTGCCGGGCTCCGAGGGCGACGGCGTGGCCGACGTGCTCTACGGCAAGCGCGCCTTCACCGGACAGCTCCCGGTCACCTGGCCGAAGGCGGAGGCCCAGCTCCCGATCAACGTCGGGGACGCGGCCTACGACCCGCAGTTCCCGTACGGCTGGGGCCTGACCACCCTGAAGAAGCCCCCGGCCGGCGGCGAGCTGACCCTCGCGGCCCTAGCCGTCGCCGCCCAGGTCGCCGAGAAGGCGCACCTGGGGAAGACCCCGGCGGGCAAGGCGATCGTGGACCGGGCCCGGCTGCTGGTCCAGCAGAAGATCAACGGGAAGTTCTCCCAGGCGGTCTCCCAGCCCTTCGCGGAAGCGGACCACCTGCTGCTCACCGGTGATCTGACCGGCGCCGTGGCCAAGCTGCGCACGGCGTACCGAGCCGCCTGAGAAGCGTGACTCCGGGTGGGCGACGGCGTTCGTCGCCCGCCTGGAGTAGCGTTAAGTATGAGGAAAAGGCTTTTCCCCGCGCTGCTGGCGGGCCTGCTGCTCATCCTCGCAGCGGCGGCTCTCGCCCTGACCTCCCCCGCGTCGGCCGCGCCCGCCGCGACCCCGCAGGAAGCTGCCCAGGCCCTGCGCGACGACCCGGTCTACGTGGACCCGGGCGCTCGCGATCAGCTCTCCGTCGCTGACGAGAAGGCCCTGGAGAACAAGATCACGGACGCCGACAAGCCGGTGTTCGTGGCCGTCCTCCCCGATACCCCCGCCTTCCCCGAGGAAGGCCTGCTCCCGACCCTGCGCAACGACACCGGCATCACCGGCGTCTACGCGATACGCCTCGGCGACGGCTTCGACGCGGGCGCGGACCCGCAGGTCATGCCCACCCGGGCGGTCGAGAACCTCACCGCCGCCGTGGAGAACCCCACCACCGCCGGCAACGCCGACGCCCAGCTCAACGCCTTCGTCGACCGCGCCGTTGAACAGGCCCGGGGCACCGCCCCCGCCTCCTGGTCCGGCGGCGGAGGCGCGTCCGACGAGTCCGGGGCCCCGGTCGGCGGCCTGATCACCCTCGGCGCACTCGTCGCGGCGGGCGGCGCGGGCGCGTACGCGATCTCCCGCCGCAACAAGCTCCGCAAGGAGGAAGAGGAGCGCGCCGCCCTCGACAAGCTCCGGGTCGTCGTGGACGAGGACATCACCGCGTACGGCGAAACCCTGGAGCGCCTGGACTTCCACCCCGCCGAGAAGGGCGCGGACGACACCATGCGCGCCGACTACGAACGGGCCCTGGACTCCTACGAGAGCGCCAAGACCAAGATGGACCGGGCCACGCACCCCTCGGACGTACGCGGAGTCACCCAGTCCCTGGAGGACGGCCGCTACTCCCTCGCGGTCCTGGAGGCCCGCCGCGCCGGCACGGAGCTACCGGCCCGCCGCCCGCCGTGCTTCTTCGACCCCCGCCACGGCCCCTCGGTCGCCGACGTGCTCTGGACCCCGTCCGGCGGCGCGGCCCGCGAGGTCCCGGTCTGCGGCGCGGACGAGGCCCGGCTCGGCCAGGGCGAGGACCCCATGAGCCGTACGGTCGACGTCGGCGACGGCAACCGCCGCCCGTACTGGGAAGCGGGCCCGGCGTACGGCCCCTGGGCCGGCGGCTACTTCGGCGGCGGCCTGCTCCCCGGCCTCCTGGTCGGCACCATGCTCGGCTCGATGCTCGCCACCCCCGCGTACGCCTCCGAGTACGGCGGCGGTGACTTCGGCGGCGGCGCGGGCGGCGACTGGGGCGGCGGCGACGCCTCCGGCTCCGACTTCGACTCCTCCGGCTTCGGCGGGGGCGGCTTCGGCGACGGCGGCGGCTTCGGGGGCGGCGGCTTCGACGGCGGGGGCTTCTGAGCCTCCCGTAAGCCTCCAGGGCCTCCGGGGTCCTCCTCCAGCGCCCCGGGTTCCGGTGGATCCCCTCAGCCGGGGCCCGGGGTCCATGACGGCGGGCTCGGGGTCGCACGGAGTCGCTCCGCACTCATCCGATGGTGGGGGGACCTGGGGGGATGGTGTCGGCGGTGGGGCATTCGAGTTCGGTGGCGACGTAACGTGCCTGGTCTGCGACCAGCTGGGCGAGAAGCTTTTTCGCGTCGTCGCTTTTTACCGGGTCGGGGTTGTTGAGGGAGACTTTGAGGGTGAGGAGTTTTAGGCGACCGGTATCTCCGTAGCATCCGCTGAAGAACAGCCCCGCTTCCCGGTCGCTTGTGTAGCCCCTGGATTCGCCGAGCCGGATGGGGATGCGACCGGGTTCGGCTATCCGCTGGGATATGGAGTGGGGGGTGTTTTGTCCGCTGTGCCCGTACTCGAAGCTGAGGGACGTTCCGCCAGACCTGGCGGTACACCAGCCGTGGCGCCCCGTGGGCGGGCGTGTGCCTATGGCGTTGTCGGCGTCTTCCGAGTAGTCGATGTCGTTCTCGAGGAACAACTCAGTCGCCGGTTTCCCTGGGAGTGCTCCGCCGCAGATGCGCTCTGGGATCGGTGTGGTCGAATGGGTGGCTGTCCACCACCATGCGCCACCGCCCGTGAGAATGAGTGCTGCGCAGACGATGGGGACGATGCGTCGGCGTGACCGCGACGGCATCGCAGCGGATTCCGATGCTTCTGGCATCTATTTTCCCCCACCCTTCGGGCCAGTATTGAAGCCGGCTCCCCTGCCGACGCCTTCGTCGTATCCGGCGTTCGCCTCGTTGGACGCGTCGTCGCCGAATTTGTCCTGCTCGGTGGTCGAGAGGCCGGCTTCTTTGGCTCCAAGGGCCGCTGCCCTTCTGGCTGCCTCGGAACTTGCGGCGCGCTGCCGTTCGAGGTAGTCGTCGGCGTCTTCCTTGCCTTCCCCGGACTTATCGTGTTCATACGAATCCATAACGCCCTCCTTGATGTCTTCGACGACCCAGGCCAGTGGTGCCCCGACCGCCGTGGCCTCCAGTGGCTTGCTGAGGAGACCGAACCCCCGGTCGGCCCATTTCGTGCCGTCCGCGAGGCCGTCGTTGAAGGCTTTGTCACCTGCGGTCTTCTCTATGTACATCGCTTCGGCGCGGGCCTCCGAGACGATGCCGGCGATGGTCGCCCCCGGCTTGGTGAAGGTTTCCACTTCCTGTCGCACGTCGCCGAAGTCCTGCCGCCTGCCCCCGTCGACGTAGGTGTGGGCCACCTCGTTCATGAGGTCGGTCGTCGTGGCCTGCTGGGCGTTGACGATGGCGCCGTAGGCGTCGGGGTCCTTCCCGACGCTGCTGAGGAAGTTCAGCAGGGGTCCGCCGTTGAGATCCGCCAGGTCGGCGTCCGAGCCGTGTGTTTCGATGCGGGATCCACCCATGCCCTTCTGGAAGTCCCGCATGTATTCGGCAGTCATATCGCCGAGGCTGTCGTTCATGGGGGCGAGTATCCCGCTCTTGCCGTCCGGCTTGACAGCGATGAGGTCGTTGCCGGGGTCGCTCCCGAACTTCTCCACCACCCGGTGCATGAGCTGCGCCTGTTCCTCGGAGTGCGGAACGGGCTTGCTGGTGTCGTCGTCGTATGCGCGCCCCGATACCGCCGATTCGAGTGCATGGCCGAGCGCGTCGGGGCCGGACGACTTGGCCTTCTCCGCTGCTTTGTCCCAGGCGTCCTGGGCATCTCCGTCACCGATCTGCGGGGTGTCCTCCGAGCGGTCGTCGAACCAGGGGTAGTCCTTGTCGGTGAACATGTCGAAGTAGTCGGCGTGCGTCTTGCCGTCGATACCGTGCGTCGGCTTGAGGTCCTTGAGCCACACGTTGCCATCGGAGTCCTCGCGCAGGTTCCAGTTGGCGAGATTCTCCGCGCTGTAGCCGCCCCCGACCTCGCGCTCGAAATATGCCTTGTCCATCTTCTGGCCGTCCAGCGAATACGGCGTCATCTTGCCGTCGAAGAAGTCCTTCGAGGCCTCGGGGCTGTTCCCCAGGCCTTCCAGGATTCCGGTCATCGGATTGAAACCGCTTGCGCCCCCCTGCCCGGAGGGGTTGAGGCTCAGCCCGATGTAGGGCTCGTTGGCCGGTGTGTTGCGCTCCCATTTATTCGGGTCCGCGGCGTGCAGTTGTGCCGCATGCTCCGCGATGGGGGTCAGGAAGCGCCGGTCGTACTCGCCGTACCGGAGGATGTTGCTCAGAACCTGGTAGCCGTAGGGCTGATAGTTCGCGCGCCGGCCCGGGTCGATGTCGATGAGGCTCGACCCGACCTTACGCAGATCGGTCTGCCACTTCTCCGAAAGATGCGGCTTGTTGTCCGGGTCGGTGGCCGTGGCCAGAGTGAACCCGAGTTCCTTCTGCAGTGCCTGGACGGCAGCGATTCTGACCTTGCCGTCCCCTTCGGAGTGAAGCGTCAGATCGGCGAAGAACTCCACGCTGCGCTCAGGCCCGAGGCGCTGGTAGAACCCCGTCGCGAAGTCGGGCGAGTCCCGGTGATCGTGCATGATGCGACCAAGCTGCCTGAGCTCCGCATCGGTTGCGCCGTCACCCTTCGCGGCGATCTCGACAGCGCGCGCGGCGTGCATGTCGCCTGTACTGGCGTACTTGGGCGGGTTCGCCTGGTGCGGGTCATCCCCCAGATTGGCGCGCATGGTCTTCGCGACATCTTGATCGGCCTGATCGGCCTCATCGAGGACCGCGCGGATCCGGTCCTCGATGTAGCCGATGTTCTGCTGCTCCTGGTGGACCGACCGGTGGTATTCGGGGTCCTTCTTGGCTGCTGCGTCAACCGATTCAGCGATCGGCTCCCTGGCCCTGACGGTGCCTGTGGGGCTCACGATCACCTTGCGTTGCGGAGCCTCCGTGTCGACGATCTTTTTGAGATTGTCCTGAGCCTTCTTGAAAGCCGAGTATCCCTCGCCCATGACCTGCGCCGCTGCTTTGGCCGACTTCGCGAGATCGTCGAACTCTTTGGCCGTCTTGGCTATGAAGGGCTTCGACACGTCTGCGTTGACCCCGGACCAGACAGCCTTGTCCGACCTGGCCCGCATGGTGTCCCGGGCATCGGCCGCCAGCGTCGTCAGCTGCGAGGCCATCCTCTTCCAGTCGTCCACCGCCGACTTCAGAGTACCCAGCGGCAGTTGGTAAAGGTCCTCGAAACTGAGCGCCACGATCTCCCCCGGCATCCCCAGCGTTCCCGAAGGGGAGCGCCCTTCAGCATGCTTCCGGTGGTGATGCTAGGCGGGCGTCCGCTGCACGCCGTGGAGTCGGATTCAATCTTGATGTTCTCCATACGGGAGGTGGGCATTCACGCCATCGCCCGTGCCCCGGTTCCTACCTGAAGTATTCATTGAGTCGAGAAACGGGCACGGGTGACCCGTCGCGGCCACGGAAGGACGCGGCGATGTCCGCGTCATCCTGCGCGTGCGACTTCTTGGTGAAGTCCAGATGATTGGAAATGTGGGCACAGGCCTGCAAGAGCGTTTTCGTGCGGGTAGTCCACAGTTCCACCGCCAGCTCCAGAACCGGGCCGGTGGCGAAGCTGTGAGTTTTCAGCGACGCGGCCGCCTGCATCGTGGTTCCGGTCCCGTCCTTGCCCGCACCCGCACCGGCTATGTCCCCTTGCCTGCCGAGCCGCCCGTGGAGGACGAAGGCATCATGACCGACGGCTCCCAGATCGTCCTGGGTAACCACCAAGTCCCCCTGCCCACCCGCCGCGCCGACACCGGCAGGCGCTTGATTCAGTTGGGTGCGCGCCGCGTGCCGCGCCTCCACCTGTGCCTTGGCCTGCTCCCACTCGTCCCACGCCATGTGCTCTTCCCTTCCTCGGACCGTTGTCCCGACGGCGCATTGACCCACCACCCAACATCTTGTATCGGCATGACGGGAAGGGCGTCGGGATCGTGATTTCCCACAGGCGACTTTCAGGGTCACGAGCGGCGACGACTTCCCCGGTCCTGACACGGTTCCTCCGGCCTTGGCGGGGCCGGTTTCTGAAGCCCTCAGGGAAGTGGTCACCCGGCTCCTGCCCTCAGCTCGCCCACCACGCGGCCACCCCGCCGAGGACGATGATCACGCACATCGCCGCATTGCTCTGCCGGTAGTCCACGAGGATCGCGGCGAACTCGCGGAGCATCGCGTTGGGCCAGAAGTACGCGGCCGTGGGGGAGCCCACCACCTGCCCCCGGATGCGGACCCGTCGGGCGATGAGGGCGGCCCGGAAGGCGTGGTAGTTGTTCGTGACGACCACGCACCGGTAGTCGGGCTTGGCCGCCTCCATGATCTCCCTGCTGAAACGCAGGTTCTCCTCGGTGTTCCGTGAGCGGTCCTCCCGCTCGATGAGGCCGGCCGGGAAGCCCTCGGCCACCAGGTGGTCGGCCATCGCGTGGGACTCCGGCAGCTTCTCGTCGGGCCCCTGTCCGCCCGAGGTGATCAGCACGGGCGACCCGCCGCGCCGGGAGAGCCGCTCGTGCACCTCGCGCCCCCGCTTCAGCCGGCTCGCCAGCAGCGGGGGCACCGTGGAACCGCCGATCAGCCCCGAACCCAGCACCACCACGAAGTCGGCCTTCCGGCGCACCTGGAGCCGCCCGTACAGGAACGCGTAGCAGACGAAGCACAGGAACAGGAACGAGAAGTACAACGCCAGCCCACCGGCCGCCCAGGCCAGCCCGATCAGCACCGGAGTCCGCAGCGCGGCGGCCGCGACCAGCAGGGCGACCACGCCGAGGACGGCGAACGCGGCCAGCAGCGACAGCAGGTGGGAGGGGCTTCTCCCCTCCTTGCGCAGCATGCGTACGCCGTTGAGGAACAGGAAGCACACCAGCACGAGCAGGGCCAGGGCCCCCAGTGCCACCAGCGCCCCGACGACGTAGGGCACCGCGGGCGATCCGGAGCCGACCAGCCGGTACACCAGGGCCCCCAGCGCGCAGAGCACGGCGAGTCCCAGGAACACGGCGTTGCTGAACTTACGGCGCTCGCGCAGCACGCTCACGCAGAAGACGAGGAAGAGGAGCGCCGCGGGGGCGTAGGCCAGCATGCGCACAGACTAGGCAGTGGGCCGGAGCCCGCCTACGGCGAGGTGGGGTGGCCGTGCGCCGCCTCGGTTTTCGCCTCCGCCGCACGGAGCCGTGCCGGTGATCGCCGATCGGGGCGTGCCCTTTGCGGGGTCTCGGCCGTTGAACGGGGCATGAAGAAGCGAAGCGTACTCGCCGCCGTCACCCTCGCCACCGGAGCGGTCATCGCCGCCATCGCCCCGCACCCGGGCGGCGGGGACACCGCACACGCCGCCGAACCGGCCGTCTCGCTGGGCGCGCTGGACGACGTCGGCGAGCTGGGCAAGCTGGTCGACGGCGCGGCCGGGGCGACCACCTCCACCGCAGGCACCGTCACCAGCACCGTGGAAGACGCCAAGCTCAGCTGAACCGGCTGGGAACGGACAGGGGCGGCCCTCCGGCCGCCCCTGTCCCCGTTGCCGGCACGCTGCCGACAGCCCCGGCGGACCGTGCGCGCCGGAGTGCTGAGGGCGGGAAAGCCCGGGAGCGCGGCCGCCTCTCAGCGGTCGGCCGCGCCGATCCCGTACGACCTGATGAGGCGGGCCAGTTGGCGTCCTGTCGCCAGCAGGGGTTCCTCGCTCCGGTTGACCTGGGCGGTGACCTCGGCGCCCTCGATGGCGCTGATCACGGCGGTCGCCAGCTCCCGGGCGTCGCCCGCCGGGAACCCGCGGCTCAGCAGCTTGTCGAGGACGAGCCGCTGCCAGCCGTTCAGGGCGTCGGCGCACGCCTGCTGGAGGTCGGATTCGCCGCCGAGCGTCTCCAGGGCCGCGGCCGTCACCGGGCAGCCGTCCACCCAGCCCGACTCCTTGAGCCCGGCCGCCAGCTGGCGGGTGCAGGAGACCACCGCGTCCGCCGGGTCCGGCTCGCCGTCCAGCGCTTCCTTCAGGAGCGCCGCGAACTCCTGCTCGCCGTGCCGGATCGCGGCGACCGCGACGGCTTCCTTGCCGCCCGGGAAGAAGTGGTAGATCGAGCCGAGCGTGGCCTGCGACTCCGTGGCGATCTGCTTGATGCCGGTGCCGACGTACCCCTGCCGCTGGAGAAGGCGCGCGGTCGCCACGACGATCCGGTCCCGCGTGCTGGTCTGCATGGCGTCACTGTAGCGGGCACTGAGTAGAGCGTTCGTTCTAGAGCTGTGCTAGTTTCGCGGCACGCTCTGGATAGAGCGTTCGTTTTAGTCATGGGCAGGGCGGGGGAGTGGCTTCCGCCTGCCCCTGCCGACCCGTTGGAGGCAGCAATGAGCAGGGCAGCGACGGAGCACCCGGGCGCCGTGACCGTCATCGGGCTGGGACCGATGGGCCGGGCGATGGCCGCGGCCTTACTCGACCGCGGTTACGGGGTCACCGTGTGGAACCGCACCGCCTCCCGCGCGGACGACCTGGTGACCCGCGGTGCGGTCCTCGCGTCGAGCCCCGCCGACGCCGTCGCGGCGAACGAGGTGGTCATCCTCAGCCTCACGGACTACGCGGCGGTCCGCGCCGTACTGGAGCCGGCCGCGCGTGCCCTGAACGGCAGGGTCCTGCTCAACCTCACCTCGGCCACGCCCGAGGAGGCTCGCGACGGAGCCCGCTGGGCGGCCGAGCGCGGTGCCGTACAGCTCACCGGCGGGGTCAACTCGTCGCCCACGGGGATCGGGCAGCCCGAGTCGGCCACCTTCTACAGCGGGCCGCGTGAGGCGTTCGACCGGCACGGGCCGGTGCTCAAAGCGTTGACGGGCCGGGTCGAGCACCAGGGCGAGGACCCGGGGCTCGCCGCGCTGTACTATCAGCTCGGCATGGTCATCTTCTGGACCTCGATGCTGAGCTTCTGGCAGGCCGCCGCCCTCGCCCGCGCGAACGGTCTGACGGCGGCCGACATCCTGCCGCACGCCGAGGAGACGGCGAGCTCGCTCGCCGAGTCCTTCGCCTTCTACGCCGAACGCATCGACGCCGGAGCGCACGACGGCGACGTTGACCGCCTGGCCATGGGGTTGGCGAGCGCCGAGCACGTTCTGCACACCAGCGCCGAGGCGGGCGTCGACACGACCCTCCCGGCCGCGGTCGTCGACCTGTTCCGGTGGGGCACGGAAGCGGGCCACGCCGAGGACAGCTTCTCGTCCCTGGTGGAGCTGATGGCGAAGCCCGGGGGCCCGACCGAACCGGGCACGAACGGTCGGGTCCGGCAGAGTGGCTCCTCCCTACGGTGAACGGGCAAGGGAAGGAGTCAGGAGTTGCTGGAACGGCTGAACGACGCGATGGAGCACATCGAGGCGCACCTCGGTGAGCGCATCGAGGCGACGGACCTCGCCCGCATCGCGATGACCTCGGAGTACCACTTCCGCCGGATGTTCTCCGCGCTCGCGGGCCTCCCGCTGGCGGAGTACATCCGCCGCCGTCGCATGACGGTCGCGGGAGCCGAGGTCCTCGCCGCCCCCGACCGGACGCTGCTGGAGGTGGCGGTGCGGTACGGCTACGACACGGGGGAGGGCTTCGCCCGTGCCTTCCGGGCCGTACACGGCATCGGACCGGGCGAGGCGCGGCGAACGGGCGCGGTTCTACGGTCCCAGCAACGCCTGACCTTCCGACTCGTCGTCGAAGGGAGTAGCGCCATGCGCTACAGGCTGATGGAGAAGAACGCGTTCCGGGTGGTCGGGAAGAAGGCCCGCGTCCCGCTCATCCACGAGGGGCCGAATCCGGCCATCGCGGAGTTCATCCGGGGCATCGGCCGGGAGGAGCTGGAGCGCATCGCGGCCCTCTCGGACCAGGAGCCGGCGGGCATCGTCGGGGTGAGCGACCAGCTCGACCCGAGCCGCGCGGAGGGCACCGAACTCGACTACTACCACGGGGTGGTGAGCGGCGCGGAGCCTCCGGAGGACCTGGACGCCCTGGACGTGCCGGCAGGGGCGTGGGCGGTCTTCGAGAGCGAGGGCGAGTTCCCGCAGGCTCTCCAGTACCTCTGGCGGGACGTGTTCACCCAGTGGTTCCCGTCGAACCCGTACGCGTCCAGGCCCGGCCCGGAGATCCTGCGGGTGCGGCTGTCGGAGGACGGGAAGCGGGCCGAGGCGGAGCTGTGGATCCCGGTGGAGCGGTCGGCCGAAAGCTGACCATGCGGTACGAAATATGCGGCACGGCAGAGGTTTACGGCCATGGGGCATATGCGCCGCCTTATTGGTCCAGACCTATTGTGCGGGCGTGCACGGCTCACTAGCTTTCTCCTGGCGGCGCGCGCTGTTCGGATCGGCTCGACTCATTCATTCACTGACGCACAGTCATGTGCGTTGACTGAAAACGGAGTTACCGACATGCGCAGACGCATTGCCGCACTCGCGGTGACCGTGGCGACCGCCGGAGCGATGCTCCTCGGCACCGCCTCGACCGCCTCCGCCACGGGCCCCGGCTTCTGGCTCCGCAGCCACCACGCCAGCCTGGCGGAGTGCCAGGCGGTGGGGAACGCGGGCGCTGACAACGCCCTCTGGAGCCGGGTCTTCATCTGCAACCCGTTCGCCGGGAAGCCGGGCGTGTACGAGTTGTGGGTGCGCTACTGAGGCTGAGGTAGCGGGCGGACGGTGAACCGCCCCGGCTGCGGCGGCGGCCGGGGCGGTTCACTGTCGGACTGCTCAGAGGGCGGTGCCGCTGCCGTGGACGAAGGCGCTCCAGGTGGCGGGCTCGACGGTGAGGACGGGACCGTCGGTCACCTTGGAGTCGCGGATGTGGATGGCGGTGGGGTGGGCGGCGACTTCGACACAGGCTCCGCCGTCACCGTCGCTGTAGGTGGACTTGCGCCAGTGGTAGGCGACTTCGATGCAGTCTCCGCCGTCACCGTTGCTGTAGCTGGACTTGAACCAGTGGAGGGCTGTGGGGTCAGGGGAGGGGTGTGCTGCGCGGGGCATGTCTCTCCAAGCAGTGCGTCAAGCAGTGCATCCAGTAGCCGGGAACTCTCCTCGACGGTGAGCGCCTGGGAACGCAGCATCCCATACCGCTGCATAAGAGCGCTGACGTCAGCTGGCTCGTCGTACAGCTCTGCGCGCAACTGGCCGCTGATGTAGGCGAGCTGATCGTGGTCGGGGGTCTCCAGCAGGATGAGCGGCCCCGAGAGCCCGGCGTGCCGAGGGGTGTTGCGGGGCATGATCTGAAGGGTGACGAACGGCAGATCCCTGCAGCGCCGCAGATGGAGAAGCTGCTCCCGCATCACTTCGGGGTCACCCAGCTGGGTGTGCAGGATGCTCTCCTCCAGGATGAAGTGGAGGAGAGGCCGGGGCTTGCGCTCCAGGATCTTCTGGCGGTCGAGCCGGTTCGCCACCCGCTTCTCAATCTCCTCCTCTTCGGTCGGCGGGTAGTTGCAGTCGAAGATGAAGCGTGCGTACGCCTCGGTCTGGAGCAGTCCCGGAACGAGCTGGGTCTCGTACCAGAGCAGGCTCAGGGCGTCCTGCTCGTACTGCACAAAGTCCTTGACCAGCGCCTGGTAGCGCTCCTTCCGCGGGATCCTCTCCACCGCGACCCGCAAAACGCCCTTGGTGTCCAGCAGTTCATCGAGCTGGATGGCGAGGTCTGACTGAAGCGCTCGTCGCCCCTGCTCGATCGAGGCGATCGTGTCCTCGCCCACCCCGGCCTGCTCGGCGAGGGCGGCCTGTGTCAGCCCGGCGAGTTTGCGGAAGTGGCGCAGCTGTGCCCCGACCAGCTGCCATGAAGTAACCCGCCTGATGCCGCTCTGCTTTCCCGGTTGCATGACCTGGCTCTCCCCGTTCCGGCCCCGCTGTCAATCCGTCAGAACCCGTACAAAAGCTTTTGTACGTCTCTCCACTCTGCTTCAGCGTAGTAACTCCGTGTGAGCGTGGAAGCATGAACGAGACAACCCAACTGCCCTACTTCCGTGCCGCCTTCTACTGCCGCGAGCGCAGGTCGATCCCTGTCGTACGCAAGTTCGCCCGCAAGGCGCTGATCGAGTGGGAGTGTGAGCAGCGGGCCGACGATGTGCTGCTCTGTGTGACCGAGCTGGCGACCAACGCGCTCCGGCACGGCGTGCCCCCGGGGCGTGGCTTCAAGGTCCACATCTACCTGGAGCGGGTCGAGAACATGATCCGCGTCGAGCTGCACGACAGCGGCGACGGTGAGGTGCGCGCGGCGGACGAGCCGCCGGAGGCCGACGACGAGGGTGGACGCGGGCTGCTGCTCGTCGCGGCGCTGGCGGACACGTGGGGCGTGGCCGAGCGGAACCCCGGCAAGGTCGTGTGGTGCGAGTTCAGTGCCGTTTGACTTGCTGTTCCGGCAAGGATGTTTGTCGTTTCGGCCGCATGCGCGCACTCTCGTCATCGAGCGGAGGTTGGCGGAGGTGATCCGCGACCTCGTGACGAAGGAGGAGCGACATGAAGCAGCAGCGGTTCGACGTGGTGATCGTGGGCGGCGGGGCCGCCGGCCTGAGCGGGGCGCTCGCGCTGTCGCGGGCCCGGCGCTCGGTTCTGGTGATCGATGCGGGCGAGCCTCGTAACGCGCCCGCCTCGCACGTGCACAACTACCTGGGCCGCGAGTCCACCCCGCCCGGCGAGCTGCTGGCGATCGGCCGCGGCGAGGCCGCCGGGTACGGGGCGGAGATCGTCGAAGGCCGGGTGGCCTCGGCCGAGCGGCTGCCCGGGGCAGGGGAGCGGGGCTTCCGGGTGGTGACCGAGGACGGCCGGAGCGTCGAGGCGCGCAGGCTGCTGGTGACGACGGGGCTCGTCGACGAGCTGCCGCCCGTGCCGGGTCTGGCGGAGCGGTGGGGGCGCGAGGTGCTGCACTGCCCGTACTGCCACGGCCACGAGGTGGCGGACCGCCCGATCGGGGTGCTCGCCACCGGCCCGCTCGCCGTGCACCAGGCGCTGATGTGGCGGCAGTGGAGCGACGACGTGACCCTCTTCCTGCACACGGGGCCGGAGCCCACGCAGGAGGAGTACGAGCAGCTGGCGGCCCGGGGCGTCGCGGTCGTGGACGGTGAGGTGGCGGGGCTGGAGGTGGCGGACGACCGGTTCACCGGCGTCCGGCTGGCGTCCGGCCGGGTCATCCCGCGCGAGGCGCTGGTGGTGCAGGCCCGGTTCACCGCCCGCTCGGCGGTCCTGGAGTCGCTGGGGCTGGAGCCGGTGGCGCAGGAGATGGGCGGGGTGGTGATCGGTTCGTACATCCCGACCGACCCGACCGGCGCGACGGAGGTCCCCGGGGTCTGGGCGGCGGGCAACGTCACCCGCCTCACCGAACAGGTGATCGGCGCGGCGGCGGCGGGCCTCATGGCGGGGAGTGCGGTCAACGGGGACCTGATCACGGAGGACACCCGGCTGGCGGTGGCCGCCCGGCGGGCTTAGCGGCTCCTCACGGGCGAGGGTGTAGTCGGGACGTCCGGTCCCATGGCCGACCCGTCATCGACAGAGCCGAACGGATCCGATGAGTTCGCGGCCCGCGGCCGGTCCCCATTCGTGACACCCGAGAAAGGGACACCGCCATGTCAGAGCTTCTCGTCGACTTCATCACCTCTCTCGACGGCTACGCATCGGGAGAGGGCTGGCCCGGGTTCTGGGGCCTTGAGGGCCCGGAGTATCTCGCCTGGCTCGGCGAGCAGCCCCAGGTCACCCATCTCATGGGAGCGAACACCTACCGACAGATGTCGGGCTTCGCCGCCGGCGAGGTCCCGAACGGGCAGGACGAGTTCAGGCCCGAAGAGGAGGCGTCCGTCGACGAGCTCACGCGAGCGCCCAAGGTGGTGTTCTCCTCCTCACTGGAGGAGCCGCTGACGTGGGCGAACTCCACGCTCGTCCGCGACGACGCCGTCGAGACGGTCCGCGCCATGAAGGAGAACGGCACGGGGCTCCTCAGCACGATCGGCAGCCTCAGCGTGTCCCGGTCCCTGCTGCGGGCCGGGCTCGTCGACCGCTTCCGGGTCGTGATGTTCCCGGTGATCACCGGGGCCACGGGCGCGGAACGCATCTACGACGGTTATCCGGACGTCGCCCTCGACATGATCGAGCACCGGACCTTCGACGGCCGCATCCAGCTCGTCGAGTACAAGCCCCGCGTGCTGGAACACCCGCCGCTCGGCGCCCCTGCGTGACATCGCCCCGCCCGCAGGTACCGAACGCCGCCGCCCGCCGCCGCCCGGCGTAACGCGGGCAGGCGAGCAGTGGACCGCAGGGTGACGCGGGCAGGCGTCATGACGGGCCGCAGGGGCGACGGCGGAGCCGGGCGGGTATGACGGCCGGGGCCCGGCGGATGTGTGAGTTCCGGATACGGGGATACGCGGAGGGTCCCGGTGCCACGAGGGTGCCCGGCCTCGGCAAGGGCAAGGGAGATCTCCGTGGGCCCCTTGGTCTCGGGAAACGGGGCCCGCTGACCCGGCTGCCCACGACGGCTCGACGGGACGATTCGTCTGCATATGCCTACATTGGCAGAGGCGCGACAGGGTAGCCGTGGAGCAGAGCCGAAGGCCTCTACGCCCGCGCAGGACCGACAAGAGGATATGAGGACATGACGGACACCACCCGCAAGCCGACCACCTCCGACTCCGGTGCCCCGGTGGAGAGCGACGAGCATTCGCTCACCGTCGGCCCGGGCGGGCCGATCCTGCTCCAGGACTCCTACCTGATCGAGCAGATGGCCCAGTTCAACCGCGAACGCATCCCCGAGCGCCAGCCGCACGCCAAGGGCAGCGGCGCGTTCGGGAAGTTCGAGGTCACCGCGGACGTCTCCGCGTACACCAAGGCCGCGCTCTTCCAGCCCGGCACCACCACCGACCTGGTCATCAGGTTCTCCACCGTCGCCGGGGAAAGGGGCAGCCCGGACACCTGGCGGGACCCGCGCGGCTTCGCGGTGAAGTTCTACACCAGCGAAGGCAACTACGACATGGTGGGCAACAACACCCCCGTGTTCTTCGTGAAGGACCCGATGAAGTTCCAGCACTTCATCCGGTCCCAGAAACGCCGGGCGGACAACAACCTGCGCGACCACGACATGCAGTGGGACTTCTGGACCCTCTCGCCGGAGTCGGCGCACCAGGTCACCTGGCTGATGGGGGACCGGGGCATCCCGCGCAGCTGGCGGCACATGAACGGCTACACCTCGCACACGTACATGTGGATCAACGCAGAGGGCCAGCGGTTCTGGGTGAAGTACCACTTCAAGACCGACCAGGGCGTCGAGACGTTCACGCAGGACGAGGGCGACCAGATGGCCTCGGCGGACACGGACTACCACACGCGTGATCTCTTCGAGCACATCCGGGACGGGGAGTACCCGAGCTGGACGCTGAAGGTCCAGGTCATGCCCTACGAGGATGCGAAGGACTACCGGTTCAACCCGTTCGACCTGACCAAGGTGTGGCCGCACGGCGACTACCCGCTGATCGAGGTCGGCCGGATGACGCTGGACCGCAACCCCACGGACAACCACGCCGAGATCGAGCAGGCGGCCTTCCAGCCGAACAACTTCGTCCCCGGCATCGGCCCGAGCCCGGACCGGATGCTGCTGGCGCGACTGTTCAGCTACGCGGACGCGCACCGCTACCGCATCGGCGCCAACTACCAGCAGCTGCCGGTCAACGCCCCCGTCGCGCCGGTGCACACGTACTCCAAGGACGGGGCGATGGCGTACCGGAAGACCTCCGACCCCGTCTACGCCCCGAACTCCAAGGGCGGCCCGGAGGCCGACACGGCGCGCTACGGGACGCCGCCGAGCTGGTACGCCGACGGGGACATCACCCGGGCGGCCTACGTCGACCACGCCGAGGACGACGACTGGGGCCAGGCGGGCACGATGGTCCGCGAGGTCCTCGACGACGCGGCCCGGGACCGGCTGGTGGACAACGTGGTCGGCCACCTGCTGAACGGCGTGAGTGAGCCGATCCTCCAGCGGGCGTTCCAGTACTGGACGAACATCGACGACACGATCGGCAAGCGCGTCGAGCAGGGCGTACGGGCCAAGTCCGGCGAGAAGGACCCGAAGGCGGGCGGGCAGGGCAACCCGGCGCGTTCGTCGATGCAGCACAAGGCGTAAGGGCGCGCGCGAGACCCTGAGGCCCGGCCGCCGGCCCCCCTCCGGGGAGTCGGCGGCCTCGTCCGTCCTCAGTGCTGGACCGGACCGCCCACCGGGACGGGGTCCACGTGCCCGGTGGCCGGGGACCCCGCTCACCGCTCAAGATCATCAACGTGCAGAATGACCCTTATGTCGATAACGAACACTCCGCAGGCGGCCACGCTCGACGACGCCCCGGAGATCAGCCGCACCCTGGCCCGTGCCTTCGCCGACGACCCGATGATGGGGTGGTTCTTCCCCGGTGGGCCCGCGCGCGAGGGCGACCTGGTCCGCTACTTCACCACGATCTTCACCCGGCAGTACGGCCGCTACGGGGTGTGCGAGCGCACCGCGTCGGCTGCCGCGTTCTGGGTGGCGCCGGAGGGGCAGGAGAAGACCGTTCCCGACGCGGACACGGTCGCGGAGCTGGAGGCGATCCTGGGCGACCGGGCGCCGCTGTTCCGGGAGGCGGTCGCGGCGGCCGCCGAGCAGGGCCCCAAGGAGCCGCACTGGTACCTGGCGGTCGTCGGCGCGGACCCGGCCGCCCGGGGCCAGGGGCACGGGGCGGCGCTGCTGCGTTCCGGGCTGGCCAAGGCGGATGCGGCGGGGCTGCCGGTCTACCTGGAGTCCTCCAAGCCGGACAACCTGCCGTTCTACGAGCGCTTCGGCTTCACGGTGCAGGCGGAAGCCCAGCTTCCGGGGGGCGGGCCGGCGCTCTGGGTGATGCGGCGCGAGCCGCGGGCCGCCTGACCGGACGGGTGAAGGAGCGCCAGCTCGGGGGCGGGAACGCTTCTTCAAGCCTCGGCCGAGCAGAAAGCGCGGTCAGTCGAGGAGCGCGATCAGTCGAGGGGCGCGGTCAGTCGGAGCGCGCGGCCAGTCGGAGCGCGCGGTCAGTCGGGGAGCGCGGTGAAGAATGCTTTCTCCGAGCTGGGGCGTCCTCCTGACCCGTCCGCCCGCCCGACCGGCGAACGGCGGGCATCGGCCCAGATGGCTTCCAGCCCGAGGGGTGGCCGCACGTCGTGACTGCTCCAGGGCTGCCAAGGGTCTGCCGTCGCACGGGAGTCGCCGTGCGGTGGCGCCCCCGGCGGGGCGTCGCGTTCGATACCGTCGAGCCGCCGCTCGAACTCCGCCTGCAGGCGGTTCATCGTGGCGAGGAAGTCCCTGAGCAGGATGGTTTCTTCATTCACGGGTCGGCACATTCCTCTGCGAGACTTCGGCTGTCACATCCCGAGAACGACAGGGCCGGGTCGAGGGGACGCGGCATTCGGGTGACCCCGCGCTCGGGCGAGCCCCACGATCTACGGCTGGGGGCGTAGGGCGAACGCCCGATGCGTGGGTGATCCCCGGCTCCGTAAGGTCCGTGGACGAGCGGTCCTCCGCGATCGATGGACCCACGCCCACCAGGAGATTCCCCGATGCCGGCAGACGCCACGGCCCATCTGCGCATAGCCCGCCCGTCCCGCGACCTCACCGCGGCGGAGCGCTTCTGGGTCGCGGGGCTCGGCCTCGCCGTCCAGTACCGCCACGAGGCGGACGGGACCGCCGGCCGCCACTCGCTGCTCATGGTCGGCTGGCCCGACGCCGCCTGGCACCTGGAACTCGTCCACGACCCGTCGGCCCCGGTCGAACCGCGCCCGACGCCCGAGGATCTGTTGGTGGTCTACCTTGGCGAAGAGGTCCCGGACGCCTTGGTGGAGCGGCTCGAACGGCACGGCGGCACCCGGGTGCCCGCGCACAATCCGTACTGGGACACCTGGGGCGTCACCCTTCAGGACCCGGACGGCTACCTGCTGGTGCTGTCGACCCGGACGTGGTCGTCGGCCGCCGATTGAGGGTGCGGGACGCGTCGACGTGCCCGCAGCTCTTCGTTGGATCGTGCAAGTGCCTGGCGGAACTCTTCGGCTGTCCCCAGGACCGGTTCGTCGACGTCTACGCGGTCGAGCCGAGGCACGCCGAAGCGCTGGCCGCCTGGACGGGGCTGGGTTTCGACCTCGACGCGTTCGACTATTTTCTGTCCGTCACCGCAGATCAGAGCGCGTGGACATGCGTGCTTCCGGTGGAGGCCGAGGACGGGATTCCTGCACAGCGGACCGGCCGACCCGTCACCCCGCCGCTTCCGCCCCCGCCCACGTCTGAGGCGCCCACACCCCCGACCGCTTCAGCGACGCCGGGCAGTGGCGGAAGATCTCGTCGATCTCGACCACCAGGGCCAGCTTCGGGCGCTGCCCCTTCACCGCCATCGCGTCGAAGAACGGGGCGTCCGTGAAGATGCGGGCGCGACCGTTGATGCGCAGGACGTCCATCGCGCCCGGTATCAGGTAGAGCAGGCCCACGCGCGGGTTCGCCAGGATGTTGTGGAAGCTGTCCGCGCGGCGGTTTCCCGGGCGGTCGGGGAGGGCGATCGTGCCCCGGTCCACGACATGGGTGAAGCCGGGGGTGTCGCCGCGCGGGGTGGAGTCGCAGTTGCCGTCCGCGTCGGACGTGGCCATGGCGCAGAACGGCGAGCGGGCCAGCAGGTCCAGATCGTCGTCCGTGAGCCGGTCGTGCACCTTGTCGATGACGATCGGGTGCGGCGTGCCCAGCAGCTCCCGCAGTTCGTCCGCCGAGCCCAGGGGCACGGCCCCGGCCAGCGGACCGGTGACGGGGGCAGTGGGGTCGGCGGCGTACGACAAGGAAGTGCTCCGGAGCTCGTGGGGTGCGGCAGCACACGGTCGAACGGGCGCTGTTAGGGTGACCTTACTTTGGGGTCCCTTCTGTGCTCCGCCCGGGGTGGACCGGCGACGATGCCGTCTCCCGTACCCCAGGGGCGCCCCCGCGCCGACGAGACAAGTGTGAGGAACCGACAGTGCACCACCGCATTCCGGCTGCCCCGGCGGCCGGGTCGTGAGCGGCCCGGCTCTCCTGGACAAGGAGAAGCAGCCGGCCGGCGGCAAGGAGACGCGGCGGGGGCGCAGCCGCCCCGTGCTCGCCCTCGGGCTGCTCGCCGCCCTCGCCGTGCTCTTCCTCACCGTCGTCGCCAGCCTCGCCATCGGCTCCGGCGACGTGCCCTTCCGCGATGTCGTCGACGGCGTCCTCGACCCGGACACGGCCGTCAAGGGACAGCTCATCGTCCAGGAGGTCCGCATCCCGCGCACCGTCGCCGGGCTGCTCGCCGGTGCGGCGCTCGGCCTCGCGGGCACGGTGATGCAGGGCGTCGCCCGCAACCCCCTCGCCGACCCCCAGCTCCTCGGCATCAACGCCGGCGCGTCCGTGGCCGTCGTCTGCTCGATCACCCTGCTCGGGTTCACGGTCGCCACCCAGTTCATCTGGTTCGGCTTCCTCGGCGCGCTGCTCGCCGCCCTCCTCGTGTACGGGGTCGGCTCGCTCGGGCGGGAAGGCGCTACGCCGGTCAAGCTCGCCCTGGCGGGGGCCGCGACCGCCGCCGTCCTCACCTCCGTCACCAGCGCGATCCTGCTCCAGGACCGGGGCAGCTACGACCAGTTCCGGTTCTGGCAGCTCGGCGCGCTGACCGCCCGCGGCTCCGAGGTGCTCTGGCAGGTCTCGCCGTTCATCCTCGTCGGCACCGTCCTGGCGCTGGCCCTCGGACCGCAGCTCAACGCCCTCTCCCTCGGCGACGACCTGGCCCGCGGCCTCGGCCAGCGCGTCGGGATCATTCGGATGGTGTCCGCCCTCGCCGTGGTCATCCTCTGCGGCGCGGCCACCGTCGTCGCCGGGCCCATCGGCTTCGTCGGGCTTGCCGTACCGCACGCCGCCCGCCTCATCACCGGCCCCGACTACCGCTGGGTGCTCCCGTACAGCATGGTGCTCGCCCCGGTCATGCTCCTCGTCGCCGACATCGTCGGACGGGTCATCGCCCGCCCCGGCGAGGTGCAGGTCGGCGTGGTCACGGCCGCCATCGGCTGCATCCCCTTCATCTGGCTGGTCCGGCGCAGGAAGCTGGTGGAACTGTGAGCCGGGCACCCGTCGTGGCGAAGGGCGCCCCGAGCGCGGACCAGGAGCGCCTCGCCGACGCCGTACGCCAGGTCTCCGCCGTACGCGGCCGGGGCCTGCGCCGCTCCCTCCTCGTCGGGGCCGGACTGCTCGCCGCCGCCCTCGTCATGTTCGGCGTCTCGCTGAGTTACGGCGACATGGTCATGCCGATCGGCAAGGTCGTGGCCACCCTGTTCGGGGGAGGCGACGGCGGATCGCAGTTCGTCGTCCTGGAACTGCGGCTGCCCCGCGCCCTCCTGGCCGTCCTCGTCGGCACCGCCTTCGGTCTCTCCGGAGCCGTCTTCCAGACGGTGCTGCGCAACCCGCTCGCCAGCCCCGACCTCATCGGTATCAGTGCCGGGGCCAGCGCCGTCGCGGTCACCGCCGCCCTGCTCTTCCAGGTCAGCGGACTCGCCCTCTCCGCGAGCGCCCTCACCGGATCCCTGGTGGCGGGGGCCGCCATCTACCTGCTGGCCTGGCGGCAGGGCATCGCCGGACAGCGCCTGGTCCTCGTCGGCATCGGCGTCGGCATGGGGCTGTCCAGCATCGTCTGGTACGTGATGGCCCGCTCCGAGGTCACCGACGCGCAGGAGGCGTTCCGCTGGCTCGCGGGCAGCCTCAACGGCCTCTCCTGGAGCCAGGTGTGGCCCCTGCTCATCGCCCTCGCCGTCCTCGTGCCGCTGACCGTCCTCGCCGCCCACGCGCTGCGCCCCCTCCAGCTCGGGGACGACGCCGCCGCCGGGCTCGGGGCGAAGGTCGAAAGCGGGCGGCTCGCGCTGTTGGCCTGCGCGACCGCGCTCGCCGGGGTCGCGACCGCCGCCGCCGGTCCCGTCGGGTTCGTGGCCTTCGTCGCCGCCCCGATCGCCCGCCGACTGGTCCCGGGCCGCGGCGCGGCCCTGCCGCAGGCGGCCCTGACCGGGGCGCTGATCGTCCTGGTCGCCGACTTCGCCGCGCAGCACGCGCTGCCCTCCGTACAGCTGCCGGTGGGCGTGGTCACCAGCATCATCGGGGCGCCGTACCTGCTCCTGCTCCTGGCCCGCGCCAACCGCGTCGGCAGCGGGGGCTGACATGGACAACTCCCAGGGCATGGCGACGTATCGAGAAGACGACGACGAAAGGCGTGGCCCTGTCGTGGCCGAACACACTCTGGAAGCCCGGGACGTCCGGCTCGGCTACGGCGAACGCGAGATCGTCCCCGGTCTGAGCGTGGCCGTGCCACCCGGGAAGATCACCGTCATCGTCGGCCCCAACGCCTGTGGGAAGTCGACCCTGTTGCGGGCGATGGCCCGGCTGCTGGCCCCCTCCGCCGGTGCGGTGCTCCTGGACGGCCGGTCCATCCAGGAGATGCCGACCAAGGAGGTCGCCTCCGTGCTCGGCATCCTGCCGCAGAGCCCCACCGCCCCGGAGGGCATCACGGTCTCCGACCTCGTCGGGCGCGGCCGCTACCCGCACCAGGGCTGGTTCCGCCGCTGGAACCGCGAGGACGACGAGGCGGTCGCGCAGGCGCTGCTCTCGACCGATGTGCTCGAACTCGCCGACCGGTCGGTGGACGAGCTGTCCGGCGGCCAGCGCCAGCGGGTGTGGATCGCCATGGCGCTCGCCCAGCGCACCGACATCCTGCTGCTCGACGAGCCGACGACCTTCCTGGACGCCAGCCACCAGCTGGACGTCCTGGACCTGCTCACCGACCTCAACCGCGAGCAGGACGTCACCATGGTGGCCGTGCTGCACGACCTGAACCTGGCCTGCCGGTACGCGGACCACATGATCGCGATGAAGGCGGGGCGGATCGTCGCGGAGGGCCGGCCGGTCGACATCGTGACGGCGGAGCTGGTCGGCGAGGTCTTCGGCATGCGCTGCTCGGTGATCGAGGACCCGGCGTCGGCCACCCCGATGGTCGTGCCGCTGGGCCGCCACCACATCAAGGACCGGGCCGCCTGAGCCTCGTGCGTACGGGAGCGGACACTCGGGCGTCCGGGGGAGCAGGGCACCCGGGCACACCCGATGGCACCGTTGTCATTAGGTGAGGCTAACCTAAAGGGTATGAACGCTTCCGCTCCCCGCGCCCGGCGCGCCCGCCGCACCCCCGTCCTCGTGGCCGGGGCCGTCGCCGCCCTCCTCGTCGGCCTCTCGGCCTGCGGCTCGTCGGACGACTCCGACAGCTCCGCGTCCTCCTCCGCCTCGGGCGGTGCGTCCGAAGGCGCCTTCCCCGCGAAGGTGGCGACCAAGTTCGGCGAGGTCACCGTCGACGAGCAGCCCAAGCGCATCGTCGCGCTCGGCTGGGGCGACGCCGAGACCGTGCTCGCGCTCGGCGGCCAGCCGGTCGGGGCCAGCGACTGGCTGCCCTTCGGCGGCGAGGGCGTCGGCCCGTGGGCCAAGGGCATGTACGACAAGAAGCCCGAGATCATCGGCACGATGGAGCCGGAGTTCGAGAAGATCGCCTCGCTCCAGCCCGACCTGATCCTGGACACCAAGTCCAGCGGCGACCAGACCCGCTACGACACCCTGAAGAAGATCGCCCCGACCGTGGGCGTGCCCAAGGGCGGCGACCAGTACAAGCTCTCGTGGGAGCAGCAGACCACGATGATCGCCGCGGCCATGGGCGTGCCCGAGAAGGGCAAGGAGCTGATCGCGGAGACCGGTAAGAAGTTCGAGGCCGCCGCGAAGGCCCATCCGGAGTTCAAGGGCAAGACCATCACGGTCGGCTCGCGTACGTCCGAGGGCTTCGGCGTCTACGTCGGCGGCACCGGGCGCATCGACTTCGTCGAGCGGCTCGGCTTCACGAACAACCCGAAGGCCGAGGCCCAGGCCGGTGAGGGCTTCTCCGTGTCCGTCTCCAAGGAGAACCTGGACCTGCTCGACGCCGACCTCACGGTGATGACCCCGATCGGCATCCCGGCCACGGACATCAGCGGCGACCCGCTGTACGAGGCCGTTCCGTCGGTGAAGGCAGGCAACGACATCGTCTTCGACGACAAGGACATCTCGCAGGCGTTCGCCACGGACTCGGTCCTGTCCGTCTCGTACGCGCTGGAGAAGGTCGTCCCGCTCTTCGCGGAGAAGGTCGCGAAGTAGCCGTCCGACCTGCACACGCGCAGCGCCCCGCCCCCGGATCTCCCGGGGGC